>JBEPVN010000005.1:0-48246 GCA_041691015.1 Parachlamydiaceae bacterium | reverse complement strand
CTTAATTTGATGTGATTTTTATGAAGAAAAAACACACAAAATTAACACCCTAGCCCATACCAAATTTTAAGCAAATGGGGTAAATTTTGCTTTTGCAAAATCGCCTAAAACTGCCAAACGCTCAGCAATATTTTTTTGTTTCTTTGCAAAATCGAGCTGGTCTGCAACAAAGTAGGCAAGTGGCGCTCTGCTTGGAATGACGGCTTGTTCTTTTACGAAATGAGCCGCATGGCTAAACATCGTACGCGATTGTTGGATATTTTTTGCACGTTCCACTTCACTTAGCTCTGTATTAACATGATCTGCAAATTGAGTTACCAACATAACAGCCGTATTAATGACAGCTGCCCTATCAATTCCGTCTTTGCAATTAATATG
Source organism: Parachlamydiaceae bacterium (assembly GCA_041691015.1). Lineage (GTDB taxonomy): Bacteria > Chlamydiota > Chlamydiia > Chlamydiales > Parachlamydiaceae > JBBSJT01. Next base: position 47,868 of record JBEPVN010000005.1, on the reverse strand, counting down.
GAACACATCTAAATCTTTTTCTTTAATTGTTTCAAGTACAATCATTGCATAAGTCAAGATTAAAAATGACCATCTCTCTTTATCATTAAGCACTTGTTGATTTTGTGCAAAAAACACAATATTTACAGTTGAAATAGCTTTCTCAACAATAGCTCCCTCTAAACCATAAAATCCAAAAGAGCCGCTCTTCATAGAAGCCATAAGTTCAACTTTAAAATCAATTGTCTTTATGGATGCAGTGTTTTCAGAGGTTATTTTTTTTGGATCTTTTAATTTAAGTTTTGCATTTTCCATGACTTGATCAAGAGACAAATTGGTAAATTTAAAATGGTTTTTCCAACGAGATTTTTTACTTGCTAAAATAAAAATGGCAGTTCGGTTTCTTTCATAATCATCCGGTTCAAACCCATTGAAATTATTTCCATTTATTTCAGGAGACTTTTGAAGACCAAAAAATCCAAGTTTTTTGTTTTCTGCTGTCAATGAATCAAGATATAAGGTGTATAAAGCTGTAAGTTCAGCGGGTTTATTGACAATACCTTTGTCAAAAGAGGGGGATCCTGTTCTATTCCATGAAACTTGTTTTTTTCCAATTTCCAATGTACCCATTTTACTGGAATAATTATAACGATAGGTCACCGCTAAGTTATCCCCAGTTCGAACCTTGGATTTTTCTGCAGTATAACACAATGTACTAGCATGAGTTAATTCAGCATTAACTCTTTCCATCTCAACAACATCACTTTCAAATATTTTTCTTAAAGGAATAGCTGTTTTAGGGGGCTGTAGAAATTTACACATCCTCTTTGTTGCCTGATCCCAAACTTCAGTTTCGCTCATATGTTTTGCAATCGTATGCAAAATCACAATATGAGGAAATTTTTCATCCCGTAATATTGGGTCAAAATTCAAGTACGCTTCTATTTGTTCTTCATATTTAATTTCTTGTACAATTTTTTCAAGTTTCATCAAAAAGTCAAAGCGTAATTGAGGAGCTTCTTGTAAAACAGTATTATCTGTAAATAAACGACTTTTTACAATTAATTGATCTTTATTGTAATATTTACCTAATACAAGCATGTCTAATAGATCAGCCATTGATTGATAATTTGGATGCCCTACTCCAATTTTGCATTTGAGATGATGCATTAACTGATCTGTTGGTAAATATAAACGCCCTTTTTCCCAAACTGTTGAAAAATCAATTTTTTGGGCTAATTGACGAATCAAGTTTATCATCATCATGGCTGCTTGGTCTTTTTTAAATTGAGGCGCATGTTTTGTAAATCCAGCTTCAGCTACACCAAATTGATTACCCACTGCATTCAGTGCTCCTTGAGCCATGCCTGTAAACACGGCTAAATATCCAGGTACTTGCTGTGGAACTTGTGGCTGCATATCAATTTTAGCTTGTAAAGGAAAAATGCAAATACCGACGCTTACATCCAAATTACCATTGCCGTGGATTGTCATGTTCTGAAGGAACGGTGGATTTGGTGTCACATCAACGGTGATAGATTCAACAGGATTATTTTTAGATTCTGGTTTTTCGCTAACAGCAGGAAATTGTTTTTTTAATTCTGGTAATGCATTTGGTACACGTGGCTCTGGTTGTGGCAAAGAAACCCCTACCTCAGGCAATACAATTGTGTGCGCTGGTTCGGAAAATAAATCTTCTGCATTAGGCAATACGGTTGTTTTCTCCACTTTACTTTCTTCTAGCTTAGGTGAAACAACTGGTGCAAGAACCGCCGATTCTTGCAATGGAAGTGATTTTTTTAGTTCTTCAAAAGCCGGTGTGTCAGTTGATAATCCATCGACTTTCATTTGAGAAAAGCGTAAATTCAATGAGCTTTGAGTTCTTTTAACTACAAAAATAGCAAATAGCGAAAAAAATGTTACACATGAGGAAATAATAGGCAAAATTCTTGCATTAAGAAAAGCAGGTGTAAATTTTTTATTGGCCAAATAGAGAGGAGATGCTGCCCCCATAAGTGAAATAACGCTAATGAATTTTAGCGTAGGAAGAAGGTATTTTGTTGACCACTCATCTTTTTGACATTCTGATATCTTAGGATTATAACTATTGATTGGATCCATATTTATGACCTTTTTGATTATTAAATTAATTTTATATCTAATTTTACCAGGAAACAGTAATTAAAGTCAATAAATAATTATTAACACCTATTAAGATGAACTATAATTAACACTATCAAGGTAGAATTTGCGGATAAAGCCTTAAGTTACGGGGTCATTACGGGGTCAGGCTTGACAGTATGACAGTTTTTTTTATTTTGCCTCGCCAGAGTATTGTGGGTTTAAAAAAAACTGTCATACTGTCAAGCCTGACCCCTATAGATATAGCTCAAATTGGGCAACGCCCTTAAGTGTTTTGGAATAAAGGTGGCACAGAGGATTCAATAACTAAAAACTCTCCTGTGACAGGATGGAGAAATTCAAGTTTAGCATGATGAAGAGCAATGACGCTTTTTTGAGGAAGTATGGTTTTACTGCCATATTTTTGATCCCCGACTATGGGGCAAGAGATATTTGCAAGCTGAGCTCTTATTTGATGGTAACGACCGGTTTCCAATAATACCTCTAAAAGAGCCGTTTTGTTTGATTTTTTGACCACTTTGAATTGAAGCCTGCAAAATTTAGCAGAGGAATTGTTTTTGGAAGAAATAGTTGCTTTATAATCATCATGAACCAAATAATTTTCTAAAATCATCTCATCATTTGGAGGGGTATTTTCAACAAGCGCCATGTAGGTTTTTTTAAACTTTTTTTCGCGCATATAAGCATTTAAACGAGATAGAGCTTTACTGGTCTTTGCAAAAAGCACAATACCGCTTGCCGGCTTGTCCAGGCGATGCACAATCCCTAAATAAACATTACCAGGCTTTTGATACTTTTCTTTAAGATAGTTTTTGCCTTGATCCTGTAAATTGTCTTGTTCTGTGCCGCTTGGCTCAGTTATTAGTCCTGCCGGCTTATTCAAGATGAGAAGATGGTTATCTTCATACAAAACATCGACGATTGGTTGTTTTTCCATTATTTTCTTTGCCGAATGGCCTCATAAAGCAATAGCGTTGTCGCCATTGCCACATTTAAAGAATCAGAAACACCATGCATCGGAATTTTAACTTGGATATCTGCATTGTCCATCCAAAGAGGAGAAAGACCAAGCTGCTCTGTTCCAACAGCTATTGCAATGCCGCCCCGCATATCCACTTCCGTAAATTCTTTTGTAGCGCTTGGAGTTGCTGCCAAAATGGCAATATTGTTTTTCTTGAGGTAAGCAATCGCTTTTTCACCATCTGTTTCGATGACAGGAACATGAAACAAAGTCCCGACGCTTGCTCTTACGACATTTGGGTTATAAATATCCGTACAGCGATCGGCAAGGATCAAAGCATCCAAGGCAGCAGCATCAGAAGAGCGTAAAATCGTGCCTAAATTTCCAGGTTTTTCGATTGCTTCTGCTACAATGAGTAATGGATTTGGCTTTAAGATCAATTCATCTAAATTGCGGTGAATTTGAGGAGCGATAGCGACAAGGCCGTCTGGTCTATCTCTATAAGAAATTTTTTTGAAAACTTTTGGATCGCAAGTAAACACTTTAGCGTCGGTCTTTAAAATGCGATCAATCAAGGCATTTTCGTTACTCCCCAAAAAAAGCTCAGCACACACAAAAAGCGATTCAATCTTCCAACCAGCATCCACAGCGCGCAAGAGCTCGCGGTACCCTTCAATGATAAATTGTTGTTTTAGCTCACGCTCGCGTCTTTCCCTTAAGGAAATCACTTCTTTTATGCGAGGGTTTTGCAAACTTGTTAGAAGCATGATATTCTCTTTTTTGCCCTGAATTATAACAAAATTAAAGGAATTTCTGCAAGATAATAAACCTATGACTTAAAGGTTAAAAACTTGATTTAAACAGGCAATAATAGTATAATCTCAAGCTTTTAGAAGGGATTCTTTATATAAATGGACATTACAACACTTTTTAATCAGTTAATGATCAAAGAAAACCTTAAAATTGCTGCCAGCACCTTTACGTTTTTATTCGGGATCATTGAATTTTATTTTCTTTGCATTAAGTCAAAAAATAGTAAAATATTTTCCGCAGCTTATATATTCTCACAAATTTCGATTTTTCTAAGCACAATTATTACGCGCGAAGGCATATGGCTTATTTTAGCAATCGCTGGATTTTTTGGAGTTACAGAAATGGAATTTGGAAAAAGAATTCTCTTTGAAGTCAATCCTTGGCATCCAAAACATGTTTTAAGCATTGCAGCGCTAAATTTTGCATGCTTAGCCATTTGTTTAAAATTTATTCGTCCAAAAAGCATTTCAAATTGGACATTTTTTGTTTTGGTTTTTAATGTACTCACAAGTAGGCCTGTTCTACATTTGAGCTATCAACTTAGCTTACTATTATTTTAATTTTTAAAGTTTGTTCACTTCGGTATATAGCTCAAAAAGCAAAATATTGACTGTTGTTTCTATAATCTGATTGCGGGTGCCAAGCAAATGTAATTCAAAGGAAGTAACGGAACTTCCTTTTTTTGCAATTGCCCCAAATACAGTACCTATCGGCTTATCAATAGATCCTCCAAGGGGTCCTGCAATCCCTGATACGGATAAAGAATAATCGGATCCTGTCATCTCAAGAAGATTCAAGGCCATTTTTTCAACGCATTCTTTGGAAACGGCTCCTTTTGTTTCTAAAAGCTCATTTGGAATAGAAAGAAGTCTTGTTTTTAAAAAATTAGAGTAACAGACTATGGAACCTAAAAAATATTCAGAAGCTCTGGAAACAGAGGTTAGCTTGGCAGATATTTTTCCGCCGGTACAAGATTCAGCTACGCTCAAAACAAGTTTTTTGGCGATAAACTTCTCTAAAAGAGCTCCTTCAATCAATCCTGTTTCAAATTCAAGTAAATGGGATTTAAATTTCTCTTTTAATGGAATTAAACAATTCTCCAATAATTCCAAATCATAGGAGCCTGCGACTACGCTTAATTTTCCATATCCAGGATAAATCCCAAACTCAATTCCTTCATATTTTTTTTTGAGTATTTCAAGCGTTGGATCGACTTCTGATTCATAAATATGGTAGAGATGGATTATTTGTTGATGGTACTGGATCTTTTCTTTAAAATGATCCTCCAATACAGCAACTACCTCATCCATCATCGATTCCATCTCTTTTGGAACACCGGGAAGCAGAATAAGTTTTGATCCATTTTTGTCAAAAATTAATCCGGGGGCTGTTCCTACCGTGTTTAAGATAGGAATTGCATTTTCCGGAATACTTGCTTGAGATTCAAGGGTTGTAATATTACCAAAACGTTTTTTTAAGTCTTCTGCAATTTTTTCATCATAAATACAAGCTGACTCAAAAAAATCAGCAGCTACAGTTTTTGTGATATCATCAAGAGTCGGTCCAAGACCTCCTGTCACAATCACAACAGAGGATCTTTTTAAAGCTTTTTCAAAGGCGTTTTGTATTTCGTTTGGATCATCTGGAATAACTGTCTGCCTGCTTACTCTAAAACCTGCTAATTTTAATGTTTTTCCGATAAAAGCGGCATTTGTATTTATGGAAAACCCGGATAATAGTTCTGAGCCGATTGCGATCACTTCAATTGTCATGGAATGACTTTTAAACCTCTTTCAATAAGTTGGGGATGTTGATTGATCCATGGTAAACAATTTTTTCCAATTCTTATGGGACTATTTATTTTTTTATCTCCGATCACAAATGGGGTTGGAATTGTATTTTTCCGGATCCATTTTTGTAAGATATGATAAATTTCAGTATTTGGAAAGTTTAAATCCTTTAAAACATTCACAATTTCCTTTGTTTGATTGTCCTGAAAAATTTGCGGATAGGAAAATTGAATGCCCCAATGGATGCTATCAGCGCCAAAAATCATGGGCCGGAATTTTCCGTCAAGATCTGAGTAGTGCATGCGGTGCGCTTGAAGTTGTAAAACAGGTTTGGACACCCTTAGCAAAAATTGATCTTCTGAGATTTTAACCTTGTAGACATGATCTAAAGACTTTGTAAAAACAGAGGAAAAAAATGAGCGATAAAAAGACTCTTCAAGTAACTTACCCTGCTTTATGCCCTCAATGTAGGCAGCATAAACGCTTAAAAATTGATCGGATGAAAGGATTTCGTTACCAGGCGTATAAATTTGGCCTGTGATGCAAATGTAGATGCCTTGAAGTTCATCTAACAAATTTATCATTTCATCAGGGTCGATAAGAACCTGGAAAGAAAGCCATTTTGAAACCTGGTATAGACCCTCATCTTTAAGGGTGCTTGTGCGTATCAAATTCGGAACAGAAATAACAACCTCCATTGTTGAAAGACTTTAACCTCAGATTGCTCTAAACCGGTGCAAGCTTTTTTTCAACGCAGAGGCGCAAAGCTTCTTTGTAGAGTTGTTCCATTTAAAGAAGCTTTGCGCCTCTGCGTTGAAAAAAAGCTTGCACCTTTCCTTCATGTTCTTAGAGCAATTTAGTTTCTTTTAAGTTTTGATCGAAGCTTGTAGCGATAAGCAGCCAAAAAATTCCGATGCATATTGCCGTATCGGCAACATTAAAAACAGGGAAACTATAACCCAAGAAAACAAAATGAAGCATATCGACAACATGCCCATACAAAAAATAATCCAGGATATTACCAAATGCTCCAAAAGCTACCAATATCATCGGTAAAATCACATTTTTATTTTTGTTATAAAATAATAAATAGAGAATTAAGCCTGCAATTAAGAGAATTCTAAAACCAATTAAATAGGTCTGAAAATCAGCAAACATCCCTAAGGCAGCCCCTTTATTTGTGGCATGCACAATGGAAAATTCAACCCCGAAAAAGTTTTTAAAAATTCCAAACCCACCGTAGGGATAGGAATTGTAGTACATCATGGGGATATTTTGCTGAGTATAATATTTCGTAAAAAAATCTGCCGTCAAAACAAAAAAGCCCAATATAAGGGCTAAAACTGTCTTTTTGCTGCTTTTATTGATTGCTGTCATCATCATAACCCAAGGTTTTTAGAGCAGTCCCTTTTCAAGTTGTTCCTGCGCTTTAACAGTCATCGTCGCGTAGGGCACAGCTTCTAAACGCGGCAGCGGAATATCTTCTCCTGTGATATCACAGATTCCGTATGTTTCATCATCGATTTTTTCCAAAGCACGCTCTATCTGTCTTAAGATTCCATATTCGCGGCTAGTCACTTCCAAACTGATTGTACGGTCAAAATCATCCGTTCCTTGATCTGCCTGGTGCTGTGAATACCCTGTAGCTTCATCCGGTTTTTTTACTTCAGCAGTAGAACCTTTTAAAGAGTGCGTTAGTTGGTTTTTTAAATCTTCCAGTTTCTTTTTAAACTTTGTTACTTCTGTTTTCTTCAATGGCATTTTATATTTCCTCTATAAAACTGATTTTAATTAAAAATAGTGATTCCAATTAAAAGGAAAAATCGCTAAACTTCGATCTCTATTAAATGAAAAATGATCTCATATAACTCAATTTGCTCTAACATATATAATCTCATTAATCTATGTCCAGTTAAATTTCAAGGTAAACATGTCTCATTTCTTAGTGCCGATTTATTTTAGACCCATACCCTATTATGTGGACCCTTCTAATTTCGATGAGGAGTCCTCTTCAGAAGACGAAACGAATCTAGCATCCCGTATGCTACGTGTTTCTCTAAATCCAAATGCCCGTGAATTTAAGCCGGCTTCAAAAGAACCGGTCAAAAATCTGGAACCCCGCACTGAGGAAATAAAAGAACCTGCTCTTCAAAATAAAACAGATTTTATCATCTACTTGCAAAACATTATTGCTGAAGTTGAAAAAACAATTACTGCTGAATCTTGTCCTTTCGAGGACAATTTACCACTTTTCAAAAATGAAATGATAGCTTATGCGCTAAAAAATGAAATTCAAAAACATTTTCCAAAATCTCTGTTTGCTTTCCTGATCTCTTTTCAAATTTGCCGCTCTTTGGATGATAATTGCCGGAACGAAATTTTTGCGTTGCTTGTACAAGATTTTTATTATAATTCATTTGAAGATGATTGTCCGCTGACCCATGTCATCCATACACTTGCCCTCTATTATAACAAAAATTTTGATGAAATCGAAAGCTTTTTAAATGTATTTTCCTGGATTGCTTTAATAGAAAATAAAACCTGCAAACATTTTGATCTTTCATGCGAAGAGGTTCTCTCAAGTCCCTTGTTACTATTCCGTCTGAAGTTCGCAGCCACGGTCTTTGTTTTGGAAATACCTTATAACATCGAAAAAGCATTGGCGGAATTTAGTATAAGTTTTGATTGTGCAGAGGTATTGGAATTTCTTCTTGTTGCAACATCTCAAACAGAAACATTCACTGAAAAAAAATCTTCGTCTTTACCTTTAACTGCGCAATTTGATCAAATTGAAGCATTTGGAAAAAAACTTCTCAAAAGCAATAAGATTGAAGAAATCTCCATCGGTTTAAGAATTCTCCGTAATACGCCGCAATATGAAATGAATTTTGTTCAAGAAATTCTTCTAAAAAAAATCCCTTCGTTGATTTTTACAAAATCCCAAGAAACTTATCAATCGATCCTTTTACAATTTAAATCGTTGCTTCCTTCGATTTTATCCGAGGATAGCTTTCAAAGAATCTTGGAAGATAATAATCTTTTCTTATGTTTTCAGCAAGAAGGCACAAAACTTTTCGGATGGGCATTTGGGCGCGATATTCACAAAATCCAGTTTATTAAAAATTATGTAAAAGAACTCATTCTTCAAAAAGAAACATTTAAGAAAAAAATAGGAATTGAACTTTGCGGAGAGATTTTTTTTCTTGGGATGTTTGAATCAAAAAATCGCTTATGTTTATTCCAAAATGAAATGATGGAAATTTTAACAATTCTAACAAGGGATGACTTAAAACACGAAACTCTTATATTTACTTTTAATTTTTTAAAAAATTTGTCTTTAAGAAAGAGTGTTTCAAATGATCTGCTCATGAGCTATTTTGCAGCCCTTTATCTCTCTCTTTGTAAAAAAATGGACCGCACAAATTCTGATTCTTATTTGACAATTTGCAGCAAGACTGCCTTAATTTTAAGCTCCGGAAATACAGGCCCCTCTCATTTTTCAGATGAGAAACAAAATGAACGTTCAGTCTTAGTCACTCTTATTTCTGATCTGATTAGAAAATCATCTGTTGCGCTAAGCTTTAACCTTATGAAAAGCAGTCTTCAAAACAATTACTTGAATCCAGAAGATGAAAAAATCCATGAGCTTGCCGTTGAAATTTGCACCAAAACTGAAAACCCAAAAGAAGCATTAAGCTTTTTTGGAGAATTAGAAAAACTTTTTGTCTTTGGATACATGGGCGATCCTATTGCAGAACATCTCCTCCTCCAAAGATTTGTTGAAGAAGCGTCCCAAAATGATAGTTTGGAATCAATTAAGCTTATACGACATAACCGAGCCACACTTTTTAAATACCCTTTATGCCATGAATTCTTAATAAAATTTCGTGTAATTTTTTTAGATTATCTCAGCACGTTATGTTTGATCGGTCAGCAAGTAACAATGCTGGAGCTTTTACATACCCAACCGCATGACTTAACAAAAGAAGAATTAAGCAGACTTTACGCACTACAATTGCAAAACCCCAAAAGTGAAGAAGAAACTTACGAAATTTTAATCAAGATTGATAAGGATTCTCTAGATACGGAATCAAAAGAGGCTGTCACTAAAGCTGCTAAACATCTGATTCTTTTTCTTATGGAACAAGGCAATGTTGAAAAAGTTTTGAAAGTTGCTGTTAATCTTTTAAGCGATGAACCACAACTCCTGATAGATCTCATTAAAAAATTTCCCAATTTAAAAATTCAGGAAGACAAGCAAGATTATTGCCCTATTATAGAAAGTGTCTTAAATTCAAAGGCCTCAATTATTGAAAAAGTCAATGTACTGCATCTATGTATCGCATTCTTAATCCCTTTTCCGATAGTTTTAAGAACATTAATATTTAAGATGCATCTTGAATGGTTTTTAACATTAAAAGACGAGTCCAAAAAAGACGAGTCCAAGGAAATTTCCTCGTTTGTTGCAATGCTTTTAGAAATTTTTAAGCCGTCAGAACTTTTTAATAACGAGACGACACATTGGTTATCAATTATCGAACACCTCAAAAACGACAAAAAACAATCTCTCACAATATTGTCTAGCCTTTTAGAAGAAAAAATCATCACAACAGACGATTGTCATTTATTTCGACAAACAGCTCATAACATCATCAAAGAATCATTAAAGAGCGATGTTCAGGAAGCATCTCTGTTATTCTCTAAAATGGCAGCGACGGAAGCTCCCCATCCAGTTGCTTCTGAAAAGAGCGATGTTCAGGAAGCATCTCTGTTATTTTCTAAAATGACAGCGACGGAAGCTCCCCATCCAGTTGCTTCTGAAAAGAGCGATGCTCAGGAAGCATCTCTGTTATTTTCTAAAATGGCAGCGACGGAAGCTCCCCATCCATTTGCTTCTGAAGAACTTTCTAATTTGCGCAGCGTGCTAGATAACCTCTTAAAAACAGGGGACATGACAGGAACTCTCACTTTATTAAGATATTCCAAAAAAGACGAAAATTTTAGTGAATACTTTACAGGTTATGTCCAAGCTTATTTAAACCAATTGCTGGACAAGCAAGAGTATCACAATTGGTTCCAGGCCGTAGGGGAATTTAAAACTACGTTAACTCTTGTCTCAACTGGCCAAGTAATAAATGCGGTTCTTGAAAAACAACCCTCAATAAAGGATCTAAAACTTATTTTTCAATTACTTGAAAAAACCATGCCCACTGATGCTGCGCTTTGGAAAGCATTTTTAGAGGCGGTCAAAACTTCAAATCATCATCCTTTAAAGTTACTTATTTGTAATTTGATAAAACAAAAAAAACTTTCCACCACTCATTTTATCGAAAATCCGAATGAAATTCCGGAATGTGTTGCGCTTTTCATGTTATTTTTAAATGAAATTAAAGATACGGAAGCTATTTATGTTTTTTTCAACGCCAATCACTTAGAGATTTTAAAATTGCTAGATAAAAGCGCTCCAATGCAGTTAGAGAGGGCTAGACTTGTAATATCCTTGCTTGAAAAATCGTTTAAACAACTTGGGATAGGCTCTTCAAAAAAAGCAGACTTGTTATCCAACATGCTTTCTTTCGATTTTAACCGTTATTTTGATGATTTATCCCTTCAGTGGGAATGGTCTAAACTATTCATAGAAGCTTCCAGCAGTGAAAGAAATCCATTTATAGTGCTATCTGTAAGCTCCTTAATTTTCTCTGCTATTTCAAAACCGGAATTTATACCTTTTTTAAGTCAAATAGTCATCCCAGCTCAGGATATAATAAAAAATTGGACTACTGTTTATCTAAAAGATGCAAATATGGCTATTCTCGAAAAAAACCCTGAATTTTTAGAAAGTTTAAAGCATCAAGATTTAACAGAATTATTTTATTGTATTCTTTATAAACTCACTGGAGAAGTTATCTTAAAATACTCGAAAAAAACATTTTTTGAGGAGTTCAAAAGACTGATCAGTTGCCAAGACCGAATGCTTCAAGATTTAGGCCTTCTTCTTTATAAAGTGTCCGTTATGAATATCAAAGAACATCCAAAAGAAAGAAATCCGTCTTTAACGGCATTTACTGATGGAACAAGAAACAATGAGCTTATAAAAGCTGCATTTTCAAGTAAATTTCCATCAGTTTTTTTACAGGCCCTTGAACTAATCGTGACGACCGCATTTCTAGAAAGTTTAAAAAAAACCGAAGTAATGTCTTTTTTACACATGGTCTTACAAAAAGTGATACTGATTTCTCCAGAAAATTATATCACAAATAATGATCCAATCCTCGAAGAACTTCATTCTCAAAGCATCAGTTACTTATTTACTCTTTACACTAAACAAATTCTATTACACAGAAAACAAATTCCATACGTCGAATATCATTCCTATTTTGAATATTTTAAAACCCTTTTTAATCTTAATTATACAGCATCAAAAGAGTGCGCTTTAAGAATTCAGAGATTTACATTTACTTCTGCTTTACAATTGTATGAAAGTCAGCACTTTGAGATTAAAAGTGGTTGTCTCTTGCCGCATGCCGTGCTTCTTGAAAATTGCTGCAAATTATTTTTAAAGGAAAACGAGCGCTGCACAGAACTCGAACAATTTATAACGACCGGATTTACAAAATTTTTTCTAATAACAAGAAATAATTTTATAAAAATAAAAGAAGGAACCTTATTAGAAGTCATACATCATATGACTGATTTATTGTTTTCTTTCGAAAATCAGGTATGGTTCAAACTCTATAAATTGGATAAAATTCCTGCTGAGAATCTTCTCTTGGACTTTATTAAAACGATGCAATTGTTGATCCCAAAAGTGTCCCAAAAAGAGAATCTAATAAAATTTTCCAAAAACATAATCAGTATAAATTCTTTTTTACTAAACAATACGGTCTCACTTTCTCCTGAAAATACATTGAATTACCTCACAGTATTCTTAAGTTTTACCAAATACCTTGAATTAAACGATCCTACATTTGAGGTTTATCACTTCGTTTTCCCTCAATTAATGTTTAAAACAAATAACGAAAAGTTACTAACACAGCAGCAAACCATGCTGCATGAACTTTTAAAGCATTACAATGTCCTTGCCGACATTAAAAGACATAAGGTGTTGATCGTCGAGTGCCTTCTGTCAATAAATTACAATAGCCTCTATATTTCAGGGAGTCTTTCTGAAGAAATGAAAAAATACGTCTCAACAATCTTGAAAAAATTTAAATAATGTCTGGTTTTTTAAACTCTTTAGAGACACAAAAAACAGCGCGGCTTGATGAAATTATAGCTCCAAATGATTTAAGAGATACTTCTGCAACAAATCATGTTGAAAAAGCTCTCTTCATTCCGGGGGCCTTCAAAGACGATTCACCAAGGGATCGCCTTTTTTTTCAACTTTATACTGCCGGTAAAATAGATTCATACGGTTTTTGTATTTCAAGCAATGAATGGATGCCTGCCTCATGTTTTGATAATAGCATCATTGACGAAATTTCCACTTTTTTATCGAGAAATATCTCTCTTTCATCTCTTGACAAGTTAACCGGAAGGGTAATTTCTGGTTCGATTAAATTGTCAGAGCTTCTTCTTCATCTTTTTAAAATATATCCGGGCAATGTTTTTTCATTCGGAAGCCACCTTTTAGAAATTGCAAATAAGCATCATTTTACGTTGAACAATTTACAAAAGCTTGTAAATGATCCCATTCCGTTTGAACTTTTTGAAATGATGCAAACTTATCAATCGTCAGATTCTGATTGGAGATTTATCTTAAGCGGTGAAATAACCACCAAAAAAATTCTGCAATTGCCAAATGAGGTTATTAATTTTATTGCAAAGGCGCTCTATTCCGGTGAAGAAAATGCCTCTTCTAGTATCATGGAGCAGCGTCAAAATGTAAAAGATTCGTCCCTTCTTAAATTTCACTATTTTGACACACGAAAAGACGAAACCATTCCGATCGAAAGAAACACGATCTATTCAACAATTTCTTTTGGGAATATGGATGAAAAACCAATCGATCTCATCTTTGTTCAAAATATTGAAAATCCTTGCATTTTTTATTTGGACGATTTTAAACTAAATGCTACTTGGATTTTATATTCAAACCCCTCGCCTCTTTTAAAAAGAGATTGCAATCCAGTTGGCCATAACTCAAAAAACATTTGGCAGCAGCTTGTCGACCAGGCCTTAAATATTCTTCATTGTCCAAACATCGAAAAATGTGATGAAATGGTTTGGCTTCGTGCTTTAAAGAACATGACAAAAAATTGCCGCTTTTTTGAAGAAAATATTGACCTTGTTCTTTTTCATAAAATCCCTTCAAGCAAACTGCCGGAACTCATTTCGAGCTTTTTTAAAAAGTTAGATTCGGATAATCAATTAAATCTAATTGCCCTATCCTGCCATATCCTTATTTTTTTAAATAAACAAAATGTTGATAAGGCAATCATTGAAAAAGTCCAAGAAAAAATTAAACGGTTTGTTTCATTACCTTTAAAAATTGAAAATTTTTTTGGGTGCCTCTTAAAGGCCCTAACAGATCCATGCCTTGATTTTAAGGCTGTCTATTCACTTTTGCATGCAACTATTTTTCTAAATTTAGGAACAACACAAAGAAGAGTTTTCATCACAAGAGTCAAATCCGAAGTTGCCCTTGAAATATCTGATATTTATTTTTTACAAACAACAGGATCTCTTAAAACCTCTATCGATGATTTAAACAGCTATCTTCTAAATGGCAATATTCCTGTAGAATCTACACAAGTCCTGGAAAGTCTGTTTACTTACCTACTTGGTGAAAGCCCCTTTACTGCAAATGTAAATGAATCATTAAACGCAAATATCCAAAGATTTGATACGGATTTTGAAACCTTGATCGAAACTGCAGAAAAACTTGTACAACAACCTGTCAAGCTGCTTAAACAATATGGGTATAATCTTTTACTCTTGAGTTTTAGCTATACCAAAAACATACGAAAATTAACCGGCAAACTCCTTTTCTATTTTCCAGCCATTTTGAGCTTGGAATCATGCCCAAAAGAGCGTCTAAGAATTTGCAATAGTATCATTGCCATCTTAAACAATAGACCCTTGGCAAACTTAAAAAATGTTTTTGTGGATATTTTAAAGTCAAGTCAAGTCAATGCTTCAAGTTATTTGGATTTGTGCATAGTACATACTGATTTTTCCTCCTATCCATTCGTCTTTGGTCTTTTTTCGCATTTACCATTGGAACCTGAACAAAAAAAAATTTCAGGCATTAACCTTTTAGAAAAAATGATTGTCTTTGATCTGAATGCCTCCTCAAAGCTTTTTTTAACCCTTTTAAAACTGGAAATATTTTTGATAGAGGATGCCATAAGATCTTTTAAGATGTTGATAACTGGATACAAGAAAAAGACATCCATTGAAAAAAAATCTGTCGAAAAAGCAAACACTTTAAAGCAGGCATCCTGGGCACTTCTTTTTGAGAGACGCCCTGATAGGACTATTTTTACAGCGCTTGAAGATGAAATTCATTATTTGATCGAATATTTTTATGAAATGAATTTAAGTCATGATTTAATAGAGCTCTTATCCCGCTGCATTGTTTTTTCAGCTGTACCAAAATCCCTTGATATGGAAACCTATAAAAAGTTTATACCTCCGAAAATGTTTTATCAGCATGCCCACGAAAGCCTTAAGCAAAAAATAGCCGAGGAAGATCTGGATGGCTCAATAGTTGTTTTGAAAGAAATTTTAGAATTGTTGACCGGACTTTCAGATAGAGATGCTAAAGAACTTCAAGATACGATCCATTATATGTTCCATAATTTTTCATCAAAAGTCGGTTTTTCGAGAATCCATCCTCTTATGTCTCATAGCGCTTTTCAAAAGCTTTATGTAAATTTCTTCGAGGAAAAACTTCAATTGATTCAGCTATCTTTTTGTTCATTTAACTTTAGCGAAAAAACAGATCTGATCCTGATGATGCTGGGAGATTTTTTTGAAGCTGTTGATTGTGAGCAAAATGCAGCATTAGAATATCTTAACTTGTTTATTGATCTTTTGAATAATCTTAATATTCTACTGACACCCATGAACTTCAAAGTGATTATACAAAATCTTGACAATATATTTAAGATTTTAATTCTAAATAAACAGTACACATTATTAATTTCTTTTTTGCAATCGCTCTCATACCGCAACGTCAGGGTGACTTTTGATAAAAATTTACTGTTATTACTTATTCCAAAAGTTGTCAAACATGAATTAAATGAATCTGCAGATACCCAACATATTCTTCCCTTGATGATGGTGCTTAAAGCTCATACACTAGCTAGTACTCCCCAATATGAGACTATCATCGAAACCTATGCGCGTTTGATGGAAGAACTCTTAAGAACAAATCAAATGACAAAGGCTATTCGATTATTTATTTTGATCATACAACTTGAAATGCCAAACCAGCCTCAACTGGAAAAATGGATGGGAATGTGTACTCAAAATCTCGAAAGTTTTAATTTGCTGACCGATGCTCTTTTTGACCTCTCAACAAGTTTCAATCCCTCATCAGTGGTTTTTCTGCCTTTTCAATATATTATTATGAGTGTCAAGGAGCGGCAGCTATTGACTCTCGAGCAAAAGATCTTATTTGCTAGAAATCTTTTTAAAAATAACGAATTTTGCATTGCTTTACTTGGACTTGTGATTTTAAAAAAAATTTACGAAGAAGAATTATTGGATGTTCTACCTCTTTTAGAAGAGACGCTTCATCTCTTGATAAAAAATTCCGAAAAATACCAATACGTTTTTAAATTAGTTTTTTCTGGTCATGTCCGGGATTTATTATTCGATATATTTGTTCATCAGCCTCAAAGTTTTGACGCAATGGATCTATTTAAGATGATAAAATCACTTGCTGCTGCAAAATGTTATTCGATGCATGCTACAGCCTTGGAAATCATTATCCACCTCTTAGAAAGAAATAATCCTTTAGCTCCCAAAATAATTGAATACATTAAACAATTTATAGAAAAAATTATTATAAATCCCAAGTATCTTGATGAAGAGTATTATTTTGCCGAACAAATATCAGTAGATGATTTGTTATTTAAGCTTACGAGTTTAAATCAATTTGATCTTATTTTTGAAAATGAATTCAAAGTCAAAATCATTACGAAAATTTTGACAATGAGATTTGAGCAACTTTTGCAAAGTCCAAAAAGTAATGAAGATCTACTCCAGCATTATACTAATGTTTTTTGCAGTCACGCAAGAGAGATTGCAATCTATCCAATTCTTGAGCGCCAGTGCCTGAATAACCTATTTCATTATTTTGCCTATCTAATAAAAAATCAACGCATTCATATGTTTAATATGAATATGTCAAATATTTTATCCGGCGTTAGTGGATTGCCTTTTATACTTGTCCCTCAAATGGAATTTAAACTGGAAGGATGCGAAAATCCATTTCGTTGCACAACTTACATAAATCTCTTAATTCTTAACCTATTAAAAATTAATTTTGATGATAATAATATCGCCCGCGTTTTAACTCTAAGATGGTGCCAACAAGCTCTTGTGATCCAACTGAAATTCTTTAAGGAAAATTTGCATCTTTCTAAAACAGAAGAATATATTAGAAGCGCTATAACATTTATTGATATACTGGAAGAAATTATTTTTTGGAAAGAGCTGCAAAATATTTATACGAATCCGGTGCACCTTACTGAAATGGAGAAAATTTTTAAGATAGCCAAGGACTTAAATCTTCTTGCACATCATCCAAAAGCTGGAAAACGCATTATTCTTTATATTAGTCTTAGACCCTTAACGTTGCGTGATTCAACAGAACCTACTCCTTTTCACGGGATTATGGGAGAAGCTGAATCGATGATTAAACGTTATTTGAATTATCATTCCCCGATTTCGACTTTGCGAGCTATAAATCTCTATAAAAATACCCAAGCATTAAATTTTCAGTATGAGCATAATAATAAAATAAAAGAATTTGCTGATCCGAATAAACTTCTGGACTGCTTTAATACTATCCGGGCAGAAATTCTAACTTACCCATTTTTTGAGGCTCAATTTATAGATGATTCTGTAGATGTAAACATTGAGAAACCCTTTCCCACTGTTAAACGCAATTATATTTTTCATCACTTCCAAAGAGCCATTTTCTCAAATATTCACATTAAACCAATTACAAGGCCCATCATTTGGAGAAATACGCTTATAAAAATGGCGCAATCATGGTCTGATGCTTTGATCAAACTCCTTGCTATTTTCAAAGGAGAGCCGGTACAAAGCATGCTTTTTGATTCCTGGTATGAGTTTTTAATAGAATCCCATACCGTAAATTGCTTCATAGACCATTTTACGGAATACAATCTCATTTTAACAAATTTCATCCATTATTTTATTGAGCGCGTTAATTTTCTAAAATTTAAAAAGGAAGCCTTAAGAATTTTTCTCGCAAGGTATCTGGTGAATGAATTGTTCGACATTAAAAGAAAGCTAAACAGATATGAGCTAGCTAAATTTAACGCGTTGAAGAGAACCCTGATAGAAAAGTTAATGTTCATCAAGGATCCCATTGTCGATCAGTACGTAAAAACTATAACTTAAACTCTGATTGCTCTAAAACGGCGTAAGCTTTTTTTTAGCTTCACGAGTCTAAAGGATCAACAAGAGGCTTTAGAAGTTGTTGATTGCGTCAATCAAGGCTCTTACGGAACCAAAATCAGACCGCGTATGGTGGAAAACTAACCTCGGCAAATGCAAATGATCGGTTTCTTCACTAAGAGGACCCGTCGTCTCAATTTTTCCGGATGCGACCAAAAAATTAAAATTTTCATTAAGAAAAGCAACTTGCTGACTTGTAATAGGTTCTAAAAGCCGGATGATTAATTTATCGTCGACATATCTGCTCGAATGGTAGCGTCTGTAAAACTTGATAATATGATCCACACCATCTTGATAGGTTGGGGCTAAATAGAAAATATTTAAATCAGACTTTGAAATCCACCCGTTTGCAAGTAGATGATCCTCGAGATAACTTTTCCAGTTCTTCCAATACACCCCGTTTTCGCCTTCTATTAAAACAACAGGAATAATATTAGCTTTTCCTGTTTGTATAAGTGTTAAAACCTCAAAAAGCTCATCCAAAGTTCCGACACCCCCAGGAAAGACTGCAACTGCGTCTGAGTGGCTCATGAACATGAGTTTTCTTGTAAAAAAGTAGCGAAATACAATCAGCTTCGGATCGCCCTCGATCACAGTGTTCGTTGGAACTTCAAATGGAAGTCTTATGGATAGCCCAAAGCTCGATTCCCGTGACGCTCCCTCCAAACCTGCTTTCATGATGCCATTTGCAGCGCCTGTGATACACATCCATTCATGATCTGCGATTTGTTGGCTAAATTTTTTTGCGGCAATATAGTCAGGATGATCTTCACTGGTCCTTGCAGAGCCGAAAATGCTAATTCTGCGCACTCCTTTATAGGCATTAAATACGCGATAGGCGTACCGGAGTTCCCTTAAAGATCTGCTGATCAATTTGAGCTGCCCTGCATCATGGCTTTCATGCACAAGTTTAAGTGTCGTTTCAATAATTTGACCGATCAGCTGGCTTTCAAAAGTATCAACATTTCCTCCTGCAAGAGCAATGAGCTCATTGATCGAACGCTGAATATGCTCTTCCTTAACGTCAACTTCTCTCATAGTGTTCTCCATGGGTATACTAAAAAACTTATGAGTTAGCTATACCATAGATCGGAATAAAAAATATCATTTATTTTTTAAGATTTTCAATTGCCTTTGAAACATCTTGAAGTGAAAATAATACCTCTCTGACACCCCTTAAATTAAGTTTTTCAATTGTAATCTCTTCATTTGAGCCAAAAATGCATACATAAATAGGGACATTTGGATTTGCCTGATGCAATCTGGAACAAAGATATTGCATATGCGACAAAACAAAGGGTGTGACTGCTGTAAGAAAAATCAGATCAGGATTTACTTTTTCTACTGTTTCAAAAAGTTCATTCAAATCGTCTGTTTTTTTCTGATATATTTCGTAAGGCAAAGATTCAAAAAATTTCGCTAAAATAGAAGATCCAAGCTCATCTCTTAAGTGTTTTTCAGAAAGACAAAGAATTTTAGCCTGTGGGATAGTTTCTACTGTCCCATTTTTTTGAATAGAAATACTTTGAAATTCTAATATTTCACGCAAGCCTTGGTAGACCTCTTCTTTTTTTTCAAAATCAATAATATCTGAATGAAAATCCATTTCAGTTTGAGCAATAACAGGAATCAGTATGGAATCATAAAGCGATACGTTCGAGTTTTTTTTGAGATAGGCTTCTACAACCTCTTCTGCTTGATTGGAATCATAGGAAAGAAGTCGATGATAGCACTCTTCTGCAGGGGTCAGGGGTTCTTCTTCACTAAGTAAAGTGCTTAAAAACTTCATGTTAGGCATGTGCTGGCCGATAACTACAAGACAAACAGTCAATGGGGTCGATAGTAAAAGACCGATTGGACCCCAAAACCATGTCCAGAATAGCGCAGAGACTATAAGCGCAAAAGAAGAAATTCCTGCTTTTTTTCCATAATATACAGGTTCTATCATATTGGCAGTAATCACTTCGAGCAAGATAAACCAGCTAAGAGTTAGAACAGGTTGAATAAATGAATCCGTCGTGACAAAAGAAAGTAAAATGGGGATCACGCTTGCAATCCAGACGCCAATATATGGAATAAAACGAAATATTGCGGCAAAACTCCCCCAAAGAATGGGACTTGGAATTCCGATAAAATAAAGCCCAATTGAGACTGCAATCCCAAAGCAAATATTTACAATAAAAAGTCTAAAAAGATAACCAAAAACTCTATCGCTTGCATCATCTAGTGCATTTGTTGTCGTGCTGATACTTCTCTGCCCCATCAATCTTATAATCCGGCTTCTAATATCCTCCCGTCTAAACAGCATAAAAATAACAAGCAGTAATACGACCGCAGATGACCCTATAACATCAAAAAACGAACCGAAAAAGGAGTGAAAAAAATTTATGAAACCAGATCCCATATCCAAAAGCTTTACTTCAATTGGCGATGTCGTGGTATCATGTGCAGCGACACTATCATTTGTGAACAAGTTTTGGACATTTTCATGAATCACATTAAAAATTTTCCAGTCGGGTAGCTTTATGCCGCTTAATTTTTTTTCGACATTTTCTTTATAGGTTGGAAAATCGGACGCAAATCTAACGAGTTGTTTACTAAATACATAGCCTGAAAATCCGATCAGTGAAAAAACGATCAGAACAACCAAAAATACTGAAGAAGTTCTTCCAATCCATTTTTCCAACTTTGAAACTAATGGAGATAAGAGAAACGTAAGGAGCCCTGCAAGAGCTAATAGAACAAGAATTGTTTGCGCAAAATAAAGGGTGAAAAGCACAAAAAAAATGATGAGCAGTCTATAAATTCCGATAATTGCTGAATTTGCTCTATTGCTTTTTGAAAATTCCATATTATTAACATCTTTATTTTAATTATATCGATTTAATCTATCATTTAATTAAATACGATATTTTGTCAATGTACTTATATTACTAGAAAAGACAAATGCGATCCTATATAAGGGAGGAGATGGAACATGGGTGGATAATGTTTGGAAAAACCGGATGGAGCGGCTCTCTTATAACCAAAGATGGACGGTTGCAACACACTTCAGTTTGTTGGCTTGGTACAAATCGATCTTACAAAGCGCATTGCAAGAGTAAAACAGCTCATACACAAATGTATCAAACAGGACACGCATGATCATCATTAATTTATTATTGGGGGTACTTTTAATCGGCGCATTTTTTTCGATTCTGTTTTGGACATTCAAAAATGGAATTTCGCCAAGTCCCACATCTCCCAAACAAAAAAAAGCCATCATGGACCTTATTCAAAGTGAGATTCCAAAAAACTTGAAAAAAGATATACTTGAGCTTGGTTCCGGTTTTTTAACATTAGCCATACCTGTTGCAAAATTATTTCCTGATACAAAAGTGATAGCCTATGAAACATCTCTAGTTCCCTATCTTATATCCAAGATCTACATCTATTTTTTTAAACTTCCTAATATAAATCTTATTAGAAAGGATTTTTTTAGAAGCGATCTAAAAAATGCGGGGCTTATCATCTGTTATCTATATCCAAAAGCCATGGATAATTTGAAAATAAAATTTGAAAATGAGCTTGTAAAGGGGACGTTCATTGTGAGCAATACTTTTGCAGTTCCGGACTTAAAACCCATTAAAACATTTATTGTAAACGACTTATACCAAACAAAAATTTATCTCTATAAGATTTGATTTTAAATTGCTTGTGTATATTTTATTTTAGCGGTTATCTTCTTTTAAAAATCAGTATAGGACTTTCATGAATTCTGTAAAAAATGCAGCACTACCTGAAATCGTAAATTTTTTAAAAACGCTTAGGGAACAAATCATAAAAAGTTTTGAATCTTTTGAACCTGAAAAAAAATTTGAACGCAAAGCTTGGAATCATCACACTGGCGGCGGGGGTGAAATATCACTTTTACGAGGTTCTGTTTTTGAAAAAGCAGCTGTCAATTGGTCGCTTGTTTCTGGAGATAAATTTCCGATGAATGATGGGGCAGGTGCCTTTACTGCAACCGGAATTAGCCTGATCACTCATATGCAAAATCCTTATGCGCCAACAGTCCACATGAACATCCGTTATATCGAAACAGAAAAGAAATGCTGGTTTGGCGGAGGCTATGATTTGACTCCCATGGGGTTTTTAAACAAGGAAGATCAGGAACATTTTCATAAATCCGCAAAAAAAGCACTCGATCCATTTGGAACTGATCTTTATTCTGAATTTTCAAAAAACGCTGCCGAATATTTTTATATTCCCCACTGGAAAAAAGAGCGCGGGGTCGGCGGCATTTTTTTTGATCATTACAATACAGGGAATTTTGAAAAAGATATGGCCATGTGGAAAAATGTCGGTCAAACTTTTTTAGATGCCATTATTCCGATTTATCAAAAACGCGTTCATGAGCCTTATGCGTTATGTGAGAAAGAAATGCAGTCAAAATTAAGGGCGCATTATGTGGAATTTAATTTGCTTTATGATCGCGGGACCAAATTTGGTTTTCAGTCAGGAGGTAACCCGGAAGCGATACTTTGCTCGATGCCACCTACAGCTTCCTGGTAGAAGTCCTTGCAATTTAACATTCTTTTAAGTTATCTACAATTAATTGGATAAATTTATTTTTTTAATAGGGGTTTATATGAATTTTTGGAGTGCCGGTTATTCTATATTGCAAAATGGGGTGGAATTTGCAAGATCTGCATCACCTGCAACAAAAAAAAGTGTTGAAGAAATAAATATGGAAGGTTTTACCTCTGCAATGCGGATAGCCATGTTCCCCTATGCTCCCGATGCTAAAATTAGTCTGGAAGAATTTGCGATCAATTTTGATTTACCCTACGAAATAAGCGGATTAAACGCAAAGTCCGTCACACGTTATTTAAACGGGCAAGGACGAAAAGATTTTATTCTTGTCAAACAAGTAGCACGTATCATGCTGGATTTATTTCCTCCTGTTCCTGTAGAGAACCAAAAAGAAACAAATCCTACAGTAGAAATTTATCAAGGGATTATCGCAGGCCTTGAATTTATCCAAAAAAAATTCTTTGCAGAACAACCCTTTACGAATAAGATTCCCAATCCCCAAACTTTTGGATCTGAATCCAAATCTCAAAAACATACTGAAATTACAGAGTTTATGGCTGGAGAAGCCATCTTCAAAGCTATTAATTTATTCAAACATTGTTTAGTAAATAAAATAGAACCAAAAAATAACCTTTCATTACTTCAGGTTAAAGTCAAAGAAGGATACACCCCTTCTATGATTTTTCAATTTGCAAATGGTCTTCGAATCCTCAAAAAAGTACAGGGAAATATCCCGGTTACAGCTGAATGGGTAGCGCAAGATGAATTTTTTTCTTTAGATTATCTTATTCGGGGAAGGATTCGTCATTATCAGAGATTATTACCAAACATGAGCACACTTGTTCCGACAAGATCTGAAACAGATTTATTTGACTCCAAACCGTTGGAAATGATGCATGCTTCATTAGAGAGATCGTTGGATAAGAATGTCGATAATCATCAAAACGATGATTGGGAGACTGTGAACGAACCTGCCTCAGTGTATAATGGTTCTGCTATCATTCAGGATGATTACGTACCAGATGAGCAATAAAATTAACTAGTACACTGTAAGGTAAGTCCGTCCAACTAAAAAATTATTTTAAATTCGAAGATTAGCTCTTTTGATTTAGAGACATACACTCCGTGTAGGATCGAAATCAAAAGAGGTAAGATTCGAAAATTAAAATATTGTTTTTTAGTCGACGGACTTACCTTATAGTGTACTAGAAGCGAGACCCATGGATTGCCCTGCAATCCATGAAGTTGTCCAGGCATTTTGGAAATTAAAGCCGCCTGTTATACCATCCACATCCAAAACCTCTCCCGCAAAATAAAGACCTTTGCAAATTTTGCTTTCCATTGTCTTAAAGTCCACTTCATTAAGAGCTACCCCGCCGCACGTTACAAATTCTTCTTTAAAAGTAGTTTTTCCGCGGATTTGATAAACATCTTTTTTTAATTTCTCTATGATTTGATTAATTTGCTTTAAACTCACCTGAGACCACTTTAGAGGTGTTAAGTCCTCATTAGTCCAAGCCTTACTTAAGTGCTTCCATAAATTTTTGGGAAGATCTACAGGAGATTCTGTTGTTGTTAGGCGTAAATGGTTTTTTTGCTTATAATCACTTAAGCTATTTTTTAGTCCCTCATAGGAGATATCCGGAAGCCAATTAATTTGCAATTCTGTCTGATAGTCAAGATTTTCTAAAATACGCGCTCCAAAGGCAGAGAGCTTTAGGACCGAGGGACCGCTAAAGCCAAAATGAGTGATGAGTAGAGGTCCTGTCTGTTCAAGCGCAGTATTTGCTATTTTTAAATGCACTTTTGCAATAGCAATCCCTGAAAGTTCTGATAGGGGGGAATTTGGAATATTAAATGTAAATAGCGAAGGCACCAAAGGCTCTATATTGTGACCAAAAGCCTTGATAATCTCAAATATTTTGACATTGCTTCCTGTCGCAATCAAAATCTTATCGCAAGTAATGGTTTCAGCAGTTGTTAGGATTAAAGTAAATCCGTTCTCATTTTTTGTGATGCTTTGGATGCCGCATTCAGTCCTTAAAGTAACGCCAGCTTTTTTTGCAGCTGACATCAAACAATTTATGATCGTCTCTGAGCTATCTGTGATAGGAAACATGCGCCCATCTGCTTCTGTTTTTAGCTTAACGCCTCTTTGTAAAAACCAGTCTATCGTATTTTCCGGCTGAAACCTTGTAAATGCACCCCTTAAGGCTTTTTCGCCTCTTGGATAATTCTTAACTAGCGCTGCAACATCAAAGCAGGAATGTGTGACATTACATCTGCCGCCGCCAGAGACCCTCACTTTTGCAAGCACTTGCCGCATCTTTTCAAGGAGGATGACTTCTGCTTCAGGGTAAGACTCTTTACAGGCAATTGCCCCAAAAAAACCGGCGGCGCCGCCGCCTATTACAATGACTTTTAAATTTTTTGACATAATGACTATTCTAACAAAACTTTCGGTTTTTTAGATACTGATTATGCGAAAAAAGCATGACTTGCATTTAATGCATAAGATTTTGTTCGAGACTAACATTAGCTCCGCCGCTGACAATGACAAGAATGGATGAAAATGTTTTAAGTAGAGGAAGACTTTCATAAATAAGAGCTAAGGCTGCAGCAGATTCTTTTTCTATCAAAACACGGCGTTCATTTGCAAATTCTTTAGCTGCATGTAAAGCCGCTTTATCTGTGACAATTTGGGGATAGATCTTATGATTTTTAATTTTTGAAAAAACTTCCGGTATAATTGTATCAGCCAGATCCTCTTCCCCAAAAAGAGCTGTTGCAAAAGGACAATGATGCTCGGTTTCTGCTGTAATGATCGGAATATCTCCCCACTTGCAAGCGTTAAGACCTTGAATGACTCCCAAAAGTAGATCACCTGAAAGAACGGGAATAAGTATTGCGCCAGGCTTTAAACCGGCCCCAAATATTTCATAAATGATCGTGCTGATTCCCTCAAAAATCAAGGGATTATCATGCGGATCTACATAGGTTATTTTTTCTTTGGCTGCGATTTCTTTGGCTTCACGCTTGGAATCTTCAAAGTTTTTTCCCTGAACAATAACATCTGCTCCTTCCAATGCAATTTTATCTTGCATAAAGGTGCTTGTTTTGGTTGGAACGACAACTTTTAATGAGCATTTGGAGATGCGGCAGGCGTATGCCAAACTCAAACCGGAATTACCTGTTGAGGCTGTCACAAATGAGTGCTTCCCTCTCGCAATATAATCAGATAAAAGAACCCCAAGTCCTCTAGCTTTATAAGAGCCTGCAGGCTGAATTGCTTCCATCTTCAAATAAACCGGAATGCCGATTTTTTTTGAAAGCAGAGTGGACTCTACAATCGGAGTCTGAACGTATAAATGATCCATTAAACCTGTGTGTTTATCTTATGCTAAATATCAGTTGAGCTAAACTTTTTATCGGCTCAATGTCTTTTTTTACAGTACCTGTAGATATCCGGTTATAAAGGTCTGTTAGAAGCTGCTGTGTAAAATCAACAAGTGTTTTGATCCAAGTAACAAGCGTAGCGAATGCGTCCGGAAAAAAATGCCAGATTAAATAAAATAATGCTCCAAAAAGAACAAAATTGATAAGAAATCTAATTAGACTCATATAATACCACTTTTTTTAAAGTTTTCAACACCTATTTAATATGTATTATTTTTAGAAATAATTGACAATCAAAATGATCGGTTTTACATTTTTTTACTTTATTCTTGCAAAGATGCTGTTTTTTTAGTACACTTTTCTTTTATTTCATATCTGGAGAGGTGTCCGAGTGGCTTAAGGAGCACGCCTGGAAAGC
This sequence comes from Parachlamydiaceae bacterium, assembly GCA_041691015.1. Lineage (GTDB taxonomy): Bacteria > Chlamydiota > Chlamydiia > Chlamydiales > Parachlamydiaceae > JBBSJT01. The sequence goes on along the minus strand of JBEPVN010000005.1, from coordinate 21,134 downwards.
GTGTGTGCGTTTATAGCGTACCGTGGGTTCGAATCCCACCCTCTCCGATTCTTTATGTTCTTTCCATCATATTCACTTATCAGTTTGTTAAATAGAGTCATAAATGGGATCCTAGTACAGCAAATCGTAAATCCCTATATATAAAAAAATATTTTAATTTTCGAATCTTACCATCTCTTATTTCGAGCCTACACAGAGTGTATGTCACGAAAAAAGAGATAGCAATCTTCGAATTTAAAATAATTTTTTATATGTAGGGATTTACGATTTGCTGTACTAGCTTGACAAGATCAAGATTTAAAAAACAAAATGAAATGACATTTAATTTTATTCAAGGCTAATATGCTAAAAACTATTTTTTTCATGATTATATCCTCCAACTTGCTGCTTGCTGAAATAGAACCGCACCATCTGAATCCAGTAGTTGCAAAATTAGCAGAGGGGAAAGTTGTGTACGGTTTAATGACCTGTGATCTATCACTGTTTCATGCAAGAGAAATGGCTCAAGCTCCTGTCGATTTTGTCTATGTTGATATGGAACACAATCCTTTGGATTTTCCTGGACTTCATATGTTTCTGATGGGAATGACAGATAAGGAAACTGTACTAAAGAAAGGCAACTTACAGCCAAACGTGGCTCTTTTTGCTCGTTTTCCCACCTCAGTAGATCAATCACAATGGGTTGTTAAACAGGCGCTTGATATTGGACTGCATGGCATCATTTTTAATGGAATAGACACGGGTAGCCAAGCCTCATTTGCAGTAAAAAGTATGCGCTACCCTCAACTGAAAAACTCGAAATATTTCTATCCAAATGGTATCCGGGGTGCTGGAGCTGCAAATGCAATCTGGATTTGGGGAATAAGCGGAGAAGAGTATGATCTTCGTGCTGATTTATGGCCGTTAAATCCAAATGGTGATTTGCTTGCAATTGTGATGATTGAATCTGTTGAAGCGTTGCAAAACATAGATTCGATTGTTTCTACTCCAGGTATAGGTGCCATATTCGTTGGTAATGCTAACGATTTGACACGTTCAATGGGAGTGCCTAAGGGGTCGCCTGAAGTGGAGCTTGAGTTACAAAAAATTCTTATGATTTGCAAAATTCACGGGATTGCTTGTGGAATTTCAGCCAATACTACGCCTCTTGTTGTAAAACGCGTTAGGGAGGGGTGGAATATTATCCGCTCTACACTACCTGCCATAACCGAAGCTCAAATACTTTTAAAAGAAAAATAAATTTCCCTCAGCTGGCAAAAATGTAAAGGGGCCATCTATGATGTGATCGACCTTTCGACCCATGCTTAATATCTCTTCTTTACTTCCGTAGTAAGCTTTCACACGTATTCCTTCATTATAGTCAGGAGAAACTAAGCGTCCATCGCTAAGCCAGAAACCTACAGGGGGTGTGATCCACAACGTACCATAACTTTCTTTCACTTTATGAAATTGATACTCAACCTTTTTTAAAGTTTCGCTCATTTCTTTTTTATCATCTTCATCCGAATAGCCATAGGTATTATACGCTGAGCTAAGCCATTCTCTTGTGGCTTCGCAACGCACTGAAAAAATGCATGTTGAACTTTGCAAAGTCGCCACGATTGGATTTGCAAGGACTCTTACCGCTGTTTCTGTTTTACTTAGAGGATTCATAAATTTAACCTTTTGTTTGGCAACTTCTCATAAAATTTGAGGTAATTGTAGTTTTTAGTAATCAGTTTGATCCACATCTTTTGAAAAATACTAGATTAACTTAAATTCATCGCGCACATCCTTTAGCATTTTTTACATTGAAGTCAATTTCTACTCTGTTTAGCTCTATGGTAAAAAAATGCGTAGTAGTAATTCAAAATTTAAAAGCTATAAAGTAGCCTATCAAATCTTTTAGGTTAACTAAAAAAAAATCTAAAAATAAGTAATTTTTCTATCTATTGTAATATTTTTAGATGATGGGTTATAGCTCTAATTATGAGGCTATATGTATTTTTTAGATCTGGAATTCACACCTTTAAAGCTTGAAGACAAGGAAAAACTTGAACCCTTCTTAAATAAATACTCAAAAAAACTCTCAAGTTATACTTTTGCAAGTCTCTTTGCATGGAATAGCGTCTATTCTTATGAATGGACGTTCATAGAAAAAGAGACTCTTCTCATTTCCTTAAATGTAGAGAATAAAAAGAAGCATCTTCTTGAACCAATCGGGATATTTTCGGAAGAAGCCCAAAAAAAACTCTTAAACGCTCTTCATAAAATTCCATATCCCATCCAAATTTATGCAGTTTCAGAAACTTTCATAAAAAAAAACCCTAATTTTTGCTCTAATTTTAACAACGTAAACGATCGCAAATACGCAAATTATCTTTATAAAACCAAAGATTTAGCAGCAATTGAAGGCAGGCGTTATGAGAAAAAGCGCAATTTGATCGCTCAAAGCAAAAATCTATATGAGTGGTCACTTGAAAAAATGACGGAAAAATGTCATCCCTTTTGCCCTAAAATATTAGAAGAGATCGGTCTTAAAAAAAAGGGTAACATAAGCACTGAACTAACAAATGAATTAAAAGCGTTGGATGTGATGCTTGTCTATTTTAAAGAACTTGAATTAAAAGGCTATGTCATCACTGTAAATACCGTGCCAGTTGCTTTTTCGATCTATAGCAAGATGAATCAGAACACTGCAGATATTTATTTTGAAAAGGCTGATAAAACATTCAAAGGACTTTATCAGATTATCAATCATGAAATAGCAAAGATCATTGAGTTTGAAGGTTATGAATTTATAAACAGGGAAGAAGATCTTGGAATCGAGGGTTTAAGACAAGCCAAACTGTCTTATCATCCAACAGAACTCATTTCCTACCATATCCTTACATTCAAAAAATCTTAAATATCTAGTTCACTGTCAAATGTAAATTTACTTATATTATTCTAACATTTATTGTTTGTTAAAAGATGTAATAGACTATTCTATTTCTTTTGAATTAGGATTAATACTAAGTTTTTTTACCACAGAGATCAAGAGATACGGTTCATTGAATGTCTTTTTCTTTACACTTTGAGCTCTCTATTTCGATTTTGAATTTTTTCTTTTTTGTATCATTTTTATCTCATTTTGTAGCCCATACCAAATTTTAACCAAAGCGAAGCGACGTTAAAATGCAGGTGTGGGCTACAAAATGAGATAAAAAAGATGCAAAAAAGAAAAAATCACATAAGTCGAGTCTGTGGTCTCTGTGGTAAAAAAATATAGCTGTGACCCTTACAGTGTACTAGCTGCATTTTAGGATCGGGTTTTTTGCGGCAAGTGTCTCGTTCAACCTAGTAACTGGCATTGTAGATGGGGCCTGCAACACGAGGTCTTTATTTTCCTGAATCTCTTTTACAATACATTCAAGGGCTAGAATAAACGCATCCAGAGTGTTTTTTGATTCACTTTCTGTAGGCTCAATCAAAAGACATTCTTTTATGATTAATGGAAAATAAATCGTCGGGGCATGGATGCCATAATCTAAGAGACGTTTTGCAATATCCAAAGCTTTTACACCCTCTTCCAAATAATTATCCGCTTGAACCACAAATTCATGCATGCAATGTTGTTTAAAAGGAACCGTAAACAACGAACTGATCTTAGTTTTTAGATAATTTGCGTTGAGTACCGCTTGCTCTGCTATGCGGTATAAACCATAATTGCCGTGTAGTTTCATATAAATATAGGCCCTTAAGTAAATCCCGAAATTTCCATGAAATGAAGCTATTTTTCCGATGCTATTTTCAGCATCCATTTTAAGAACATACCCTTTAGGCGTTTTTTCCACTCGAGGAACCGGTAAAAATGATTTTAATTTATCATTGCAAAGAACAGGTCCACAACCTGGCCCCCCTCCCCCATGCGGGGTCGAAAAAGTTTTGTGCAAATTCATATGCATCACATCAAAACCCATGTCTGCTGGATACGCGATATTTAATATGGCGTTTAAATTCGCGCCATCGTAGTAAAGAAGACCGCCCTTATCGTGCACAATTTTTGAAATTTCCAAAATATTTGTGCTAAAAAGCCCAAGTGTTGTAGGATTTGTCAACATAAGACCGGCTGTTTTTTCTGAAACCAAACTTCTTAAGTGATCCAAATCGAGCTCGCCATTTTTGCAAGTTCTGATGGAAACCACATTATATCCTGCCATTTTTGCAGTTGCAGGATTTGTTCCATGGGCATCATCTGGAATTAAAATTTCGTTTCTCATCTCTTGATGTAGCTTTTTATGATACTCAGCAATCATGCGAATCCCGACAAATTCTCCTTGAGCTCCAGCATTTGGTAAAAGAGTCCCGGCAGTCATTCCAGAGACTTTACATAACATTTCGGTAAGCTCAAAAATAAGCTGTAAGTTGCCTTGCACTGAAAAATCGGGCGCAAGCGGATGCGTTTTTGTAAAACCATCCAAGCTTGCACATAGCTCATTTACTCGTGGATTAAATTTCATGGTACAGCTGCCAAGTGGATAAAATTGATTATCAATGCCCACATTGCGTCTTGCCAATTCATTAAAATGACGTGTGAGGTTAATTTCTGAAATTCCAGGTAAATTTAAAGGCTCTTTTCGTAAAAGTTCATTTTGAGGATGAAATTTTTCAAATGCAGAAGAGTTTTTTGGCAGGCTGTAAGCATGTTGATCGCGCTCTGATTTTTCAAAAATAGTTTTAGTCAAATTTGCCCCCTTGCAATTTTTAAATAACGATCCAGCTCTTCAATGCTTTTAGTTTCGGTTACAGCAACAAGGAGGTGCTTATCTAATTTTGGATAATAGGATTTAAGCAAAACACCGGGCTCTATTTTATTTTCTCTGAATTTTTTTATGATAGTTGTGATGTCACCATCAAATCGAACCACAAATTCGTTAAAAAAAGCATCGCTGCTTGTAACTGATATGCCGGATATTTTTTGTAAATTTTCTCTTAGATAAGCTGTTCGCTGATAATTTGTCAGGCTAAGTTCATAGACGCCTTTTTGACCATACCAGAGAATACCGATAAGTGCGCTAAGTGCAGCTAGCGCTTGATTCGTACAAATATTGGAAGTTGCCTTTTCACGTCTGATATGCTGCTCTCTTGCTTGGAGCGTAAGCACGAATCCGCGCCTTCCTTTTGTATCCACTGTTTCTCCAACAATTCTTCCTGGCATTTGTCTGACTAATTCATTTCTGCATGCCATGTAGCCAACGTAGGGACCCCCAAATTGCAAGGGAAGCCCAAAAGGTTGACAGTCGCCAACTGCGATATCAGCAGAAAGCTCATTCGCATTTTTGTAGAGTCCATATACTAAGGGATTTGCTGAAATAATACTTAAAGCGCCGAACTCCTTCGCCTTTTTGAAAACTATTTCAGCATTGTCTACGACCCCAAAAAAATTAGGGTATTGTAATAATACAGCAACTGTTTGATCATCTATCATTGTATTAAATCGCTCTAAATCAAGCGTTCCGTCCTCTAAAGAAGGAATCAGTTCAATTTTTGTTCCATGGCTGCAAAGATATTGTTCTATGACTGCTCTATAATGAGGATGAACGCTTTCTGCTATCAGCACTTTATTTCGCTCTTTGTTGATCCGTAAGGCCATGAGCAAGCTTTCAGCAGAAGCTGACGCTCCATCGTAAAGGGAGGCATTTGAGACATCCATGCCGGTCAGGGCACAAATTGCTGATTGAAACTCAAAAATTATCTGAAGCATTCCTTGGGATGTTTCCGGCTGATAGGGCGTATAAGCTGTTAAAAATTCAGCCTTGCTGCAAATGGATGGGATAATAGCTGGAACATGATGCTCGTATGCTCCGCCTCCAAGGTAATTTTGATATTCCGGAAAGCTGTTTTTTGCAGCCAAGGACTTCATAGACAAAATTCCTTCATATTCTGAAATCCCATCATCAATTTGAAGTTTTGGCTTTCTTAATTTTTCAGGAATAGATGAAAAAAGCTCTTCGACGCTTTGAACACCGATTGTTTTTAACATTTCCTGATTTTGAAATTCCTTGTTTGAAATAAAATCCATAAACTCTCTAGTTTTTTGTTTTATATTCAGCTTCATTCATCAAATTTTTCAGTTCATCGATGTTTGCAAGCTCGATTTTGAAAATCCAGCCTTGTTTTTCAGGAGAAGTATTAATAAGACCTGCATTTTGAACAAGCTCCTGATTGACCTCTATAATGGTTCCACTAACTGGCGAATAGATGTCTGCCGCAGCTTTCGTCGATTCCAAAACAGCTACATCATCCCCAAGATTAATTTTGGACTGCAATTTTGGCAATTCCACATAAACAATATCGCCAAGCTCTTTTTGAGCATATTCTGTAACGCCTACAGTCCCAATATTTCCCTCTTGCATGATCCATTCATGTGTTTTTGTATATTTCATATTCAGTTGCCCTCTTTTAAATTAAATATAGACAAAATGGACTCTTCTTTACAGAAAAAAATGAAAAAAGCTTCTGATTGACAAATAATAACAGATTTTTTTCCCTTTGAAGAGGACCTGGATCCTTTTTCAAGGGTTATTTTTTCTAAAGTCCATAACTTCGTTACGGACTTTAGAAAAAATAACCCATGAAAAGGGATCAGGCCCGGACCTTCGTGTCACTTCAGTAATCTATTTTAAGAAGGGAAGAGCTGTAACATGCCCTTTAACAAGGCTGTTTCTGATTTTAATCTCGATACTATCGCCATGATGCAATTTTTGATTGACCAAAACAATTGCTATTGCTTGATTTAAACTAGGAGAGAAATTCCCCGAAGTGACGCTTCCAATCAAAAGACCATCTTTAAATACTTCAAACCCCATCCTTGCAATTCCTTTATCTTCGAGTATAACTCCGTACTGATGCCTTGCAAGGCCTGATTTTTCAAGTTCTAGCATTGCTTGTTTTCCGACAAAATCCCTCTCCCATTTTATCGTCCAAGAAGAGAGACTCTCGTTTGGAGAAATATCATCTGTCAATTCATGTCCATAGAGGCTATAGCCTTTTTCAAGGCGTAGAGTGTCTCTTGCGCCAAGGCCCGCAAGTTCCAATTGGAAAATTTTACCTTCATTGATAAACCAATCAAAAAGCTCTTTTATCACTTCATTTGGAGCATAAATTTCAAAACCCATTTCACCGGTGTAGCCGGTTCTTGCCACAATAATTTTTTTACCATGGGAATGAAGTGTTACAAAATGCATTTTTTTTAAGTGGCTTGCCTCTAAAAATAAAGGAGAGATCAAACTTAAGGATTTTGGCCCTTGAAGGCTTAAAATGCCATCTTCTTTAAAGCGGTCCTGAATGTGAACATCAAACTGTTCTGCATATTTTTTTAAATGGTTTAAGCTTTTCATGCGGTTTGAAGCATTGACGACTAAAAAATAATGAAGTTCATCTTCGCGATAAACAATTAAATCATCGACTGTACCGCCATTTTCAGATGCCCATACCGTATAGGTTGCTGTGTGATCGTGTTTATTTAAGATTTCATTTGTCGAAAGATAATCAAGAAGTTTACCTGCATCTTTTCCAAAAACACGAATAACTCCCATATGTGAGACATCAAAAAGACCGACATGTTCACGCACCGCGAGATGTTCCTTGATCACGGAACTATATTGCAAAGGCATTTCCCATCCTGCAAAATCGACTATCTTAGCAAGATGTGCAACATGTTGATCATAAATGACAGTTTTCATGATTTTAGCTTTAAACTACTCCAAAGAGAAGGTTGCTGTTCAATTTGATATTCGGATGATACTACCGAAAAATGCTGCGGTTCATCATTTGACCGATTGATCCTATAGGTAAACCCAAGCCTTTGAAACTGATCCGGATCATATCCATGAAGACATTGTTTGGGTATAAAAATATGAAGTGAATAGCCTTTTGAAGATTTATTCACTCTCAAAGTTAAGTCATCTGAATCGCAAAGCTCATGAGAATCTTCCGTTCGAAACTTTGTGATTTCACCTTTCATATGCCCCTCCACAGCTTCTGGTAAAAAGTAGAAGTGATGACAAAACCTGGTATTGAAACCAGATGTTTTGACATCACGGGTATCAAAAAAAAACTCTACGCTATCACCTTTTGTAATTTCTGGATAATGACAATGCTCTACAGGTTTTTCAACAACCACCTGAACTTCAATTCCCTCTTCGTTCCAACCCATAAAAACGCTTGCAAAATTTTCTTCATTCGTGAGACTTGAAGTTTCCGGCAATGCATATTCATTGCCTTTTGCCTTTGCAAGACTTGTAACTTTTCCCTTTAATTTAAGACAATCCGCGCTGATTTGAAAAAAATTGATAGGTGATAACGAAAAGTCTTCACGCTCAAACATTTAGCTATCCATCATGTTAGAGGTATTCGGGATTTCAGGATCCATCGTTTCGATCGACTGATTTAAATAGTCTAATGAAATCGCATGATCATTCTTGATTTCACCGACGACCTTTTTCATGAAATGTTTTTGTGCCTCATCAGAAAGAAGGTTTTGAGTGATTTTAACTTTTTCATAAATTGCCGCTGCATCCATTTGACTTAAATCCTTCATATTAAAGAAAGAAATATCTCCATTTGGAGCCTTCAAAACATCTGTCCAGCTATTTGGCTTTAAGTTAAAGAGTTCTGATAAATTCAGATCCTGGCCTCTTGATAATTTACGGCTATTTTTTTGAAGTTTCCATTGGTCATTCAATGGTTTTGAAGAAGCCAGTTTGTTCTCTTCTGTCTCTTCAGTCTTCGCAATTATTTTTTCTGCGGATGCCGGATCTTTTTTAAGGAGATTTTCAGATTCTTTCATGTAACTAAAAAAGCGAAAAGGAGCTAAAAGATTGCCTGTTGCTTTCTCGTTTTCATCAGAGGCTGTAGCAATAGCTTTTAAAAGATCGCCATAATAATCATCCGCAACAGAAATCTTGGAATCCTCAAATGATTTCCAATTTTTTTCTTCTTTATGTTTCTGGTAATGCGCGTTTAGTTTTTTATCTACTAACGCATCCAAAATGCCTGCTTGATTGGCTTCTTTAAAAGTCAAAATTTTTTCATTTGCCGGCTTATCCAAAACAGTAATCAAATAATAATTTTGTCCATTTGCAGAAAAACGCACAGTGCTTGAGATGTCAGTCTTATCTAGTTCCTTGATTAAATCCTCTCCATTTTGAAGACCTTCAAAAATCACATTATTTCCAGCTTTACTAATGCCTATAGGAAGCGTTCTCTCGCGTGATTTATCAAGGGCTTGGACTAGCCACTCCGGATGTGTTTCTACAATTTCTTTTCTTGCAAAAAAATCAATTCTAGAGCGCGTCTGGTTATCTAAGCTATCTAATACAGCTAAACGCTCTTCCCTTGTATCTGCTTTTTTAATTCCAAGTTCAGGGAATTTTTCTTTAAGCAGATCCCAGTTGTTTGCTTCAAAATTCCATGTTTCCTTTAAAGAAACTTTTGAACCAAGTTGGTTCTTATTTGCTTCTTTAAGCTTAACGAAATAGCGTTTTTGTACAAGTTCTGGATTTCTTCTTGAAACTTCTTGTGCTGTTAGAAATTTTTCAGGCAATTTCAAGCTTTTTGCCTCTTCGAGAGAACGTTTTGTCACAGCATCCAAATAGCTTTCAAATTTTTGCAAGGTGGAATAATCCGCAAATTGCAATTCTTTTGGAAGATTGTAAAAATCCCCTTCAATAGATTCATTTGCAAATTCACTAAAGTTTTGGTAAATCAACGGATCGACAAAAACGGCATTACCAACATCGTGGAACATTTTTCTAAATAGCAACACTTGCGACCAAATTTTAATCGCCTGATTTTGATCCATGCCTAGGATACGCAATTGCTCGTTGTAATATTCGTTGCTATTAACAACTCCTATCTTTGGATTATTAATGTTTTGGCCGTAGCTAATTTGAGAGTTACGGAGTAAATCTGCAAGCGCTTCTTCTTTTGTGACTTTATACCCTTTTTGCTCTGCAATCTTTGCCGCATTGATCAAAAATTGCGCTGAAAGCCTGATAAAGCGGGGACCGAACCAATCTTCAATTGTGTGATAACCAAAAAGCGACAAATCCGAATGATCCAATCTTTCATCATGAGGAAGTGATTTAAATTGTTTTTCCTGTGAATTGAGGACGGAGTGCTGATAGTAGGATGGGAAAGCCATTTCGTTTAAGAAAAGTTTTGATCTTGTTTCAAATGCTGTTTCTGAATGAGAATTAGGAAGGTTCCTTAGGGCTTTAAAATTTTCGCTAAGTTCTGGCGCATAAATGGACCAGACAAACTCTTGTGAGATAAATTTAGCCTGAGGATGAGCATACGGCACATAAGCTTTTTCTTTTTGGAGGCGGCTTTCTAAATCAGGTTTTAAATCGGCGAGGTAAGATGCTGCCAAAACATTTGCAAGGCCGGTCTCGAGCAAATTTTTTCTGATGACGCCATCGTTTAAAAAGTTAGGCCCCCACGCTCCGCCAAACAACTGCTTATCATGATTATCGGTACTGATGAACATTACCATTTCATCAAGATCGCTTCTTCGGATATTTTCACCGTCAACTGCCGTGAACACGACCTGGTCGCGGACCGGATTTGAAACAATTGAGTTATAAGTTCCAAAAAAGGAAAATGAAATCATGATGACGATTGTGACAACAAGATAAATATAGCTTTGGTATTTGCGAAAAATGTGAAGCATAACTTTGAAATCTCCTGGAAAAATAAGGGCTAAAGTCAAAAAATAAAAACTTATCGTATCAAAATTCGAGCTTTACAACAAACCATTTTTTAGAAGTTTTTTATGCAATTGCAGCTTTTTTAATTATCCTTTTGTCTGGTATACTTAAAATCAAAATTTTTATTTAATATAGGTTTTATGTTCACAGGCATTGTCAAAGGGATCGGAAAAGTTGAGGAAGCTCAAGAATTTATCGGACTTACAAAACTAAAACTCAAATTGCCGGATGATTTAACGAAAAATCTTGAAATCGGAGCAAGTGTTTCGATAAATGGCGTCTGTTTAACTGTCGTTAAAATCGATAGCGACCATGTCCATTTTGATGTGATTGAAGAGACGCTTGCGATCACCAATTTAAAGGGCCTCAGAATTAACCAGAATATAAACGTGGAACGCTCGCTTAAAGTTGGCGATGAAATAGGCGGACATATACTTTCTGGTCATATTTTTGGAACGGCCGTCCTTCAGAAAATAGAAAAAACGGAAAATAATTGTGTTTTGAGTTTAAAAACAGACCCTAAAATTATTAAATATCTTTTTAAAAAGGGGTATGTGGCCCTAAACGGTGTTAGTTTGACATTGGTTTTTGTCGATAAGGAAACAAATATTTTTACAGTGCATTTGATCCCTGAAACTTTGCGCGCAACGACTTTTTCTGAAAGTCAAATAGGGGATCTGATCAACGTCGAGATCGATTACCAGACCCAAATCATCCTAGATAGTATGAGATAGATAGGTTAAAGACCCATCGCAGACCCTGACCCATTTAAAAACGGTATAAGTTTTTAAATGGGTCTTATATGTCGGAGATGGGGATCAGCATTGCCTCTTGCTCATGCTTGCTTTGCTTTTGGAAGGAATACGTGGGCTTTCTTAAATTGCCTTGAACATTGACAACAAAAAGTTCTGCCAGCTTAAACAACAAATTATAATGTTTCATCCTGACTTTCACAAATAAATTGCCTTGAAAATCCACATAGGATGGAACCTTGGCGTCTGCTAAATAAAATTTCGACAAACGTCCTTCGCTATAAACATCTTTGAATTTCGTAAGCATGATTTTTCCGTCTAAAATTTGATATTCTACGGTTCCGATAACAGGTGTCAAAACAGTTAGGTCAAGACCGATCCTCGAAATAATTTCTGCCGGAATTGCAAGTATCGTATTTTGTAAATTTTTCTTATGCGGATTTTTGAAAGAAAAACGGCCACAGCCTGTAAAATCTTTATAATTACTTAAATCTCCTTCAAAATTTTCAAGTTCCAGCTGCTCGATGACAAATGGTCTTTTACTTGGCGTTGAAAAAATGCCGGCAGCTCTTGTAAGACTTGGTCTGAATTCTTCGATACGAAGCATGGGAAGATTGATTTTCCAATTTTCATCATTTTCAGAATTAAAATGTATATGATCCGCATAAAATCTTCCGCAAGTATCTCTCAACTGGAATTTATTTATCGAAATCTCATTTTTTTTGTATTCAACCTCTGCAGATAACATTTGGAATTGATAGCCTTTCATTTCAAAGTCGTTGCCTAAAAGCTCGCCTTTAAATACAGAATCTGCCAAATCAAAGTTTTTTCCGTTAAATAATGACAAGTCCCCTTTTAGGGCATATCCGGAACCAATTTTTAAACGTCGTAAAACTTGCTTAAAGTGTGGTGGGATTAGTGAAGATACACTTTTTGGATCAAAAGAAATATCACCTGTTAAATGAAATTTTCCAAATTCCAAAGACTTTTCATCATTGCGATGCAAATGAACATCAAGACCTGAAAAACAACCTTCTGCTGTTTCTACAACAAATCCAGCAGTCTTGTCTTTTCGCCAATAAATTGAAAGCGGAGAAACCTCTTCAGACTTTTCGTTCCTTAACACAAGTTTTCCAAATTCAAGAGTTGCAGACTTTGAATGCAGGTTCAACCAAAAAGGAATTTTATCAAACACATATTCAGTGGAGAGCTTAAATTCACAAGGATCAAAATCAATCATAAAATTTTGAAGCAAGTGCTCTTTATCTAGAAAATAATAATTTCCATCTTTTAAATTCAAGCTCAAAGCATAATGAGGGTTCGATATATCGAGATTTAACGATCCTTCGAAAAAACCTTCTGTTTTGGAATTCTTTAATATATCCAATGCAGTTGTATTAAAAGCATTTGTAAATGTCTCCTCCAAACTATTTGTCAAAGATATTAAATTTTTTGAAGGAAGTTTAAAATGCATCTCTTCAATTGAAAAAGCATGATTCTTTAATTCATATTCAACTTTTTCAATATCCAAAAGAGCAATTTTTACATCCTGGCTGCGAACTGCCGTTTTGATACCTCTTAAAATCACACCCTTATCCGTCACATAATGGCAAGAAACTTGGGAAGCGTCCTCAAATTCAAGATCTTTTAATTGGCATTTTGTAAAACTTGCATTGAGTAATAAATCCGCGTTCAAACCGGCGACAGCTTTTGTAAAATCTACCTTAAGCTCGCCTGTAGCTCGCATATTGCCTTTTAAGCTATATTCATCCATGAACTGTTTACAAAAAGCAAATTCAGACAAATTTTCAAAATTCGCTTCGCAAAAGTTAACTTGAGCTAAAATCGCGTTTTGAGTTTCATCATATTCACCCTCCAACCCCATTGTCAAAGAAGAGCCAAGTTCGATTCCAAGAAAATTGACTTTGCAAACATTCCCTTGATACAAAATATCTGCAGCCAAGTTCAGTTTGTCTAATTTCAATTCATCAATTGACCAGATATGTCCGATTTTTTTACCTTTTAAAAGGCTTGAAGAGAACTTATAAGAGCCAATTTCCATCTCATTTGCTTTCACATCATAATGATAAATCGATCTTAGCTTATCAAACTCCAGATTGACAAAAAACTCGCCGTTTGCTTTTTTAAGATTATTCAGTTCTTTTAAAAGACCCTTCGACAAAAAGAAAAAACCTGTTCTACTAAATCTTTGAAGATCGTTTAAAAGGTATTTAAGATTAAACTTAAGGTCCATATTCAATGTATCGACTTCAAACCAGTCTTTTAAGACACACTGAAAAGCTGTAAACTGCATATCTCCAAAATGCGAAAGCTTATGATCGAGTTGAATTTCTACAAGATCATCTCCAAGAGTATTTTCAATGCCATTTGTTTTGCCAACAAGCCGTATGATATCGCGGTTTTTATCTCCTATCCAAAAGTCAAATGTAGAAGCGTTATGGCTATAATCTGTAAAGCGTATCTGATCTCCTGCCATGAAGTATTCTTCTGCAACTTCCGGTTTTCCAACAATGAGGGTTCCTTGAATATCAGAAAAAGTAAAATCATTTTGTTGATGGTTGTAATCAAAATTTAAGTTAAGATCTTGAACAGATAAGTCAAAATGATCGCTTTTACTGACTCCATTTACAACTTCTCCCTGTACAGTTGCTTGAAATTTACAATCGTCCGGTTCAAAATGAAAACTTAAAAATCCGCCTCCCTGCCTTAAAAGTACATCAGCTTCCAAAGGTATCTTAAGAAAGAAATAAGGTTCGCCAAAGTGGGAAAAAATCGTTTGCATTTCAGAGAGTTTGCCTTTCATGTGCATTACATGAAAATAGAGATCAAATTCTCCAATGATCGGACTGCTTAAATCAAGCTCCTGACTTCCTGCAAAATAAGCTCCGTTGCAAAAAGCTTCGATGAATGAAGTTTTTATTTTCTTTGGGTCTACTTCAAAGTCTGCGTTAATATCTGTGAAAAGAAGACCGCTTTTTTTATCAAAATACATGCCGTTTTTGATAGGAAGCATTCCGCTGCTTTTTTGTGTTTTGAAATCATAAAAGTGTTCTGCTCCTGAAATAACTTCTGTTTCCATCACAAAGTGTTCATTTTCTAAAACAGTATTTTGAGTATTATAGGTTAGATTTATTTTTTCGCTATCAAAAGTGCCGGAAAAATTTCCATAACCGTTCAACTTAATATCATTGTCCTGAAAAATAAAAGGTCTTAAGTATTTATCCAACTTCAAATGCGGCGCGTTAAACCAGCCGTTTTGCAAGGCAATTTTACTTTTCAAATCTTCAAGTTCAAAACCAAAAAAAATGGTTTCGTTTTGCTCTGAAAATCTTGAAAAAATATTGAAAAAACCATCAAATGAATAAAAATGTTTTAAGGTATTTGCATCCGTCAGTTTTTTTAATTGTCCTTTGAGGAACAAATCATCTTGATTGAACGATTTTTCAATTGTTGCTTTCTGATGGTCCGGAAAAAATGAAACAAGATGTTCAGCTCCGCCTTTAAAATCAATCGACATTAAACTGTCATCATTAAAAAGATCCACTTCCATTCTGCAATTACCGATCAACTGGTTATATTCCAAACCCAAACCATTTGGTTTAAACGAGATTAAGGCATTTTTTAAATCAATATGTCCAAAATGGCTTTTAGAAAAACAAATGGTACTTTCCGGGACTTTTCCAAGGATATTTAAAGGTTTGTAGGCAAACGACAAATTTTTTGCTACAAGATCAGATGTAAGTTCTGGCGAACCATCAGATTTCATAATCACTTTGGCGTTGCCTTTTAAAACACCGGAATCTAACGCGAAACTGCTAAAACCCTCTATCGCATTAGACAAAATACCGTTAATTGTTTTGCAGCAAAGGTCCTTAAATGAAACATCCACCACAAAATCATTTGATGCGTCTTGAAAAAGATGAAGCTCCATGCAGTTTTTTTCTTCATCGGAACAAGCTACGTTAAGCTTAAAATTTAATTCATTTTTTTGGATGAAGTCATGACTGCTCGTAAAATAGACTTTCTCCGTACTCTCTTGGTTCGGGTAAGTGATGACCCCATTTTTTATTTGAACATCATGTTTTATTTTAAAAAAACTCAAATGCTTTTTTTCATTTTCAATCAGATGATTTAAGGCTTTTGCCATTGCTGATAAGTCAATTTTTGGGTTAACGAGGGTAACATAAAGATAGACTTCCCTTTTTAACAAATTTGACTCATAAAAAATCATCAACTTCTCTGCTACAAGAGCCGATTCGCAGCAATTTGATAAAGCTTTTAATTTGGGGTTTTCAAAAACAATGTAGTGATCAAGATGCGTTACGCTCTCTTCTGTCAATTCACTTGCTAAACAATCCTTGCAGTAATTCTTCAAAGAAAATTCCACAAATCTGGAAAAAATATTTGCTGAATAATAGATGCAAAGCAGAACGAAAAACGCTGCCAGAAAAGATGAAATTATTTTGAAGCGTCGCAACATAATGAAAAATCTTATAATGCTTAAATTAATTCCAGATTTTGAATGAATCTGAAATTCGATGCAATGAATATTTAAAAGGCATGCATTTTAAAAAGCTGCATGTTTTTTTTAACTTTAGTTTATGATAATTTATTATTGACTTTTTCTAATTTTTTGCTAGCCTGAGACTAAAAAAGCAATCTCTGATAAGGACAACATGTTACGTCGATTTTTAGACTTTCAGCTCTCTCTTTCCAAAAAAGGAAAACCCCTTGCCTTCCTAAGACCGCTCATTGACGCAACAGATACTTTTCTTTTTGAAGCACCCATCAACACATCAAAGAGTCCCCACATAAGAGACGCAATCGATATCAAGCGGTGGATGGTACTTGTTGTCATTTCTTTAATTCCCTGCATATTAATGGCAATATGGAATACGGGGCTTCAATCCATTGTATACTCAAGCGGCAATTATCACTTAATGAACGAATATTTGGCATCTGCAACTTCATTAAAAGGCTACTTTAACTTCGCGATGAAAGATTCAAGATATTTATCTTTTATTAGTGAAGGTTTAAAAATTTTTATTCCTTTAACAATTTTATCCTACACTGTCGGAACGTTTTGGGAATATCTTTTTGCTTATATAAGAGGTCATGAAATCTCAGAGGGTTTGCTTGTCACCGGAATTCTTTATGTGCTGATACTTCCCCCAACAATCCCGTATTGGATGGCGGCCTTTGGGATTTCTGCCGGAATTGTATTTTCAAAAGAAGTCTTTGGCGGCTCTGGAATGAATATCGTAAATCCAGCTTTAGCTTGCAGGGCTTTTTTATTTTTTACATTTCCAGGACGCATGTCAGGAGATGTATGGGTTGGAAGAAATCCTACAGTCATTCGTGAAAGTCTTGTTAAAATGAATCAGGAATCAAAGGCTCTATCATTAGATGGCTATTCGCAAGCTACACCGCTAAACCATTTCAATGTGACGCAAGACATAAAAAATATTCATGTCGATGCAATTGGAACTAATCACTTAAGTTCAGATGTTGCAACACAAGATGTGATCACTTCTCATTTTGACAAATGGAAGGAACTTGGAAATCACGATGCAGCGCTTGGAAGTTTATCCTCAGAGCAGCTTCAGAGCTTTGTGACATCTCCTATAAGCGAGGGGGGTCTTGGTTTATCTCCCGGCTTTTATGATGATGCCTATCATTTTGCGAATTTAAAATTCGGACTTTTACACAATAGCGATATCGGCTTTTTTCTTGGCGATAAGCTCGGTTGCCTTGGCGAAACATCCACTTTGGCATGTCTTCTTGGAGCTCTCTTTTTGATTTATACAGGTGTTGGTTCCTGGAGGACAATGGCAGCTATGGGTCTTGGTGCCTTTTTAACAGCTTTTATCATTCAATTTGCCTCACATTATTTTGCAGACGCAAATGGAGCTTTTTTACCTGCTCAGTTTGGTTTTCCGGCCTACAAACATCTACTTTTGGGCGGGCTTGCCTTTGGCCTTGTCTTCATGATCACAGATCCCGTCTCATCGCCCTCATTAAAAATTTCTGAATGGATCTACGGATTGTTGTGCGGCCTTATCACCATTATCATTCGGGTTATTAATCCAGCTTACCCAGAAGGGGTTATGCTTGCCATTTTAGTCGGTAATTGTTTTGCGCCTTTAATTGATTATTATGTCGCTCAAATTTTAAGAAATAGGAGCCGTCATGTCAGAAGAGCCTAAAAAAAGTAACACGAATATCCAGGTAATTACTTTTGTTGTTATTTTAAGCGTTGTATGTGCTCTGATTTTGTCCGTGCTTGCAAGTGTTTTGAGTAAGCCAAAAGAGATCGCAAAAGAATTGGACCGCAGCAAACAAATGATGATCGCAGCAAAAATACTCTCGCATGATGGTTATTTTTTGGTAGAAGATAAGAGTGATGCATACTCTCCTGCAAAATATTCTAAAGATGGATTTTTAGTTCCAGGTTCAATCCAGGATATTCCTTCAAGACAGGAATTATTGGAAGTATATAAAAAAAGACTTCTTCCCTATCTTGTAGATGATAAAGGAAATCTGACGACATTTGAAAAAGCAAACATTAATGAAGATAAATATCTTGCGGACTATAAAAAGTCAGGCTACTACAAAGAGCCTCTAAAACTTATTTATATGATTATGCCAAATAGTGAGAAAAGCAGTGCTGAGATAAAACCTGAAGGTTATGTCATTCCTGTAAATGGATATGGTCTTTGGGACGCAATATACGGCTATCTTGCGATTAAAACAGATGGGGACACAGTTATCGGCATTTCATGGTACGACCAAAAAGAAACACCCGGGCTTGGAGCAAACATTTCAGAGAGCTATTGGCAGGATCTTTTTCCCGGTAAATTGATATTTTTGGAAACAGCTAATGGTATGACAGATTTTAAAACAGCTCCTATCGGAATTACTGTTGTGCATGGAAAAGTTTCTGAAGTACTTGGCGACTTGCCAAAATCAAAAAGTGCTGTAGATGGCATGGCTGGAGCTACGCTTACAGGAAATGGCGTAACGGAGGCTTATAAATCTGTGTTAGAGGCTTATAGACCTTTTTTTATTAAACTACACGACCAAAATAAAAAGTAAAAAATATATGGCAGCAACAAAACAATCCAGTTTTTCCTATTTGACAAGCCAGCTTTGGGGAGACAATCAAGTCCTGGTTGCAGTTTTGGGCATATGCTCTGCACTTGGAGTCACAAATAGGCTTTCTGTTGCGATCACCATGGGGCTTTCTGTTTCTTTTGTAACGGCATGTTCCTGTTTTTTTGTTTCCCTATTAAGAAAAATTACTCCAGATAGCGTCCGGATGATTACGCAACTTGCTATTATTTCTGTTTTTGTGATCATCATCGACCAGATTCTTCAAGCCTATTTTTTTAGTATCTCAAAAGTTTTAAGCGTTTTTGTTGGCTTAATTATCACAAATTGCATTGTGATGGGTAGAACAGAAGGAATGGCAAAAAATGTGACTCCAATTCCTGCTTTTATGGATGGTCTTGGAGCTGGCCTTGGATATGCATGGGTTCTTTTTGTCATAGGCTTTATCAGGGAGCTTTTTGGGTTTGGGCAGCTTTTTGGCTATCAGGTCGTTCCATTGTCCTGGTACGCATCCCCTGAAAATCCAAATGGCTACGAAAATTTTGCATTAATGGTAAGTCCCCCTGCCGCATTTTTTTTAATTGGCGGAATGATTTGGATTTATAATAACATGAACAAAAAAGCATAAAAGTTGAGAGTGATCTTATGTGGATGGGAAACTATGAGCCAATCAATCTTTTTGGACTCTTAATACAGTCTGTATTGATCGAAAATTTTATTTTTGCAAATTTTTTAGGCATGTGTACTTATTTGGCATGTTCTACCAAACTTAAAACTGCTAACGGTCTTGGGTTGGCTGTTGTTTTTGTAACAGGAATTTCTGGCATCCTTAACTGGTGCGTCCATAGATTTATTACGGGTCCTGGCGCTCTTTCATGGCTAAGTGTTTTTGGCATTAATGCATCTCACATCAATCTGGATTTCTTGGAATTTTTACTGTTTATCTCTGTCATTGCAGGATTTGTTCAAGTTTTAGAAATTTTAATCGAAAAATTAGCGCCTTCACTTTATTTATCCCTAGGACTTTATCTTCCGCTCATCGCAGTAAATTGCGCCATTTTAGGAGCTTGCCTTTTTGCTGTCACAAGAAATTATCCTTTTTGGCCAAATGTCATTTATGTATTTGGATCCGGTCTTGGCTGGTGGCTTGCAATTGCGCTGATTGCCGCAATCCGCGAAAAGCTTAGTATTTCAAATGTCGTTCCATCATTAAGGGGCATGGGTATAACATTTATTATGACGGGTCTTATGGCAATGGCATTTCAAGGCTTTACGGGGATCAAACTTGCTACGCCTACCGGTCCATCAGTCCAAGTAGAAAAATCCATTATTCCTCCGCCAAGCCAAAAAGAAGTAACCGACCCTTCCTAATAAAAAAATATTTATTAGTATCTAATTCTATTTATGTTTTTTTTGTAAATTAATTGCCCATAATTTTAATATTTGTTATACTATCACTAATTATATTTATTACACATAATGCAGGAGTCAATATGGCATCATCATCACAAATTTTACTTTATTCAGGACTTGGTGCAAGCACTTTTTGTCTAAATGCCATAGAAAGGCAGTTAAACGAACTAACAGACAATAAACTTTACAGAATTCGTAAAATTAATGATTTAATGGATTGCTGGAATGAACCGTCCTCTATAAAAGCAATTGTTGTTCCAGGAGGCAATGCAGCTCTAATGTACTACTCTATGGAGCAGAATGCAGCAATGATAAAAACGCATATAGAAAAATATAAAGTTCCTTATATGGGAATTTGCGCAGGAGCTATCTTAGCTACGACGGCTTGTCAGGAGCTTTGGAAAATAAATGATAAAACATTTTCATTTCATAGTGATGGTGATAAATATTTAGATATTTTTCCAGACAAAGTATTGGCTCCTATTTTTCCAAAACCAGAAAAAGGTATCGTGCGATTTGAGGATTTCAGACCATTAAAAATCACAGTTGCTGAAGACGGCAGTTCTGTTAGATCCGCTCATATTTTTAGTCCCGCATTTCTTGATTGCGATCAAAACCCCAACATGAAAATTTTATCCACATATAATCATTCACATTCCTACGAAATTATAAAAAGTCCACTTAATGGACGAAACAATATGCATATGGAGCCGTCAGTTATTAAAGCTTCGAGACTTTGTGAAAGCGTCCTTTATAAAAATGATAAATCTCCTACGGTGCTATTAACAGGAACGCACTTGGAAATAGATTCAAAAGCTGTTGCTTCAAATGAATTTAAAGATGCTTTTAAAGATTATAGCAATCATGAGGAATTGGTAAAATCATTTCAGGAAAGCGATGCTGCAAGAGAGGCACTCTTGAGAAGGAATTTTAAATTGATTGGCCTTAGCTGTAAGTCTTAAAACTTTAGTAACCTTTATGCTTTTTGAGCTTAAGGCTTTAGCCCTTGTTCGTTTTTGAGGGTTTTAACCCTTGTTTTGTAGCGTAGGCTTTAGCCTGCGTATGTTTGCAAGGGCTTTAGCCCTTGTTCGTTTTTGAGGGTTTT
>JBEPVN010000004.1:0-48490 GCA_041691015.1 Parachlamydiaceae bacterium | reverse complement strand
TGTAAAAACCACTTCGTGGTTAAATGTAGCCAAACATCTAAGAAGCGATTTCACAATGTTTATTTGCAATGTTTAACCTTTAAGTTAAGACAACCTCTTCCTTTAAGGCAAACGTATCATCTGGCAAGTGTTGATTGATTAAATTTATTTGTTCGTTGTTAAATTTCATGGAAACTTCCATGCCATTTTCTTCCGTGTAATCCAGATCTTTTAATCTAAGAAGAATTTTTTGTAAAACTCCTGTTTCTCTAGTAATTCTTTCTTTTAAATCGTCGATGTCGCACTCTCTCAATTTTCCTATCTCTTCAGGAGTATATTTTGGGTAAGAATGAAAAATTTGTACTATTTTGGATTTTTCTTCATTTTCATTACAGAAAACACATGGCCACAAGTGATTAAAAAAATGTTGGTAAATGGTGTTTGCACTCATATTGATCTCCTTTATTGAATATTATAATCGTTGATAGCATAATCGATTATGAAAAACAATTTTTTTTTGAAAACCTACCGATTCAGTGCTTTCCTAAAGATCTCCATCATGTGTTCTTCTAACTGGATAGTTTTAAGCTCATCTGTAAACTCTTTGAATTCTATATAGGAATCTAACGACGGACTTTCAACTCCAAAATTCATCCAGGGCAGTAATGGCTTTAAAAACGGTGTTTCATCGCCATCAAAAATTGCTTCTTTTAATGCCTTCCATTCACTCTCCACACTTCCCTTAATCAATAAAGAGACTTTTTCCATTAACATCAATTTTCCAATAGGGTTTAGGACCAAAACATTTAAATCGGTGAATTTGTATTCTAACAAAGGAGTATCTTTAGCATGGTTGTCAAAAGTTGCTTTGATATTCTGCAATGTAAAAAAAAGATGCTGCACATCGGATTTTTTTGGTCGCTCTTTAAATTTTTCATAGGCCTCAATAAATAAGGAACCTGCTTCTACGACATCGAAAACAGCTATAAGAGTATTCATTTTTTTTTTATGCTTTTCAATTTTATTTTTAAGATGGATCTTTTTATTGGAAGCGGAATAAAAAAGTGAGGGGATGATACAGCTTAATCCAAAACCTGTGAGGAGACTTGAGCCTGTGATAATTGATCCAAGCAGCGGTTCTCCATAAAATATTGTGACGATGCCAGAAAGTGAAGCTAGGGATGTGATGGTAACTAGTGCCTGAGTCTGTTGTTTTGTGGATAATGCCACAAACCTTCCGGGCAGGCTTTTCTTAAATTCGTTTCTTCTTGTTATTGCTTGCAAATACTTTTGCTTACAGTTTAAGTTTTTTTGCATAAATTTTTTGTAGTCTTCACTAAAAATTTTTAAAATCACTCCGGAGGATTTTAAGGAGTCGTTTTCATAGGGCATCTCCAAAACAACATCATTCATTTCTGAATAAATTTCACTCATGCTCATGAAAACCTCACAATTTCTAATTTTTATAAAAATATTTTAAGAGCTCATACATATGGAGTTGATCTTTTATAGCAGCAAGTTCGCGGCAGGAGTGCATCGAAAGCTGGGGTATGCCAATATCCACAGTTTTAATACCTGTCTTAACCGCATTTAGAGAGCCAATCGTTGAACCGCAAGGCATATCGTTCCTTGAAACAAAATGTTGATAGGAGATGTTATTATTCTGACAAAGCTCAATAATATGGGCAGATGTTTCTGCGTTTGAGGCATAGGAGAGCTTCGCGTTTTGTTTAATAACGATTCCTTTATTTAGCAAAGGCAAATGCTGAGGGTCGTGCTTGTCTTTGTAATTTGGGTGGACAGCATGCGCCAAATCAACTGAAATTAAAAAGGAATTTGCAAGAAGCTTAAAGTAATGCTGTTTATCAAAATGCAAACTTAACAAAATTCTTTCAAGCGTGGTCGATAGGAATGGAGAGCTTGCTCCTTGAATGCTCTCTGAGCCCACTTCTTCATGATCAAAAAATGCAAACATCTTTAAATCATGGGCATTTGAGGTTTTACTCTCGATTAGTGCAGTAAGACAGGCATGAACTGATAGTAAACTGTCGATGCGGTATGAAGAGATCATTTGATTTTCATAGCCGATGAGATTAGCTTTTTCCATGGGGACTAAAAACAGATCAAAACTTAAGATGCTTTTAGCGTTCAGTTCTTTTTTTAACAAGGTTTCCAAATAAGGCGTTTTCACATCAATTGCTGCCAATGCGGCAAGATGCTCCTGTTTATTTAAAATAGGACCATTTTCGTTTGCTTGTCTGTCAAGATGAATAGCTAGTTGTGGAATCACTACAGGAAATTCTTTTAGGCAGATCAGGCCGTTTTGTTTTTTTCCCTTTTTATCCAGATAGAAAACACGTCCGGCTATTTGTAAATCGCGGTTTAACCAGGATGTCAAGAGAGGTCCGCCATAGACTTCAACACCCAGCATGAGCATATTTTCTTTTAAGAATTCAGAATTGCTTTTTAATTTTAGAGCTGGACTATCCGTATGGGATGCTGCGATGAGTGCAGTTGTTGGCTCTTTTGAGGGGACTTGAAACGCAATGATGGACCCTCCTTTGATGACAAAATATTTGCCGTGAAAAGCAATGTTCCATGTTTCTTCTTCTTTTAATTCTTGAAAACCGGATTCTTGTAATTCTTCTTGGATATTTTGGACTGCGTGCCAAGAAGTTGGGGAGTTATTTAAGAATTCAAGCAGATCATCAATTTTTTTAGTTACAGTCATATTTCCTCAAAGCATTTAATAGTCTATTTTGAGGATAGTCTAAAAAAAGATATTTTGAGAACAACTTTAGTAGTAACAATTAAATTGATATATAAGTTTCTCTATAACGGTATAAGCTCTTAGCTAAAAAAAAGCTTATACCATTTGCTGTACTAGCTTACAGGGTGAAGCTTTGTCAGACCGCCAAGATACTTATGAAGCACTTCTGGTATCTCTACAGACCCATCTGCATTCTGATTGTTCTCTAAGATTGCTACCATAAGGCGAGATGTTGCAAGACCAGAACCATTCAAGGTATGGACAAATTCCAGTTTCCCGTCATTTCCTTTGTAGCGAATATTAGCGCGTCTTGCCTGATAATCTGTGCAATTTGAAACAGAAGAGACCTCATAATAGCGATTTTGACCAGGAAGCCAAACCTCGATGTCGATTGTACGGGCAGAGGCAAAAGAGGTGTCTCCTGTAACTAGTAGCATATTTCTATAATGAATATTTAAGCCTTTTAGGACAGATTCAGCGCTTTTAACCATCATATCAAAAACTTCTGTAGAATCTTCCGGCTTTGTAAAGCTGAAAAGCTCGACTTTGTTAAATTGATGCATGCGAATTAATCCACGCTCCTGGCTTCCAGCAGCTCCAGCTTCCCGTCTAAAGCATGGGGTATAAGCCACATATTTTAGGGGTAAATCTTGCGTCGGTATCACTTCATCAGAGTGAAGCCCACTTAAAGGCACTTCAGCTGTTGGTATTAAGAAAAGATCGTAGTCTTCATCTGTAATTTTAAATTGTTGATTCTCAAATTTCGGCAGTTGTCCGGATCCAAAAACTACGTCCCGTCTTACAAGGATTGGCGGTATCCATTGCATAAATCCGTTTGTAACTTGTGTGTCGATCATGTATTGAATTAAAGCCCATTCAAGGCGAGCTCCAAAGTTCTTGTAGACCGGCCATCCGGAACCAGAAATTTTAGCGCCGCGTTTAAAGTCGAATAAATCCAATTTTTCGTTGAGTTCCACATGGTTTTTAAAGGGGAAATCAAATGTTCTTTTAGTTCCATACTCTTCGATCAAAACATTTTCTTTTGGGTCGAGCGCAACCTTAATATCATCCATCGGGATATTTGGGAGCTTGGATAATTCAAATGTGAAGTTCGCTTCAAGTTCGTTAATTTCCTTGTCCAAATTACGGATAGCATCGCCCATTTCAGTGACTTTTGCCATCAACTCTGAAGAATCTTCGCCATTTCTCTTCATTTCCCCAATTTTTTGGGAGGAATCATTACGCAAGGCTTTTAAACGATCCACTTCCGTTTTTAACTCTCTCAAACGTGTATCCATCTCAATAATTGGAGTAAGAGTGATTAGCGGATCTTTGGTTTTAAGTTTTGCCTCAACTTCTTCAGCGTTTTTACGAATAAGCTTAATATCTAACATATGCGTCATCCTTTTTAATAAAAGAGATGAGTATACAAGAAAACCTTTCCTTTTGAAAGAATTTTTTTCTTCAAACAAAGGTGTTAATTATCCAAGTTTAATTAAAATAATACTTTTAATTATATTATTAATCTGGTATAACAAGTAGATAATTTATAAAAATGAGAGAAAAAATGGTTGAACCTTCAAGTCAAATTTACACTAGTTTTAATGATGTTTACGTTAATTTAATGCCGAATAAGGAAATTACTGAAATTTGCAAAATTACACTTGTAACTTTGATAATTATTGCGTCCATTGGCATGTTAATCCAAAGGGAATACAGAATTAAAGCCGAAATGCAAAAAGCGAATGAACAAAAAGTAAAATTTGCTGTTGATAACTTAAAGAAGAATAATAAAGAAATAGGTATACGTCAACTTTGTATAGCGCTTATGAAAGATGAAAGTCTAGATCCCCAAGCTAAACTAAATTATATGATAAGCAATCATCCCGATTGGGTAAGAAATTTTGATCCGGAAAGATACAATAAATAATAAATTATAAATGGAGATTAAAAATGGTTCAATCCTTAACCGAAGTCTATACAAATATTAATGAAGTTTATGTCAAGTTGACATCGAATCAGATAAAAAGCCAAAACATTATAATTGCAGCTTTGGCATTAGTTATTTTTGCGGCTGTTGTTGCAGTTTCTATGGTAAAACGTGCAAATGGGTCATCAGAGACTAAAACCCGAGCTCCAGTTGGCACAGTAACTAAAATTTCTACCGATGAACAGATTAAGGAAAGGAAGAAAGTGGGACACGTTCATAGTGAAATAATGAAAAGTCTTAAAGGTAATGAGATATCGTTAGAGGAACTATATAAAAAATTTAATGATAATGAAGCTTTAGATAAGGAAGCTGTAAACAATTATATGAAAATCTATTATCCTGAATTTTTAATCAAAACGCCCTGATACTATTTAAGGGTCACAGAGCATTTTAACCCCTTTCTAGGATTTACGATTTGCTGTACTAGCGAGACTATCTTTTCAAAACCCATTTTTTCCTTTTTAAAATTTTACAAAATCCATTACTCTTGCAATCTTTTGGAAGAGGAGTGATTACTGTATGAACTTGAAAAATCTTGAAATGGTACGGCTAAAAAAAATCGAAATTTTTGGATTCAAATCTTTCGCTGATAAAACAGAGCTTGAATTTAACAAAGGCGTTACTGCAGTTGTCGGGCCAAATGGCTGCGGCAAGTCAAATATTGCAGATGCCTTTCGTTGGGTGCTTGGGGAGCAATCTGCAAAGTCCATGCGCGGAAGCAAAATGCCGGATGTTATTTTTGCTGGAACCACACACCGAAAAGCATTAAATTTTGCAGAAGTCACAATCACTCTTTGCAATGAATGCGGCGCTTTACCAATCGAGTTTTCAGAAGTTGCCGTAACACGTCGTTTGCATCGAAATGGCGAGTCTGAATATTTTATTAACAAAAATCTTGTACGCATGAAAGACATTCAAAGTCTTTTTCTAGATTCCGGCATGGGCAAAAATACTTTTTCCATTTTTGAACAGGGCAAGATCGACCAAGTCATCAATTTTTCTGCTTTGGAAAGACGCTATATTTTTGAAGAGGCTGCCGGCATTTTGCGCTTTTTACAAAGAAAACGGGAAGCTTTAAAGAAACTTGAAGAGACAGATCATAACACTTCAAGGGTGAGAGATATCCACAAGGAAGAAGAAAAAAATATTGCTGTTTTAGAAACACAGGCAGAAAAAGCGCGTGTTTATAAGGAGAATAAAGCTGCTTTAGAGATACTTGAAAAGACTGTTTTTGTATGCAAATGGGATAAGCTTTCAAAAACTTACTTAAGTGTAAAAGAAAAAGAAACTCTGCAAAAAGATAATATCGAAGAAGTAAAACTTAAACACGATGAACAGATCAAGCTTTTAAACCTATCCAAATCAGACCTTGCGACGAGCGAAAAAATCCTAAAAACAGCAAACGAGGAATTTTTTAAAGCCCGAAGCGATAAAGAAATAAAATCTTTAGAAAAAAAGACCAATGCCGAACGCTTAAAAGAAGTGCTTTTGAAACAAAAGAGCCTGAAAGCAGAAATTGAAGCAATTATTGAAAGACGAAAGCTTGGAAAAAATGAGCTTAAAACAACCACGGACAAGCAAAAGCTAATAGAGATCGAATTTTTAAAAGATGAAGAAAAATTAAAAGTGAAGCGCGAAAGTTTAATGCTTCTTGAAGCTGAAATCAGTAAACTTAGAGCTCGTTTGCAAAAAACGCAAGGAGATCAGCTAAAACTGATGCAGCTTGAAAATCAATTTGAGAGCGAATTGAAGCAAAACAGTGTCCGATTTGAGAATATCAAAGAAAAACTCACTGAAATGGTAAACCGGAAATCAAGACTTGACGGACTTATCAAAGAATTATCCGTATCAGTAACCCAAAAGAAAAAAGATCTCGATGATACATCAGACCTTATTGACGCGCGTAAAAATGTTTTCTTTGAACTTGAAGAGCGCTTGGAATTACTTTCTCAAGAAATCAAAGGGATTTACGAAAAATCTGATGGAACTTCAAAAGAAATTGTTCAGTTAAAGGCGCGTGAAAAAGCTTTAAACCGTCTAAAAGAAGATATGGAAGGGTTTTCAGTTGGAAGTAAGCAACTTTTGCAGGAGTCGAAAAAAGAAAAAAGCCCTTTATACAAAAAAGTTTTTGCCCTATATGAGTTTATCAAACCAAAAGATGGCGCTGAAAAAGCGTTAAGCGCTGTCATGCGTCCTTATGCTGAGACGCTTGTCGTCAAGGAAAAAGCGCATTTTGAAGAGGTCACAACCTATGCTGCAGATCAAAAACTAACAGGTTTTTCTCTTGTCTGCATGGAAAACTTAAAGTCAACTTCCAAAGTTAAAAATAGATCCGGTGATATTCAATACTTAAAAGATCAGATTTTTAAATCTGATTTGAGTGAGCATTTTCTATGCAATGTGGCATTAGCTGATACGACCGCAAAAGCATTTCTTCTTTTAAATGAGGAAAACTTGACAGTCTATTGTAAAGATGGCTCCTACATAGATGAGAATAATGTTATTTTTTATATTTCTGAAAATGCCACTAACACTTTTTTAAGGGAAGCCGACTTAAAAAAAATAGAAACCGAACTTGCCAAGCTAGAATCCCTTCATCTCGATTTGGAAAAAAAATTAAAAAACTTGGAAATGCAAAAAGTTGAAATACAAAGAGAGCGTGTTGAATTAGATAAGATTATCAGAAAGCAGGAAATGACACTTGTTGAAATTAACTTTGGTTTGCAGCATTTAAACGGGGATCTTATCCGCTATAACCTTGAAAAAAAACAAATTGCAGATGAAGAATTAACGCTTACTGAAACAAATTCAACTCTTGTTGCATTAGTCGCAGAGATTAAGCAAAAGCATATTGAAGCTAAATTAAAAGTAACTGAAATTCAAAAGGTAGCAAATGACGTTACAGATGAGCTTACCAAGCAAACAACGATCCAGGCAGAAGAGGCAAAAGTTTTAGCTGCCTTAGAGAATGCTTTTCAAAAATCCGCAGATGAAAACCGCAAGTTGATCCATGCTTTGAATGTGTTTGAAATTAAACATATCGAAAGTGAAACACAAGAAAAGCGTTTGATCCATGAAATTGAATCCAATGAAAGTATGCATACTTTTATTCTTTCCAAGACAACAGAATTTGATGAAAACCTTGAGTTTTTAGAAAAAGCATTGCAAGAATCCTCTTCACTTTGTTCCAAATCTGAGCTTGAAGTACAAACTCGCAAAAATAAGATAGGCGAGATCGAAAAGCAAATAGCAGAAGTCTTGGAAATTTTAAAAAAAATGGAAAAAGAAACTCATCAGTCAGGGATTTCGCTTGCGCAAACAGATTCTTTTTTACAGTCATTGCGTGAAGAAGTGAAAGAGCGCTATCAGCTTACGATAGATGAGTTAATTGCTTTAAATTTGCCTGAAAAACCCTTTGAGCATATGGAAAAACAAATCCGTATGTTGAAGCAGCAAATTGATGAAGCCGGCGACATTAATATGACATCGATTGAACAGCTTACAAAACATCAAGCAAGATACCAATTTTTGAATGATCAATTGGATGATTTGGACCATTCAAAGCAAGAACTTATCCAGATTATCACAGAGCTTGATCAGGAAAGCAGAAAAATCTTTAAAGAAACTTTTGAAACGATCCGATTAAATTTTATCAAAAACTTTAAGATTTTGTTTAACGGTGGAGAAGCTGATCTCGAATTTACTGAATCAGGGGATATCTTAGAGGCAGGGATTGAAATTGCAGCAAAACCACCCGGCAAGCAGATGCGTTCTATCAGCTTATTATCAGGCGGAGAAAAATGTCTCACTGCCATGGCTCTATTATTTGCTATTTTTGAAGTCAAACCTGCGCCTTTTTGTATCCTGGACGAAATCGACGCTCCACTTGATGATTCAAACGTTGAGCGATTTGTCAATGTCGTTAAGCAATTTACAGATCGCTGTCAGTTCATCATCATCACACATAATAAGAGAACGATGGCAATTGCAGATGTATTGTTTGGCGTTTCTATGGAAGAGAGAGGTGTTTCCAAGCTATTATCGATCGAGTTTACAAAACGTGAAGCGATAGTCTGAAGTTTTAAGTTTTGTAGCGTAGGCGTTATCTTAAGTTTGTTTGCAAGGGCTTTAGCCCTTGCAAATAAACTTAAGGTAAAGCCTACGCTATATATACAATAATAAACATTAATAATTTAAGGGAATAATAAATGATCATAGGCATACCAAAAGAAATAAAAAACCATGAATACCGCGTCGGTGCAACTCCTGCCATGGTTCGTACGCTTGTAGAAGCAAGTCACATAGTTTATGTCGAAGATCATGCAGGCGTAAATAGCGGTTTTACGAATGAAATGTTTCAAAAAGCAGGGGCTTTAATTGCGAAAACCGCAAGTGATGTTTACAAAGCAGATATGATCATCAAAGTAAAAGAATTGCAAGCGCAAGAATTTAAGTATTTAAGAGAAGGACAAATCTTATTTTGCTACTTGCATCTAGCACCAGACCCAGTTCAAACAAAGCATCTAATGGATAGTAAAGTTGTGGCAATTGCCTATGAGACTGTCACAGATAATTTTGGAAGATTACCTTTGCTTGTTCCTATGAGTGAAATTGCAGGAAGAATTGCGATCCAGGTGGGAGCTACCACTCTTCAAAAAAATCATGGTGGAAGAGGTGTTCTTTTAGGGGGGGTTCCAGGAGTTGCACCAGCAAATGTCTTAGTGATTGGGGGCGGTGTTGTCGGAACGGAATCTGCCCGAATGGCTATCGGTTTTCATGCCAATGTCACAATCATGGACAAAGATTTAAATAGGTTAAGGGCTTTAGATGCTCTATTTGGACCTAATTTAAAAACCTTGTATTCAGCGTCCGATTCCATTGAAGAGGCAATTAAAACAGCGGATTTAGTGATTGGCGCAGTTCTGATTCCAGGGAAAACAGCTCCAAAACTGATCACAAAAGAAATGGTAAAATCCATGATGCCAGGTTCTGTCATTGTTGATGTTGCAATTGATCAAGGCGGATGCAGCGAAACTTCCAAGCCGACAACTCACGCGCATCCTACGTATATTGTAGATGATGTGATTCATTACTGCGTAACAAATATGCCGGGAGCATGTTCAAGAACATCAACAATTGCTTTGACAAATGCCACAATGGATTATGCTTTAATGATTGCGAATTTAGGTTATAAAAAAGCGTTGAGAGAGCATAAGGGTCTTAAAAACGGCTTAAATGTCTGTTTTGGACATGTCACAAATCAATCTGTTGCAGAAGATTTAGGATTTGAATTTGTAAATCCAGATGAGATGTTAAACTAATGCGCTATATTATTGGAATAGATCTTGGTACGACAAACTGCGTAGTTAGCTATGTGGATATTGAAACGATCAATAAACAGGTAGAAATTTTTCGGATTCCGCAAATTGCAGATATTGGCAGGGTGGAAGCAATGGCGACACTCCCATCTTTTTGCTATCTCGTAAATGAATTTGAATTTCCGCAAGGAAGTTTGGATCTTCCTTGGGAAAATACCCGAGGTTTATTGGTAGGTTATTTTGCGAAAAAATATGGAGGACGTGTGCCAACACGTCTTGTTCAATCTGCAAAAAGTTGGCTTTGTCATTCGGCTGCAAATAGACAAGATCCCATATTACCGCTCCATAATGCAGGTGATAAGCAAATAAGCCCCGTGCAGGCTACAACTGCTTATTTAAAATCCATTAAAGATGCCTGGAATCATAAAATGGGAAAGGGTAGGCATGAGCTTGAATTTGAGTCTCAGGAAATTATTTTAACGGTTCCTGCATCTTTTGATGAGGTGGCAAGAGGTTTGACCGTGGAGGCTGCTAAAAGTGCTGGTTATACGAATATGGCCCTACTCGAAGAGCCGCAAGCTGCATTTTATAGTTATATTTCTAAAGAAACGGATCTTTTAGAAAAAAAACTTAAAACCGGCGAACTTGTGCTTGTGGTGGATGTCGGTGGTGGGACGACAGATTTTAGCTTGATCGAAGTTAAGACAAAAGATGATAAAAAATTCTTTGAACGAATGGCAGTTGGAGACCATTTACTCCTTGGCGGAGATAACATGGACGCTCTTATCGCACATGATCTGGAACAGAAGCTCCAGAATATTTCCAGTTTGCAAAAGCTCCAAATAGCACAAGACGCAAGAAACGCAAAAGAACATTTGTTATCGGACGAAAATACTTCCTTCAAATTCGTGCTGCAAGGTCAAGGCTCATCTATTATTTTAGGAAGCTTGTCTGTTGAAGTTTCAAAAGAAGATGTTGTGAATCGACTTATGGACGGTTTTTTTGCCCCTTGTAGTTATGATGAAACAAAGACACTCAAGCGAACATCCGGCATTAAATCTTTGGGGCTTCCCTTTGAAGATGAGCCTTCCATCATAAAGCAGCTTGGATTTTTTCTACATCAGGCAGGGGATAAAAAACCGGATTATATTTTGTTCAACGGCGGCACGATGAAGCCTAAAATCTTTCAAAATGCTGTGACACATGCGATTAACTCATGGTTTCCTGAAAAAGAATCCCAAGTTTTATCGTCTCATGATCTTAATTTGGCAGTTTCCAAGGGAGCTGCTTACTATGGAAAGGTAAGACGCGGATTTGGCGTTCGTATTTTGGGGGGCGCTGCAAGAGGGTATTACCTAGGTCTTGATACCAAAGATAATAAAAAAGCTCTCTGCTGTCTTCCAAGAGGATCTTTTGAAGATAGCTCCTATGAATCGGAGCAGACTTTTTATGTTACTCCAAATAAACCGGTATCTTTTGAGCTCTACACATCGCATGTTCGTCTTAATGATGTTTCAGGTGAGATAATAGAAGTAAATTCTGATGAAATGCAGCTTCTACCGCTCATTCATACAGTTCTACGCTTTGGTAAAAATCAATTAAATGATGAAAAAATACCTGTTCATCTCAAAGTGACTATGACAGCCATCGGTACATTAGATATTTCTCTTTTGAGTCAAATTTCAGATCATAAATGGGCTTTGGAGTTTCAGCTAAAAAATGCATCCTCGCAAGATAATGCCTTAAATGCCTTTCAGAAAACGCGCGCTGACGAAACATATGATGGGCAATATTTGGATCCAGCTAAAAAAGCAATCGAGGATGCTTTTTCAAATGAAGCAGCGATTAAATTGGAAAATTTGATGGAGCACTTGGAAACACTTCTTGGAAAATCAAAAAAAGACTTTCCCCCAAGTGTTTTAAGGTCTCTTTTTGATACCCTATTATTGCACGCAGGTAAACGTTTTTTAACCAAAGAACATGAAATTAGATTTCTTAATTTAGCAGGTTTCTTTTTAAGGCCAGGCTTTCAATATCCTCTGGACGATTTTCGGATAAAAAATTTTTGGAAAATAATCTTGGAAGATTTAAAATCACAAAAAAGCATTGAAAGCCAAATTCAAAGATTGATTTGTTATCGAAGAATTGCAGGGGGATTTAGCAAGGGTCAACAAATGCAGCTTTTAAACGAAGTGATCCCTGAATTAAAAAATGGCAAAATTGAGATAAAGAAAGGAGAAAATTATCTCTACATAGAAAAATTAAGAGCTTTTGCCGCATTTGAGCTCATCGATGTCACAACAAAAGTAAAAATCGGGCAAGCAGTACTTGAGCGTTTACAAAAGGCAGTAGCATCAGATGCCGACTATTTTGCGTTGGGAAGACTTGGCGCAAGGCATTTGATTTATGGGACTTTTTCTTCCCTGATCTCTGTAAAAACAGTTGTTTTGTGGATAGAAAAACTTCTAGAAATCAAAAATATTCCGGAAGAAAAACTTAAGCTTATACTCTCATTACTGGCAAGAAAAACAGATCTCGCGGAATTTAATATCCCGCAAGAACTTGTAAATAAAATATTAACAAGATTTGATGCCTCTTTACATTTTGAGATGCTAAAGCAGCGTTTAACGACTCTGTCCCATCTAACAGATGTAGAGCAAGCACAAGTATTTGGCGAAAGTTTGCCCATTGGCTTATCCATTGAATAAGCAGGAGATCCTTGGCTTTTGTCTCATGTGCTTTATTTATCGTTTTTGCAGCAGCCTTTAAATGTAAACGCTGCCCCAAGAATTAATAAAACAGCCCCGGAAATGATATACCACATCGTATGATCCGTATAACGCCCGGAAACTCCCTCAACTACTTGCTCTGTTACACTTTGGATTGAATGCAAACCAAAAAAAAGTAGAATTGCACCAACTACTAAAGCTGCAATGCCCAAAACACGAGAAATGTCCATAAAACCTCCAGACTATTTTTAAAAAACGGGTAATTCCCGATAGATCAGATATTAGAGTCTTCAATTAAATTTTTCCACCATTAAATACATTGAAATAAACTGTTTTTTAGTGTATTTTTTAAAGTTTGTGACAAAATTTATTATTTAAGTTATTAAGACTTATAAGTTCATACATTGTTTTTTCTATGGAAATTAAATCATGCAAGTACCGGATATTTTAAAGCCATACATAGAAGCTGGCAGAAAGTTAAATGAGCTTGGACTTGTCAGAGAAATTGAGTTTTCCGGCGGAACGTACCAAATCCAAGTTTTTGATGAAAACGAAGAAAACGAAGTCTGGGCTTTTTTACAACTCGACAAAAAAAACGTTTTGAAAGATTGCTTTTGCTCCTGCCGGGAATCTGAAGATGTAGTAGCTTGCGCTCATATCGCAGCTGCCTACCTTCGTATTTTTAACGGCGAGGAAAAACCCCTGCATCAAAGATTTGAGGCTTCCCTTTGGAACAAACTTTGTAGGCTTTATTCTGATAAACAGGACGATGCTAGAGAAAAGATCACCCATAACGACAAAGGTGATTATAAGTCTACATCTGTAAGCGGTAAAACACTTTTTTACATTAAAGGCAAAAGCAAAGCCGCCATTCATAAATTATCGTCATTGATTTTGCACCGCCACTTGGAAACAGAAGAGACATCTTTGAAGTTTTCAAATTTATCGCAGGAGGAAATTCTTCTTTGGCGTGAAGGAAAACCGACAGATGAGCTCAAATATGAACTTTCTTTTTGGAATGACCTCGCAAAATGGTTTTCTGCACTGCAGGAAAATAATTTTAGTTATAAAATTTCCTTTGAAATGCCAGATAAAATCCCAAACTATATCCATGTCAAATTTTCAGATGTGGAATTCGGCTTTTATTTATCAGAAGCTAATTTACCCTATATTATCCCATCTCTTGCTACAG
The DNA here is from genome assembly GCA_041691015.1 of Parachlamydiaceae bacterium. Classification (GTDB taxonomy): domain Bacteria; phylum Chlamydiota; class Chlamydiia; order Chlamydiales; family Parachlamydiaceae; genus JBBSJT01. Next base: position 34,512 of record JBEPVN010000004.1, on the reverse strand, counting down.
TTGATTCTCCCTTAAAAGTGCATCATCAATACGATGAGTTTATCAAAAAAATCACCTATGATAAGTTTTTAAAAGTATTGCATGTGGAAACAAAAAAGACAAATATCCATGGAGAAAAAAACCATACGAAACAAAAAGGAATTGCGATCGGATCATGGATTTTTGTAGAAAATGACGGCTTTTATCCATCCATGAAACAAGGCCTTTTAGCAAATCCTGAAATTAAAAAAGATCAGATCAACTCGGTATTGAACAAAAATTTTGAACTGATGAAATCCTGTCTTGAAGCAAGCAGCATCCATGATGAAAGAATAAAACCCTCCTATGCATTATCTTTTGATGATGAGTGGAATTTGCATATCAGCTGTTACCTATTTACAGAGGGGGATTTGACTAAAAGCCACTCTGAAGTATTTGGAGATTGGGTTTATATCGACGATGATGGATTTTACAGACTGACAGAGAGACCCTTTGATTTTATTGAAAAAGTCATTGAAAAAAACGATGTACAAGGATTTGTAAAACAAAACCGCAATTTTTTTAATATGCAGGATGGTTTCAAAATTTATCTTGCAAATGTAGAAGCAGAATTAAGTTACAATTTAAGCAAGGATGATAAATTGACTTTTTCAAGGAAAGCCCAGCTCATCCGGGAAAACGAGGAAAGTCACGATTTTGGATCTTTGGTGTATGTGGCAGGCGAGGGGTTTTATACAAAAGTCAGCTCGCAAATCGGCTTACCGGTTAGGGCTGATATTGCAATTTCAAAAGATCAAATTCCTCTTTTTATTAAAATGAACTCTCAGGATTTAAGCTACGTTCCTGGATTTTTTAGTAAAAGATGTCCTGTTATAAAATCGGGTTTAAAAATATTTTTTAGTCCCGATAAAACAATTATTGTGGATCCTCAATATGATTTAGAAGAGGGTTACCAAAACAAAAAGATCCGTTTTTTTGACGATTTTTGTTTTGTGGAAAATGAGGGCTTTCATGAACTTCCGCATGATTCAAGGCTTCCTGAGCAATACAGGTACCCAATGGAAATTAATGAGCTTGACCAGTCTCTTTTTCTAACTTATGAACTTCAAAAAATAAAGCCTTACGCAATAGAAATCGATCCTAATCTTTTGGTTCCAGATCACATGGTCCTTATGGCTTTAAAAATCGAAAAAACAGATAATGTTGGAAAAGGCTTTTATACTCTAAAACTAGGTATAGGGACAGAAAGAGGAATTATTCCGGTTTATGACATATGGTCTGCAATAAAGAAGAAAAAAACATTTCTTTTTCATAAAGACGGACTTCTTGATTTGAGAGAAAAATATTTTGACTGGCTCCGGATGCTGGATAAAAATAGAGTCGATCGAAAAAACCATACGATCACCTTGTCAACTCTTGAACTTATTCGCCTGAATGCTTTTCAAGAGATTCAGGTCTACGATGGTAAACAAGAACAAAAAGAACAATCTCTTGCGCTTTTACAAGAATTGACCGATTTTAAAAATCTCGAGGGACCAGATCTCACCGGTTTAAACAGTAATTTAAGGGCGTATCAAAAAATCGGTGTGGATTGGCTCTGGTTTTTATACCATCATAGCCTTTCTGGTTTGCTCTCAGATGATATGGGCCTTGGAAAAACGCACCAGACGATGGCATTAATTGCAGCTGTCATGAATTACCACAAAAAAGCAGGCAGCCATAAAAAACATTTTCTAATCATTTGTCCAACATCTGTCATTTATCATTGGGAAGAAAAGCTTCAAGCATTTTTACCAGAAGCAAAAGTTTGTACTTTTCATGGTTTGAACAGAAGCTTAAATGAGTTTCATAAAGAGTATGACATTTTATTAACTTCTTATGGAATTTGGCGAATAGATAATGAATTTTTAGCTAAAATTCCGTTTGAAGTGGCGATTTTTGATGAAATCCAGATTGCAAAAAACCACAATAGCCGCATCTATTCCTCCCTTCTCAATGTCCACGCTGAAATGCGGATTGGTCTTACAGGAACGCCAATTGAAAATCAGTTAAGAGAGCTCAAAAGTCTTTTTGATATTGTGGTACCCTCTTATATGCCCCCGGAAGTTGATTTCCGCGAATTTTTTGTAAAACCGATAGAAAAAGATCAAAACTTGGAACGCAAGCAGTTATTGACAAGATTTATTAAACCCTTTCTTTTGCGAAGAAAAAAATCACAAGTGCTTTTGGATCTTCCGGAAAAAATTGAGGAGGTTGCCCACGCAGAGTTGACAGAGACTCAAGAAAAGCTTTATGTGGAAACCTTGGAAAAAACAAGAGTCAAAATTTTGGAAGAGTTAAGCGATGAAAGCGCGCCTATTCCTTATATGCATATTTTTGCGGTATTGTCCGCCCTAAAACAAATTTGCGACCATCCGGCAGTTTTTTATAAGACCCCAAAAAAATATCAGGAATTTTCCTCAGGAAAATGGGATTTATTTGTGGAACTCTTAAGTGAGGCTCGGATGAGCGAACAAAAAGTTGTCGTCTTTTCACAGTATCTCAACATGCTAGATATCATTGAAGAGTATTTGAACGAAAATGGAATTGGATTTGCGACGATCAGGGGGTCTACCGCAAATAGGGGCGAGCAGATCAGGCGTTTTAACAATGATCCTGAATGCGAAGTTTTCATAGGCTCTCTTCAAGCATCCGGTCTTGGACTTGATTTAACGGCGGCATCTGTTGTCATCCATTATGATAGGTGGTGGAATGCCGCACGCGAAAATCAAGCGACAGACCGCGTACACAGAATTGGTCAGACAAGAGGTGTTCAAGTCTTTAAGCTTGTCACAAAAAATACTTTGGAAGAAAAAATTGATCAATTGATCTTTAGGAAAGGGCAATTGATGGAAGATATAATCACTGTCGATGATCACCAGATCATTAAGCGTTTTGACAGAAAAGAAATCATGCAATTATTGCAATATGTCTCTCCTGGTAACGAAAAAACTTAAAGCCTCAATTTATTAAAAAAAAAGCTTACATCATTTTTAGAGCAACTTAAGGCTTTAAGTTATTTTTTGAAGTAGCTGTCGTCAAGATCGCCATCTTTTAGATCGCCATCATCGAATTCATTCGGATCGAAATCGCCGAATTCTTCTGTTTCTTCAAAATGCTCATCTTCAACAGATTCTGCCTCTTGACTCTCATAGCCTTCTATTAGAAGCCCTTCCCTGTCTCTTACTGATTTGACTTGGTCGGTTTTTGGTTTTTTCTTACCCTTCAAGTAAAAAAGAATCGGAACGCCCATGAAACCATATTTTTCGCGGAATTGGTTATAAAGATATTTTTTATAGGCTTCAGTCATCAAGGTTGGGATATTGACAAAGAAGACAAATTTTGGAGGTTGGACTGCTACTTGCGCCATATAGTAGATGCGAAGGCGTTTACCCATGATCATCGGCGGATGAATTCTTTGCATCGCGTCGGAGACAAATTTATTGAGTTGATGTGTCGGAATCCGCTGCAGTGATTCAGCTTGAACTTGTTTTACGATGTCAAAAATTTTCTCGACATTTCTGCCTGTTTTTGCCGAGATAAAGATTTTTGGACAATGTTTTAAAAATGGCACTTCCTCTTCAATTCCTTGAAGACAATGTTCCATGCGAAAACCTTTGACCAAGTCCCACTTATTAAATAAAAGAATACAACCTTTACCTTCTTCTTCAATCTTGTTGGCAATTTTTTTCTCTTGCGTTGTGATACCGCTTTGCGCATCCAGCATAAATAAGCAAATGTCTGAGCGCTCAATGGTGCGTTCTGTACGGATTGCTGCAAATTTGTCCACAACTTCATGTTCAGCATGTTTTCTTCTGATCCCTGCAGTGTCGATCAAGGTATAGATTGTTTCGTCATGGGTAAATGATGCATCGATGCTGTCTCTTGTAGTTCCTGGTATCGGACTTACAATGCAGCGCTCTTCATTTAAAAAATAATTGATCAAAGAAGATTTTCCGACATTTGGTCTTCCGACAAGGGCGACTTTTATGGCTGCATCTTTTGGATCTGCTTCATCAGATACCGGTCTTTTTTCAAAAGCTGTTTCTAAAAGTTCCGCTATATGGAAGTTTTGCGCTGCAGAAACAGAGACCATTTTCGAAATACCAAGAGAGTGGAATTGATGGACAAGGCCTTCCTTGGACAAATCATCGATTTTGTTGACGGCAAGGCATAGCGGTTTTTTGGTTTTTAATAAAATGCGGGCAAGCTCTTTATCCAAGTCGGTCATGCCGATTTTTGAGTCGACAACCATAATGATGGAGTCCGCCTCTTCAATTGCAATTTCAGCTTGCCTTTTAACAAGTTCATTAAAAGGAGCTTTGGATCTTGGATCTATGCCTCCTGTATCAATGACTTCAAAGGGAAATCCGAAAATTTCGGCTTTTGAGTAGATTCTATCTCTCGTAATTCCTTCTGCTTCATCGACAATGGCAATCTTTTTTTTACAAATCCGATTAAATAAAGCGGATTTTCCGACGTTGGGACGACCAACAATAGCAAGTTTTAACATTTTATTCATTGTTTTTACCGTTTTAAAGTATTATCATACTTGAAGGACTAATTAATTGAAAGTATTACAATTTTATGAAAAGACCAAACTTAGCTGAAGAAATTTCATTCCTCTCTTTTAAACAGGATTTAAAAGGATATAGAAAAGAGACATTATTTGCTGACGCCTATGCAGCAATTACAGTTGCTATGCTGACACTGCCTCAAGCTATGGCCTACGCAATGCTTGCAGGTTTGCCCATCAGCTGCGGGATCTTTGCTGCCATTTATTCTTCGCTGATTGCTTCTATTTTTGGATCCTCAAAGCATCTGATTGTAGGTCCAAGCAACGCGATAGCGATTTTGGTTCAGGCGGGGACTTCTGAAATTATTTTTACCTATTACAGGGACATCGGACCTGCCGAGCGGGAATTAATGGCTGTTCAAATATTGACGACGTTAACTCTTCTGATCGGTTTTTTTCAGATTTTAGCTGTCGGTTTAAAGCTTGGGCGGTTAAGTCAATTTATCAGTCATTCTGTCGTAATCGGCTATATTATGGGAACAACGATTGCTGTTGTGATCAATCAGATTTTTACCCTTCTTGGGATTCCAAGAATGCCAGGTGTCCATTCTCTTTATGAGAGGGGAGTTTATTTACTTTATCATCTTAATGAATTTCATGTGCCGACAGCAATTATTGGTATTTTTAGCTTGAGCCTTATTTTGATCCTAAAACGCATCAACAAGCGTATTCCGGCAGCTTTTATTACCTTGGTTGTGACAGGTATTTTTATTCATTTAGCCCATTTAACCCTTGATTTTTTTGGAGAGGGTTTCTTTGATTTTAGCTCAAGTGCAAAACTTAGTTTAGAGGGTATTCAAAGGGTTGGCGATAATGGAATCTTATCTGAAGTAATACCAAGAATTGATTTTCCTTATTTTGACATGAGGGACATGAACGCGTTATTACCGACAGCTTTTGCGATCGCTGTTTTAAGCGTTATGGAAACATCATCTGCTGCAAAATCAGTTGCTGCAAATTCAGGTCAGCGCTTGTCGAATAATCAGGAAATTCTTGGCATCGGGCTTGGAAATCTTACCTCATCGCTGATTGGCGGAATGCCGGTTTCCGGTAGTCCCTCAAGATCTTCAATTAATTATCAAAGCGGCGCCGAAACGCGCGTTTCAGCAATTTTAAATGTGTTCTTTGTCATGCTGACCTTGATCATCTTTAACTATTTTATAGGTTTGATACCGCTTCCGGCTTTAGCTGCGCTTTTACTTTTTACAGCAATTTCTGTTGTCAATAGAAACCAGTTTTTACTCTGTTTCAAAGCTACAAGGTCAGATGCCTTGGTGCTTGGCGTAACTGTGCTTTCCTGCATATTTTTTAGTTTTGATATTGCTTTTTACATCGGAGTTGGGATGTCTATTACGCTTTACTTAAAAAAAGCTGCGATCCCTCAACTTGTTGAGTTTGAAGTAGATGATGATGGAGAGCTTAAAAATATCAATCACTGCAAAATTCAAGCACATCGAAGTATCCGCGTAATTAAGGTGGAAGGAGAGCTTTTCTTTGGAGCTGCGGACTTATTCCAATCAACTCTTAAGGCTATTGCAGAAGATGACACGCATACAAAAGTGATTATTCTGCAATTAAAAAATGCACGGGATATTGACGCTACTGTTTGCCTTGCTTTGCAGCAGCTTCATAACTACTTAAGAAGCTCTGGAAGGCATCTTTTAGCTTGCGGCTTGACGGAGCCGATATGGGATGTCCTGAACGATTCTGGGCTAATAGACAAGCTTGGAAAAGACAATCTTTTTGTTTTTGATGAACGTCATCCGCAGCAATATATGCAAAAAGCAATCCAGCGCGCAAAAGAGCTTCAACGCGATGTTAAAGAGGAACTTGATACATCGCCCGTCATCATCATCGATGCAGAACCCGCCCTTGAATAGACTCTAAACTCTAGTAGCTCTAAAGCAGTGCAAGCTTTTTTCAACTTAAAAGAAGCTTTCTAGCCTTTGCGATCCTTTGCGATAAAAAAAAAAGCTTATGCCGTTTTAGCGCTATTAGAGTTTAAGTATTTCTCAAGGGACGGGGTCCCATTTCATGAGTTGCCCATGCTCGTTAAGTGCGTTCCTATAGACCCACGGATCGCTGTTTTCGCGCATAAGTCTGTCGCACCCCATGGAAAAGCCTTTAAAAAAACCATACTTTCGCATTCCGTCAAGCATATATTGTGAGCTACTTGGTCTAAAATTGCTTCTTGGTCCATCACAGGATGTAATATGAGTTTGATGAAAGCAGATAACAGCTTCTCCGATAGATCCAAGTACCGGCGTTTTGCATGGATCCGGCTCTATATAACCATATACCGGCTTATACACGAGATCAGAGTCTTTCCCCCATGGATTTGCTGTAAGGGACATTGTGATTAGCAGAATGAATAATGTGATTAGCTGAATGAATAAAAAGAATTTGGATAGGGTACGCATGAGTTTAAAAAGCTGTTTCGAAAGTTAAAATCGGAAAAAAACCTTTTTTCAACATAAAGTCTTTTGCGTTTCTTTCATAAAGTCGTTCGTTATATTCATGGGCTTCAAGTCCAGCTCCATTGATGCCGCCAAAATACCAACCTGCCTCAAAACTTGCTGTGATAGTGCCGGCAGCAATATAGCCCTTGTTAAAAAATTGGTAGGCTGCTGCTACAAATAAGGTATTTATAATAAATGCTGTTGCGGCAGATTTGGTTTGTCCGATGTAATAGTAACCAGCTCCAGGGAGGATCGCATTTAACATTCTTGCTTTTTGTACCGATTTTGTTTGGAGATAATAAGGCACTAAAAAATCTTGTTTGTAACCTAAATTTTCAATTTGCGGTAAATCCGCTTTTTTTAGAGCTACATAGCTTTTAAGTTTTGTTGATATGTCTGCATTGCCTTTTTCGATGATATTTAAGATACGGCAAGCTTTTTCTGGCAAATTCAAATTCAGGTAAGAGTCGTATAGAATGACAAGAAGCTGTCCAAAGGCAGGGAATGCGGGGTTAATGTCAAGCAAGGTACTGACTTCGAATGTATCGATGACTTCCTGATGCTTTTGACCAAAATAGTAACATTCGATAATGGAATATTCAATTTGTCTTACTCTATCTTGGTTTGATCTTGGAATTAGGAAAAGCGCGCGCTTATAGCTTGTAATAGCTCTATAAAGGTCGAATTCCTTTGCAAAACCTATTGCGATTTTGAGTTCCTTTCCAAAATCTTCTTTTAATTCAAGAGGTGAAAGCGGTTCAAAAGCTGAAGACAAACAGTCAATATTGCGCTGAGCCGGACTTAAAGCTATTTCTGGTTTCAATACACTTTTACTTGTTTGGCATCCTAGAAAGGCTTGTAAGGCAAGCCCTAATAGGATAACCAAATAAATATTTTTAATCGCACTCACAGCCACTACCTGTATCGTATTGAGGATAAAGCTCATCTCTTAAATTAAAGAAGTCAAGAGCTTGCTCTGTCTCGTATTTCCAACTCTTCTTAACTGAATTTTTATTTTTCCAAATATCTTGTTGATGTTTTGTGATATTATGCATTTCTTCATAAGTATCAATGATAAGAGGTCTTATGAAAAGAAGCAAATTGGTTTTCTGTGTTAGTCTTGTTCTTTCACTAAATGCAGCTCCTAAGAGTGGTATCCCGCCAAGGCATGGAATTTGTGATCTATGATAAGTGATTTTATCTTCGATCTGACCGCTCAAGATAAGGAAGTAGCCATTTGGCATATGAACGCGTGTTGTAGTCTTGCTTTTACTTGTAGAGGGACCAACTAAAATATTCGGGTTTGTGATTTGTCCGATATTTGCGCTTGGATTTGCAATAACATCTGTTTTTTCCTCCTCAATATCCAAAGTAATCAAATCGCTTTCACCAATAAGCGGCGTTACTTTAAAACGCACTCCGACATCCAAATACTGGAAGTTTTGAGTGACGATATTACCGTTATCATTTGCAATCGATTGCGTTGGATATGGAATATTGACGCCCACAAAAATTTCTGCAGGGGAATTATCTTCTGTCAAAATTTTTGGATTTAACACAATATTTTGACGATCATCAGTATGCAATGCAGAAACCAATGCTCCAATTGAGTTAAAATGAATACCGCCATGTGTTAAGTGCTGACCTAAAACCCCTAAGTTAAATCCGGCATTTCTTGCAAGGCCTGTAGCTACAGGAAGGCTTGGAGTAACTGTTGTGTCAAGTCCGCCAACTAACGGAGATCCTGCGGATAAAAAGGCTTGAGATCCAGCAGAACTGCCTCCTCCAAAACGCGAGCCCCAATTGACGCCGAAATTAAGGGAATCGGTCAATGTTGTTTCTAAAATAAGAAGCTCTAAAAAGACTTGTCGCAATGGTCTATCGACTTCTTCGATCAATTCTTTAAGTTTTTCAATCGCCGATACTGTTCCCGTGAAAATAAGGGAGTTTGTAGCTTCTATTGACTGAATTGTATCAATGGTTGCTACAAGATCTGCGTTTGTGTTTGTAAGTTTTAAGCTTTCACCGATTTTTCTTAAAGATTGCTCTATAATTAAAGCTTGTCTGTAATGCAAACGGTAAATAAAAAATTTGGTTCTTTCGATGTGGCCAAGTGGCAAATTGACTGCAGTTTGCTCTTTGCGCGTTAATTTTTCAGGGGCAATTTGTTTCCCTGGCGCTAATTGGAAAATCCAGTTTCCGTTTGCATCCTTAATCCATTGACCATCAGGGTATCTTGGACCGCCTCTTGGATCTTTAACCCAATTTCCTGTTGAGTCTTTAATCCATTTATCGACATCTGTTGCATCCGGTGTAAATTTCCAATTTCCATTTGAGTCTAAAGACCACATGCCTTGTGGTATATCTTCTGTTTTATTGCCTGTACGGTAGCGCCAGTTGCCATTTTCATCAATTTCCCATTGACCGTTATCTATGGCGGCATTTTGGAAATTCATTTCTTTTAAGTTCAAGATTTGGGTCGTGCCTTGAGTTTGGTCTAAATACTGCATGACAGTCAAGGATCTGTCAACTAAGTAGGGAGTTGCTACAACAAAAATACTATTGGAGCCTACATGGGCGACCATAATGAGCGGTTGCTCCAATGCAATGGGCTGCATGATTTGCTGTGTTAAATTGATCAGCGCATCTGGAACTCCTTGTTTTACAACATATTGACCAATCACAAGGCCACTTTGGGGGGAATCCACGCTCTTTAAAAGTTTTCCGATCTGGATGACGTTTGCAGAAATGTCTGTAACGATCAAATGGTTTGTATCTTGCAAAACTTCCATAATGGCAGATGTTGAGGCTAAAGGTCTGACAATGGCTGCTGCTTTTTCAGCGTTGACAGTGTTCAAGCGGAAAACTTGTGTGACAATATCGGCATTTAATTTTGAGATTGATTCGGAATCGTTTGAAACGATTTTTGAGATTCCATTGACATTTGGATTTCGATGGATGATCAGGTTGTTTCCTTGTTCGATCAATGATAAATCATGAATGCGCAATTCTTGTAAAAGTGCCATCATAATATTGTCGATTGTAGCTGGTTCTTCCGAAATTATCGTAACATTGAATTTCAAGTCATTTTCATCAAAAATAAAATTTTTATTTGAGATTCTGCTGACAAAGCGGATGTATTCGACCATGTTTACATTGTTAAAGTTGATCAAAACCGATTTTGGGGCAGATTCGCTTGTTTCCGGTTCTGCTGTGTTATCTTCTGTAGAAGTATTTTGAGGATTTATTTGCTCTTCGATGTTCTGGATTAAAGTTGGCGCGTTCGTTGGCGCAATTGTACTTGGCGCAGTTGCAGGCAGTTCAATTACGGGACTTGGCGTTTGAGTTGCAGGATTTGGGGGCGGTGTTGTCGTATTAGGACGCGTAACTGCTGGAGTAGTTACGGTTGTGGGCGTTACAGTTGTAGGTGTTACAGTTGTAGGCGTTACAGTAGTTGGAGTTACAGTAGTTGGAGTCACTGCCTGGGGCGTTACAGTTGGCGCAGTAACAGGGATCTGTGCTATCAAGGAGTCATTTTGATTTTCATCATCAATGGAAAATAAAAATGAACCTTCGGAATCTTGAAGGGAGCTTGCCAAGATTTTATAGGGTGAAGTTAGTAATGTTAAACTAGTAAGGCAACGGAAGCAAAAATTTTTATTCATGAACATTGTGATATGGTCTTTTTTGTGATAAGCCTAGTGATTTAAGTTTAATGCGTAAACAACACTTATTTCAAAAACAGCCAATAATTTCCAGAGAAAAAAGCATAAAAAGCAAAAAAAAAATTTTATACATAAGAAAAGGAGCCAAATCATATAAATTTTTTTTCTAAATTTAATACTTTATCGAGCGGTGTTGACCAAGAGAGTTTTAAGATTTGCGTTTGATGCAGATAATGGAAATGACACTGTCAAAAATAGATTTTGAAAAAATAATTTTTAAACGTTTTAAGATATTTGCAGCTTGATTTTCAGCTTTCAAATCAATATTTTCCAACATGCTTTTTATAAATTCTTCTTCCAATCTATCGGTTTTTTCATTTTCTTTCAAAATTGCCCCGGAAAAAGAACTTAGCAAAAGGGTATCGCCGTTTTGAAAAGAGTGGCTGATACTCTTAAATTCATTTGAGGACTCAAGACCTACCCATGGGTTGTCATTTATGATTTTTTGCGGTTTTTTAAGATTTGGACTCATATAAAATAAGTTTCCCTGACCGCAGCAAATGTAATGGAAAATATTTTCTTTTGGTTCGACTGTAATATAATTTAAGGAAAGTTGATGACGAAGCGGATCGTTGACGATCAAATCATTTAAAATCGTAACAAGTTCATCCGGTTTTGTTGTAAGCTTGCAAAGCGCCCGGATCATTCCTCTTGTAGCTGCTGTGTAGACAAAGCTTTCCCTATTTTTTAAAGAGGAGTCCGTCATGATAATGCCATAGGCATTTTCTTGAATTTCAAAAAAATCCTGATAAATCCCTTGTTGCAGTCCAAATGGAGAAATTTCTTTATGCGTTGCAATTCCTATGTCAAGCTCATTCCATAAAGGAGCTTTTTCAGGTATAAGAATTCTTTGTGTGTTTTTTAGATTTTCGGATAGTTCTCCGATTTGATCTCCGATATTTTGCTCTTCTTTAATAGCTGGTGAATTTAGGTAAGCGGAAATATCTGCGATAAAATCAACAACATCAAGATAACGTAATTTTGGATCTGCCTGAAGGGCTTTTGCTAAAATTTTTCTCAAGGTTTTGGGCATTAATCCAAGATGCAGCTGCCCAAAACTTAACTTGCCCAAAACCAGTTCATAAGAAATTATGCCAAGGGAATAAATATCTGAAGGATAAGAAACAGATTCGGGATTATTCTTTTGTTCAGGACTCATATAAATCGGCGTTCCAATAAATTTTGGCTTTATTAACGTGCTCGGTTCATTCTCTTCTGTCAAAAGCTGCGCGATACCAAAATCAATGACTTTTAATGGGCCTGATTCCGGAACGATAATATTTTCTGGTTTTAAATCCCGGTGAATCACTCCGTGCATATGTAAATGGCATAAAGCGTAAGCAATTTCGATGATCATCTCTACAGCACGTTTTAGGCTGATATGCTTTTGTAGGATATATTGTCTTAAAGAGATGCCTTGGATAAATTCAATTGCGATATAAAGACCGCCTTCCCACTCACCATGCTCATAAAGTTTGATGATGTTTTTGTGATCCGCCATCGCAATAATGTCTGCTTCTTTTAAAAAGCGATTAACAACTTCCTGATTTAATAGATATTTTTCCGGCAATACTTTGATGATGGCAGGCTCAAACGTTTCTGTATGCGTGCCAAGATACAGGACACTCATCCCCCCTTTTTCAAACAGCCTCTCAATCTTATAGTGTCCGATTTTTTGTGGAATAATGGAAGGATAACTTATAATATTATCGGGATTGGGCGGAATCGTTTTTTCTTTATGAAAGTCATCTTTATTCATATATCTAAAATGCGGACTCCAAGAACTTCACCGATTTTTAATAATTCACCCTTGCCTATTCTTTTTCCGTTCACAACAAGGTCGACTCCATTTTCCGGTCTGACATCGATTTCTAAAACATTTCCCGGTTGAAGATCTGTTAATTTTTGGATGGACATTTCAAGCCTGCCAACTTCTACAATAATATCTAGCATCATTTCATCGGCGATGAATTTTGGTGCGGCAGAATTAGTCTTCAGTGTATTAGAAGTTCCGCTTTCTGTACTTGCGGTGGCATCTTCACTTGGCAAGGCTTCATCTGCTTCCAATTGCGAATTATCTGAATCTCCTTCCGTTTCTTCTTTTGTTTCATCAAAAGTAAAATCGTCATCGAGGTCTTCATCTTCATTTGGAATGTCTTTAGCCATATTTTTAGTTTCCTTATTATTTTCCATGTCCTGGAGTGTCATTTGTTCTGTTAATTTTCCTTCAAAAAAAAGAGGATGTTCTAAAATTTTAAGAGTCCCGTCTTTAAATCTTGCTCTGAAAAAACGATTGCCGTTAACGGTTAACATGACCCGACCTTTATCGTTTGTCGGATCCAAGCTGCAAGCATCAAGAAGGAGGAAGTCGCCGACTGATATTTTTTTCCATTCAGAGAGAGAAAGTGAAACTTTACCGGCCTCCAACGCAACAGGAATGTGTATTTTTTTGGCAAGATTGGACTGCAGGGGCACATCGAGCGTTCTTGCGGCATACTTTTCTTTCCAGGATTTTCTAAATTCATTTGAGAGACAGAGGCGCAAAATAAAATTTGATCCATCAATTTGCAATGATATATCCTGGCAAAGCGTGCTTTCTCGTTTTAAAAGCATTTCCTTGATTTCTTCAGCATGATTTTCTTTTTTTTCGGCTACGTGAGGATTTAATGATTTATCAAAGTTGCATTGATTAAATATATAGATCATTTCGTAGGCTAAAAAATGAATGAATCCGTCTTGAAATTCCTCATCAATAATGTCTAGAGGCTCTTTTTGCTTGGCAAGAAGGAGGGACATCATGAGGTTAATGTCTCTTTTTGCAAAAATGGCTGTCAGATCGCCTTCCAAGCTTGGAATTTGAAAATGAATAGGGATTAAGTCTTGTCCAAGACCCTCAAATAAATCATCGCGGCTGCGCCATTTTAGTTCAAGTGGTTTAACTTCAAGTTCTTCAGTTTGAAAACTTTCTTTTAATTTTTGATTGAATTCATCCCATGGAAAAACGGGAGGAAATCCAAGAAGGGGAATATCGTCCAATTGTAAAAGTGCTGTTGGAACTTCTTTTAACCAATCATAGGGGAGTGTTGTTGTATCATTCACGTAAATTTAAGCCTATTATTTGTTGATGCTATAAAATTACAGAATGGCATAAAAGGGGTATCACTTGTCAATAGCAAAAATAAGTATTGCTAAAAGAGAAAGATTAAAGTCTTAAGATCAATTCAAAACGGTGCAAGCTTTTTTTTAACGCAAAGGTGTTAAAAAAAAGCTTGCACCGTTTTGAATTGATCTTAAGACTTTAATCTTTCTCTTTTAGCTATCTTTGTTTTTTGTTTTGCTGGTTCTGATCGTCCTCATTCTCTTCACGCTGTTTACTTTGTGCTTCAGCCTGGTTTGCTGTGATCGGACGATGCTCAACAATTGTTGTCGTTGTGTACATCTGCACAGTGTAGCCTTCCTTACTCAAAGCAAGAAGCAAACTTTCTTTATTTGGGAGACTATCGAGCAAGTTTTTAGCTTGTGCTGTTAAATTCTCAAAAGCCAAGTTGAGCTGGCCGTTCGCTGTTGCAAATTCTGACATCACAACAATTGCGCCTTTAAAAACACCGGGAGCATTCAATGTGACAACGGTATCAGTCCGACCTTTAGTTTGTTCAATATTGATTTGGTCAATTTGTTTAATTAACTCGACTACGAGATCGTGAATCGGGGATCCAACAGGTACTGTCTGTTCCACTCGTGCAGAGAGGGCAAGATTGATCGGATTAACTTCTGTTAAAGGAGGAGCGTTAGGGTTTGTAAAGGAAATATCTGGCTGTCCTTCAGCATATTGAGAGTTAAATTTGCCTTTTTTTGCCAAAGTATCGAGTTCCTTATCTTCTTTTGGCATTTGCATATCGGCTTCGGTTTTTTGATCGCCTTTTGCTGTCTTGACAACTTCTTTTCGAGTTTTAAGTTTTGAGCCCGGCTGTTGTAAAATAGAGGGAGCTGCAGAGCCTGTTTCAAGAAGCATTTTTTGATCTTCTACACCTCTTAGATCAGATTTTGTCGGTCTGCTAAATAAAGACATGAGGGAAGAATCTTTTGAAGTTTCACTATCTGCTGTATCTTCGATTTCATTTTCCTTATCTTTTAACACTTCTTTAAATTCTTTTCGTGCATTAGGAATTTTCTTTGGTTTATTTTCAGCAGTTTCGCGAGAGGGCGCAACTTGGTCTTTTCGCTGGGTATAATTTATGAAATTATTATCTGGAGGGATCATAGCTAAACTCCTTTAGAGATTTTCTTTTTTTCTCTCATTTGTTAAGAAGATCACAGTCCCAAGTTCGTCCATTTCACGACCTTCCATCACTTCTTCTTCTTTTCGCATTTCGCGGTTCCAGTCGATCTTATGGGTTTCTAGTTTGTCAACTTCTTGGCGTTTTCTTTTTAATTCTTCTTTTGCAGCTTCAAGGTTTTTGATAGCAGTTTCAACTTGGAGCTGCTGGTCGGCAACTTTTTTGTCCTCTACCACAAGCTTTTCTTTTACAATTTTTAAGTAAACTTTCATTTGCTGGATCTTTGGACTGGTTGTTCCATGATCCATCTCTTCACGCATTTGAAAGAGTTTGGCGTTGTGGTGATTTTTAACTTTTTCTCTTTCAGCTTCCCGTTCTTTAAGTTTTTGCCTTTCTTTTTCAAGAAGGGCTTTTTTTTCCTTTACCACTTCCTCCGCGTTTTCAACGCGTCTCATTTTTACTTGGAGAACTTGAGCTAAAGGGTAGATTTGTTTAGCCATAATTTTCTTTTAGTTACTTGAATAAGGTTCGTAAAAGTTGGTCTGTTTCCTCGTAACTGCATTTTTCATCGACTCCTTGTTTAAGAAATCTTAAAACTTTTTCGATATAATCGATTGCATAATCTCCCGCTTTATCAGAACCTCTTTTGTATTCTCCGATCTTGATTAAAAGCTCGTTCTTTTTAAAGCTTGCTAGAACTTCTCTTAATTTCCCTACATATTGGAGTTTTTCTTTCGGCACTATCGATTGCATGACCCGGCTTGCAGAGGCAAGAATATCGATTGCAGGGTAATGGAACTGCCTTGCTAATTCTGCAGATAAAATGATGTGACCGTCTAAAATAGATCGAACCTCATCTGCCACAGGTTCGTTCATATCATCGCCTGCAACCAGGATTGTGTAAAATGCTGTAATGGAGCCAACGTCTGAGTTTCCGCTTCTTTCAAGAAGTTTTGGCAGGATCGAAAAAACAGAAGGGGTATAACCAGCTCTTGCTGGCGGCTCTCCAGCTGCTAAGCCAACTTCTCGTAAAGCCCTTGCAAAACGAGTGACTGAATCCATCATCAAGATAACGGATTTGCCTTGCGCTCTGAAATATTCCGCAATAGCTGTCCCAACGTAGGCTGCGTTTAATCGAAGCTGGGATGCCTGGTCTGATGTGGAAACAATCAAAACAGAACGTTTTAAACCCTCTGGTCCTAAGTCTTTTTCAATAAAATCGCGAAGCTCACGGCCCCTTTCACCAACTAGAGTAATGACATTGACATCTGCTTGAGCATTTCGTGCAATCATTCCAAGTAACGTAGACTTACCACCGCCGGCTGCTGCAAATATACCGATACGCTGACCTTTACCAACCGTTAAAACACCATCTAAAGCGCGAACACCAGTAGATAGTGGCTCTTTGATCGGCATTCTTTTGATCGGATCTGGAGGAGACTGGATAACAGGGTAGGTTTCGTGGAGTTCGAGTGGACCTTTTGTTTCTAAATCTAGTGGCTCACCAAGACCGTTTAAAACGCGACCTAGGAGTTCTGGACCTACTTTGATCTTGAGGGGAAGGTGTGTTGGAATAACCTCGGAGGAGGGCCCTATCCCTTTCATTTCGCCAAGTGGGGATAAATAAACCTCTTCCCTTGTAAAACCGACAACTTCTGTTAAGAGAGGCTCGCCCTCTCTTTTAATCATACAGATTTCGCCTATTTTTACATTGGGAACAATTGCCTTGATCAGCATCCCAACAATTTCTGTGATGCGACCATTGACTGTGGTCATCTCAAGATCTTCAAGACCCCCAAGTATTTTATCAAAATGGTCGTCAAGACTCATAATTTACTTACCTTTTGAGATTATACTTGAACGTTCATGATCGTTTTTGTAGACTCAAGCGCTTTATTGAGCAAACTAGTAAAAAATTCAATTTCCTGTTGTACATAGCCGACTTTTACTTGAATTGCTAGCATATCCGCAGGTGAAATTTCGCCTTTTTTTAAAGCTAATTGCTCCACATCTCCGCCTAAGCCTTGAAGTTGAGCTTGCGCATCTGTAAGGAACCCTAAGAATCTTTCGATCGGGGTAGAGAGGTTTTTTTGCGCTATAGGAGCTACATATTCAACGCCTGCTTTATTAAGGGCAATTTTTAAGCTTTCGTCAATGTGATTTAATTTGCTTTGAAGAAGAGTTTGAACAGAGCTTTTAAGTTCAAGATTTGGGGACTTAAGCTTGGTTTTTAATTCATCCAATTGTGCTATCAATTCTGTTGCTTGAACTGCAATGTTTTTAGGATTGGATTTTGAAGCGCTTTCGATTTTTTGGTTAAAGCTTGTGACTTCATCCATTAGCGAGGGTTTTGTGCCACCTTGAGCAGATTCAATTCCTTGGATAGCAGGTTTTTTATTTTCCTGCATCATCAGGGCATCAAAATGATCTTTATTGACCTCAACATCTGCCGGATTATAAGAAACATCATCGACGACTTTTTTTTCGCTTTTGTCGAGCTTACCGATTTTTTCTATTTTTTCTTCCATTTCATACTTCCTTGTAAAGGTACTTCCTTGGAAAGGGACCTAAAATAAATTTTTTATTCTTCTTCGGACTCATTTTGAGCTGCGAAGAAGGGAGCTGTACGTTTCGTTAAATCTTTATCTGCCCATTCGAGGGAAATACTACCCAAATTCTTAATCGTCTCATCAGTCGTATTTTCCATTGCCTCGTGGATCAGCTTTTCGCCTTTTTTACGTTTTGGTTTGGTCAGCAGATAACACATTCCCAAAAACACTTGAGCTAAGTGATTTTCAGGTTCGTTTGCCGTCACTGCTTCAAAAATACGTGAAGCTTGCTTAACCTCTAGCTTGTTTAACGCAATATAACCAAGTCCGATCTGAGGTGCGGAACTTTCCGGATTCAACATTTGAGCTGCGTTAAAAATGCGTGATGCACTCGTTTCATCAAGTTGCTTTACGGCTATAAAGCCAGCTTCTATGAAAAGAGCAAAGTCATCTTTAAAGTGGGCTAGCTTTTCTTTATTTGTCATGAAACACCTAACTTAAAAACTTAAAGCCTTGTCAATCAAGGCCATACGATATTTATTTTGATCATGTTCTTTATGTTTAGAAATGTGTTGGAGACACCTCTTAAAAGACATGTTCTGATAAGATACGTATAGCCCATCTTGAGGATATTCTGCAATAAATTACGCAGATTATCCTTTAATATTTTGTGCCATTCTCGCAATCGCTGAGTTTGAAGCACTCACGACAGAGGTTGACATTTCAGATAGTTGAGATAGGTGGTTCATTAACATTTGCATCTCAAACATATCGCCGATACTGATAGAACTTCTATTGTTCTTAATACCGGATAGCTTAATTTTTGCACTGTTGACCGCATCATTAATGACTTGGAACAAGGCATTGACTTTAAAGCCTGATTGTTTGTGGTCACCCTGGAATACTTGGAAACCCATATACTTCCCCTTTTTTTATTGTTATACAAAAGGAGTATAAGTTATGTGTCAGTGATTCATGCCGGAAATTACATTTCCTGGAGTTCTTGACCCCTGCATGCATCGCTTCAGCACTTAGACTTTCTAATTCGAATACTTAACGTTTAAGTATTTAGCGGGACTGTATTTATCTTTAGCTTTGTTTTATCAGTCTTTTGGAAAATTATTAATGTTCCTTAAAACTTTTTACATGGCTTTAGAAAATACAGCCCTGCTAAAAACTTAAAAAAACTACCTTACCTGAAACCTAGAGAAAACTTTCAAAAGAGCAGAATAACCATAGAGCAGACTGCCTAAACTATCGTAATCTTCTTTATTTTCTCCGTCTCGTAAAAACTCTTTAAGTTTTTGTACTTTACCTTCTACGTCTTTTTTGATTTCCTGGTGCTTTTTCGAAACTTTTAATTCTTTCTCAAGTTCGAAAACAAATGGCTCTAATTTCTTCTTCTTCTTTTGATTTTCTAGTCCGAACATTTTAAAGCACCTCTTATCAAATCTTTTTAGTCTATATAATCATTATAGCATATTCTAATTATTATTGCAAGTTACAGCAAGTAAATTTATTTGTTATAATCGATCCGGTATTTTACACCGTCTTTTTCAAGGAAAATAACATTCGGTTTTATGCTTGTAATCAACATTCCATCCAAAACATCGCCCCGTATCAAGATCCGTCCATTGATGACAACGCTTAAATTCCCCTTACCTTGGTGAGAATATCCTGTAACTTCGTACTTATCGGTCAAATTAATCATGGATTGATCCCCGGCAAGTTCTGTGACGTAACTTTTTACACCCCTTATTCCAGGGATATCTTTGAAATCAGTGACAAGTTTTGCAAGTACAGGCTGTTTCCCGGTAGGAATAAAACCAGTAAGAGTTATCTCTCCTTCACTCATTTGAACTGTCACGTCTTTAAAGCCTTCATGTAACAGAAGTGAATTAACGTTTGAGATCACATCTTCTTCCACGACAATTTTTTTGTCAAGGAGATTAATATAGGGAAAATTATTGCTCACATAGTCCCAAAGCTGTTCTGATTCTTTTCTAGTTTGTAAATAACCGGAAAGGACAAATTTTCCAGGGGCTGGTGATTGAATGCTCACACTTCTCCAGGATGGGTTTCTATTAAGAGTGGGGTTGATTTCCCTCCATGCAAATTCATCAATCACAACACCTGTATCGTCGATGTTTTTAATGAATTTTAAGCCTTGCAGGTTGTATAAGAGCTGGTTTTTGTCGGTTGAAGTCAATACATGCCCCGCCAAAAGCAATTGCCCTGTGCTTTTGTTAAAATTATATTTGATGCTTGGAAACGGAGAAAGCGCTGTTGTTAACATATTGTCGATGTCTGCGCTTTGTTCTGTTACGACAGGTTCTGCTCTAAAAAGGGTAGTTGTTGCAATAGCTGCAAGAGTAAATAAGCCTGTGATGATTGAGATCAATATAAAGGCATTTGTATTGCGGTTGTTTTTTTTCTCTTGTTTTGGTGTGTTTGCAACTTGGAGGTCGTGTTCCAAGCTTAAAGCTCTTTTTCTTGCCTTTTCTTCCTCTTCCAAACGTTTGGCTTCTTCTTTTTGCTGTAGGATTTTAACAATGGATGGCATCAAAGGCGAGATCACGGTCTGCATCGCGCTTTCGCGGTCGTAAATGATAAAAGAGGTGGTTCCTATAGTAATCAGGGCGTTGGAATCGAGAGCTTTTTTTTCATTAAGAGGCTCTCCATCAACTAGCGTGCCATTCCTGCTCTTTAAATCTTCGATAAAAATTTTGTTTTCAGGATCAATAGTCACTTTGGCATGCTGCCTTGAAACACTGTTATCGTTGAAAATAATATCGCAGGTTGTTGGATCTGTACCGATCAAGTAGGTGTGATCGTTTTGCATGGAAAATTCAGCGCCGTTATTGGCTCCGCTTATGACTTTAAGAAGAAATCTCCCCATTTCTGAATAATCAAAGTTGATTTTTGCGATGTCGCCAGAAATCGTCGATTCTTCAAAAATGGAATCTTCCTTTTCATCTTCCACTTCATGTGCGTGATTTTCTGACTCTTTTAACTGTTCATTTTCGATTAAACTTGAATTTTCCGGCACGTTTTCTTCTTCTGTTAATTTGGGTTCATCTTTGCTTGGATTATTATCCTGATCTTTAATTTCTTCTTTTTCTTGTTCTTCTTCAGGTTTAAACTCAAGGTCTTCAACATCTGCGAGAGCATTTTCATAGTAACGGTAAGAGGTGTTTCCAATTTTTATTAAATCGTTAGTGGATAAAAGGTGAGGGGATGAAATCTCTTCATCATTGATAAAAACTTTGTTTGTGTCGCTTAAATTTTCAGCAAGGAGGCCATCATCTGTATTTGAGAGTAGTAGATGTTTTCTTGAAACGGAAGGGTCTTCGATAACAATTTGACAAAATTCAGGGTCTCTTCCAATGATCCAATTGTTTTCATGATCATTCAAGGCAAGTTCCAATCCTTTTAAAGAACCCTCTTCTGCAACAAGTTTTGCCGGCATAGTTTATTTTCCTGCTTTACAGTATGCTTTTTTAAAGTGTGGTAAGCTGTTCATTCCAATAATCAATAGCGTTAATAAAATCATCAATGATTTCTTTAAAATCTTTATATTCTACATTATAATCTACAGTCCGGCTAATGGTCAACATATTCCCTTGATCATTGAGCCCAAGCAAAGAGCCTTTTGTTCCCTGACCAAATAGATTTGATGTAAGTGATTGATAATAAATGTTTTCTTTTTTATCTTTAGGTAATTCCCTTAACTCAGAAAAAATAAGAAATCCATCTGGAATAGTTGAAATAACGATACGAATCCCTTCATTTAAGTCGATTCGGTAGACCCCGGGTTTTAGTCCTGATAAAGGCGGAAGCTCTAAATCCTGTTCAAATTGTTTTATATATTTATCCAACATCACCATATAAACCTCTTTTGAAACCTATAAGATAATGCAGGCTTTTTTGCCTGCATTATCTTATATTTATTCTAAAATATTTTAAAGAGTCAGCTTAATTGCGACCCATTGTCATTGCGCGCGTGGTCTCATCCACAAATTTATCAATAGCCTGTATCAAAGCACCCATAGCATCTTTTGCTTGTTGCTGTGATTGTGAGGCCGCTTGACCCGATTGCTTGATGTTTTCACGTAAAGCATCGACCACTTGCTGGTAGGCTTGCGCCTGACCCTTATTGAGGATATCTTGCGTACTTAATCCTTTTGTCGCAGCAACTGCTGCCTGGCTAAAGAATGTGTTAAGCAAGGTCACAAGTTGCGTGATGTTATTAAACATCGCGTATTGATTTTGCTGCAAGCCTTGATGCGTGCTTCTTGCGTGCTGAAAATCGGATTGGGCATTTGAAAGATTGGTTTCGTGCAAATCCCGCTCTTCTTTCTTATGAGCGACGACTTCCCTTTGGTCCCGGATTTCAGCATCTAATTTTTTCTTTTGGGCTTTTTGACTACTAGTTGGGCTTGTTCCAGCAGATGTTTCAAGGGCGGCTCTTTCTGATTTTTTCTCATCGAGAGATTTTTGGGCGGCAATGTGTTCTTGCTGAGCTTTTTCTGCTGCAATATGTTTGCCGGTTGCGTCTGTTGGAGGAATAGCATTTGGATTACTTGGAACGCCAAGATCTTCTTCAGTCTTTGTCATATCATCTTTTGCAGATTTAACTTTGTCGCCCCCTGAAAAATGAGCTTTTCCAAAAGCTGCACCAGACATGCCAAGTGCCATACCGGAAGCTCCAGCTGCAACCCCTGCAGCTACTGCTTCAAGCATTGCCATATGAGCCTCTGAATTTGCAGCTTTCATGATCAACGCAGCTGATAATTCAGCAAAAGCGATGTTCATCGACATTGTAGTATTTTCATACTTAGCAAGACCCAGATTGGATTGACGCAACGCTTCATGCAATTTTAGCAACTGCGTTTGGATATAGACTACAGGGTTTGGGCCGAGCCAGAGGTTTCCTTGTCCACCAGGATCCTTTCCATCTCCGCTTCCACCAAGTTTTCCAAAAGCGTCTCTTCCTTGTTGGGATGGGGGCTCAATTAAAGGATTCATCTGGTCAATAAATGCTTGACTTCCGATACTTAAATCGCTAGCTGCGCTCGTGTTTGTATCAACGATTGCATTTACGTTCTTAGAAACCCCTTGAGTAGAACCTGAGTTGACGTCTAATGAAGGGGGTCCAAGCTCACCGCTTGTAGGGGGCTGGAGTAAGGGCCCCATGTTATTATCTATTGGCATATTAGTCTCCTTTTTTTACTCTTATATCTTAAACAACAACTGACATTTCGGTTGGATTTTTTGCAAAATCCTTTAGGCCAAATGAGAGGATGTTGTAAATTCTTAATGTCATTTCTTCAATTTCTATAATATCCTTGTCAAGATCGCTTTTTTTGATATTAATTGCCTCCAAAGCAAGCTTTATTGAGGAATCAAAATCTTCAAAGCTCCCTTTGTCCAAGCTAATTTTAGCTTGTGTGACGCTTGCCTGAATAGCGCTCCAATTTTCGTTTTGAACGTTTTCAATTAGACCATCAATTTTTTCAAGCGAATGAACAAATTCTTTGCTAAGAAGTTCTATGATCGCTTGAAAATTACCTTTTTTTCTCATCGCCACATAACCTACCAATATAAAAAAGATCAGTGTTAAAATTTCTGTAATATTCCCTGTAGTTTTTTCACTGCCTCCTAAAACGGAAGTAAATTCTCTCAAAGTGTTCTCAACAATTTTTGAGCTTGAGCTAAGTTTTAAGACAAGATTAACATAAACTTTAGCAACCTCAACTTCTCTTGGAGAGCCCTCCATTTTTATCGCAAGAAGTTTGCCTGCACATATTGATAAAATGACAAGCATCTTGACCATTTTCTTCAGTAGCATGGCTTGAGCTATTTCCGGCTTTGGAGAAAAAATTGCGGGAGAAAGCAAGCCCTCTGTAATTTTATCCACTAAGCAATTGACATTAGGACCTACAAACCCGGCCTCATTTTTTTCACTATCAATACCATAATTTAAAAAACATTGGCTCAAGAACAAATAGGAAATCCCGGGTTTCATTGTCTTTGCAGCAGAAATGATAGTCATCGCTTCTAAAAGAGGAGACATCATCTGCATGTCATCTCCACTATCAATTCTGTCCACAACATCTTGAATGCGGATGGTGTTCTTTAGCGATTCTTTAAAGCCTTCAGGGCCTTTTTCTCTATTCTCCATCATTTTATATTTTTACCTTTAAGGTCTCTTCATTAAGGTTTCCATTCGGTTCAATTCTTTTTCTGCTTGTGTCAAATGATTTGATAATTGATCGGCATACACATTATTGGATCCGGATAACTCCAAAAATTCGCGCGCTTCATTAAAAAATGCTCTTCCTGACTCATTTAAATTTTTTCCGGCAGTCGTTGCCATTATAAAATTTGTTATCGAATTTCTTGCGGCAACACTATTTTCATCATCTGGAATACTTGCTGCATGTATCCAGGACAAAATTTTTGATGCCCCGACTAAAACTTCCTCTAAAGCTACATAAGAAACATTTCTATCTTCTTTTGCTTTTTCTTTTTCCTTGATCATTCTTGCCGCAATTTCAGAGGGAAGATTTTTTACTATCTGATCATAAAAAGCCTCCCACGACTTATCTTCTACAGATGTTAAAGAAGACTCAACCCTTGCGTTCATTAAGGGAGCAAGTGTCGGTCTTGATGCGCTTGCTTCATATTTCCAAAGATTACCGCCGAATTTCGTAAAGCTTATTTCAATGGAATCTGCGACAATTGCAAGCGCTGCCTTATTTAAAGACACAAAAGCTGTTGCTTCAAGCTCTCTTGGACCTCTTTCTCTTGGTCCGCCGATTTCATCTCCAAGGCCAGAACCGCTGATGGACATATAAACTTCCTTTATTCTTCTAGTTTTAATTTAAATTCGGTTGTAACCGGAATATTTTCTTTTTCAAGAGATTTTATCGATTGCGCCACGCGTTCTTTTAAAACCGAGTACTTATTATTATTTCCCATTCTATTTAACATCATTTGAAGCATAAGTAATGCCCCAGGAATATTTTTCAATTTAAGAAAACAATCTGAAGCGTAATAGAGGCACATAGGATCCTTTTGATCCAATACAGAGGCTGCTATATAGGCTTCAACTGCAGATTGATAAATTTTCTGTAAGTGAAAAGAGCTTGCAAGCCCCATCAGATACTTATGATTTTGCGGTTCAAAAAATGTCAAAACACGGAATATTTCACTCGCTTGGTCATATTTACCCGATTTATAAAGATTATAGCCAAATGTATAGACCATTTCAAAAAACGATTCATTAAATCCAAGGGCTCTGCCAGGGGTCATGTTTTTTTCGGCAATGTTTTTTAAGATCTCCAAGTTTTTTTCTTCAGTAATAGACTGAGGTCTGTTCTTTTCTGTTTCCTCAACGATTTTTTTTAGAATTTCGTCCATTGTAGACGCCATTTTAACCCCCTTAAAACTTTTTTAAGCCGCTGTATTTGTTATACCTGTTGTTGTCTCACCGACGCTTGATAAAATATGACCTTGGATGGTTGTGACAAAATTAATGGCTGAAGCATCGGCAGAAAGAAGAGCAAGAAGTTTTTTAATGAGTTTTTGTATAACTTCGATGTCTGCATCACTTAATTCCTTGGCAGCTTTCATTTTACCAAGAAGCGTTGCAACGTCCATTTTGATAACGCTTTGACCAACTTGTAAACCGCTTGAAACCATGGAGGCTGTATCATTCATAAGTGAAGCTCCAGACATAGCCATGTCAGCTGCTTTTCCACCCATTTGTTCTCCAACTTCGGCAATTTTTGCAGCTGTTGCTGCAAGTCTTGGAAACTGCGTTGCAAGTCCTGGAAATACTGCAAAGGCTCCAGCTCCCATTGTAACTATAGTGATCACAATTGCTGCTACCACCGTGACTACAATTGTAGCTATCATGACGGCCATTTGTTCTATGTTTGCGGCCTCTTCTTGTGATTTTCCGGAGCGTATGGCAATATCTCGTATCACATGGGAGTTTGTAACTAATTCAGGACAGCTCATCATCATAATAGGTCCTGCCATCAATACAAACATAAATTTTGCAAATATTTGTACGCCCTTCAATTGATCTTTTGAAAGATAAGGCATTACTTTTGCTACCAGGTTTTCTATGCCTGTCATTACTTTTTGGAAAACTTGATAATCCGGATCTACGGCATCAATCATTCCCATGATAGCAACAGACATTCCAACAGGGTTGAATGTGATTGCAGAAACAAAAAGTAATATCAACATGATGAGGAATTTAAAGATCTGCCCAAAAATACCCATTTTCGCGATTTTATCTTGTTTCCCAGCGGCTTCTTTTGCTTTTTTTACGTTTTCTTTGATTTGGTTTAATGCTATATCCAATTTGGCTTTGGAGAGCTGTGTTGCTTGTTCAGATGTTGCCCCCTGACCCTCATATAGGCTTAGCTTAAATTTACCAAGTGCTAGACTGATCTGTCTTAAAATATCAATAAAAGTAGCTTTCATTGGTCCCATTGGTCCCATTGGAGGAATTGCAGCTAGAATTGAACCTGCTTGGCTTTGAATAAAATCCATTTCACTAACAGCAGATTGCATGGCAGGATTCAATGGGGCAAATTTTCCGGAAGCTGCCGGCGTAAAACCGATTCCTTCCAGATGCATTTCAGATGTCACTTGTGAAATTGAGGCAGCTTTAATTGAAGCGGCCGCTTTTTCAATGAATTCAGGAACTGCTATGGAAGGATCTTGTAAAAATTTTTGTAGCATCTGAGCATCTTTTTTTGTCCATTGCGATCCATCTGGTTTCACAGGATTGGAATCCAAAAATTCAGAGGTATTGTTTTTTAAGTCTTCTTGGTAAAAGCCATTAATTCCGGCCTCATACATACTCGCGTTTCGCGTAAATGACATAGACGAAGTTCCATCTGCATTTAAAGGAATTCCAAGTTTTGTGGACACATTGACTGCTGCTTGATTTTCTAAAGATTTAGTCTCTTCTTGTAACGCATCGCTGCCTGCAAATTTAGCATTTGAGTTAAAGTGAAGATATTTCATTTTTGCTACTTTTTCTGCAGACAAAGGAGGTTTTTGATTTTCCAAAAGACTTGTAAATTCATCGTCATAATTTAAATTCGCCTGTTCTGTAAAATCTTTTTTATTGGGGACAGGATTGAATTCTTGTGAACTTAAAGAAAAATGCACCACAATCTGATCAAAGGCTTGCTGCTCTTCTTGTGTTCTTGGAGTCAAAGGTGCACTTGTGTAGTGAGCCACGCGAAGTTCTGCTTCATTTGGCATACCCTTAATGATCTTTTCAAAAGCTTGATCATAAGCATCGTTTAAGACGCCTTGACTTGGGTATTTTTCAGAAGATTTATCTGAGGACATCAAAGCTTGAAAGTTAGTCGTAGGAATGGGGTTATCAATCATTTGTTTTACTGCTTCGACAAGTTTACCTACAGGGGCTGGTAGCTTTGGGGCATTTGGAAGACCGTTAAATACGATGGGTTGCCCGGAGGTTGTATTAGAAACAAATAAAGAACTTATGGAATCATCTGTCCATTCATTGTCGATAGTTTTTGTTTCAGTTAGGGGCGCGTTATTTAAAGTTTGTGAATATTGTGGTGTTTGAATGCTAGAACCCAAGGATACATCATCTGACATATAAAAACCTTTGTAAAAACATTACAGCTTTTTATTAGCTTCAGTTAGAGTTTCCAAATCCTTTTCGTCAAGCTTAAGCTCTTTTTTTAATGTATCAGCTGTCATTGAAGCTCTATCTTTTAGGATCTTATACTCTGGTTTGTTGCCTGCTTTCTTAATTGCCATATTAAGCGAAATGAGTGCTGATACCCTGTCTTTCATTTGCAAATAACAGTCCGAGGCATGAAAACTTGGGATTGGGCTATTTTCATCTAAAATTCCGCAAAGCAAATAGATTTGCGCTGCCCCTTTATAATTTTTTAACAAATGATAACAGGCAGCAAGACCCAAAGTATATTTGGCCTCAGAGGGATTCATCATCATCAGATAGCGAAAAAGCTCTGAGGCGTCTTTAAACTTTCCTGTATTATAATAACGGTAGGCTTGCGCATAGATGCTCTCTATTCTTGCATCATCGATATTAAGCAAGTCTTTTGGAGAAATTGCATTTTCCGTCGCTTTTTTCATGAGTGCGGAATAATTTTCGCTTTCTGTCTCTTTGAGTTTATCGCCAAGCTTCTCAACGGCTTGAGACACTTGCTTTTCTTCGCCCTTCATTTAAACCCCTTATCTAAAGATTGCAGATAAAATCGTACTTAATTCTTGTAAAATTGCAGTTGCCGTATTGGCTTGTTCATTAAAGGCATCAGAACTTTGGTTAACCCTTGATTGAAGAGCTTTTGCATCTTCAGATACAGTGTCTTTAAATGCGGTGATCTGTTGGACCATACCGGCATTAAAGTTACCTTGTTCATCCTGACGTCTCTTTTGAACGTCGGTCAAAGAAGGGTTGTTACTGAACGGATTTCCGGAACTGAAGTCTTTTAACTTATCTTTACTAGATCCGGTAAATACATGCACTTGATTTAATAGATCGGTATAACCTTTTTGCCATGCGGTATAGAGAGATAGTCTATCTGCCTGACTTGCTGCTACATTTTGAATTGAACTGATCATCTTAATAATCAGAAATAAGAGATCGTTTAAAATTTTCACATCTTGAACCGGGAGTGTTGGAATTACTGCAGCTTTTGTATTGCTGATATCTTGTACAAATGAAACCCACTGTGTGAATTGACGGCTTGGTGAAAAATAACCAAACTTTATAGTCATTGCTTTTGCAAATTCGGCAAACCGGATATCAAATAAAGGATCTCCTGGAGGGAGTGTTGGAAAATATTGCTGAAATGTTTGTTCATAGCTTGGAGTTTTATTTGAAGTTGCAACAACACTGCCAGAGCTTCCATTAACAGCGACAGCAAAACCGTCTGTGATAGTTGCGGTCACTGCTAAAAATACCCTGAAATTTTGGAACATCCCTTGCGCTGGGGTTGTACTTAAAGGAGCTACGGAGCCATCTTGTTGGTAGTTGTAATTGACTGCAAAATCCCTCCAAACAGAACTTGCCATATAGTACTGATCCGGATCATCGCTATTGCCAAATCCGTAAGTTCCTATATTTGGAAACAAGGGGTAGAGTGCTTGAGACTCAGTAGAATTTGTAAATGAAGTATGCGCCTCTACAGCCGTGACAAAATTGTTTAAAACATTGGTAACAGCTACTTTTATAGCAATCTCGTTGTTTGCAACAATGCCATTTGCTACTGCAAATTTGATAAAGTCTGTTGCAAAAGCTTGAAGATCGCTAGGTATTGGTCTTGACTGATTGTAGCTACCAATAAATTGGTTAAGAAGAGCAGGTCCTACAAGCGCGTTCATACCACTGTAATCTTGTTCTAAAAGCGGATTGGCTCCTGTAAGGCTTGCGACATCCACAACGGTTCCTGGCGGCAGATCCGATACGGGAACCGCATTTGGATCGATTACTTTAAAGTTGGAATCGATCATGGAGCTTAGGAGTTTAATGGGCTGTTGATCATTATCAGGCATATATTACCTTCTTTTTAACTTATCCTTAATTAACTTATCTTATTATTTTGAAATCCCTTGAGCCATTTTTGTAATGAGCTGGTTTAGTTGGGTTAAAACGGCTGCGGCTGATTTATAAAATTCTTCAAAAACAAGCAGACTGTTACGTACTTCTTCTTTTTGAGTATCGTTTGTGGATTGTGCGCCAGTTATTGCGTTTGTTAAGTTCTGTTGGTATTTACCGGCACTTGTCGCAGATGCACTTGTAAAAGTTTGGTAATTATCCATAATCCAAGTTCTTACCCCGACAGCTGCACTGAGTGTTGGAGATGTCGATACAATAGCTCCTAAGTTATTAACCAAATCAGTATATACGGTAGAAACTTGTCCGACCAATGCTTGTGATCTTTTTAAGGGATCTGCAAGAACTGAAGCTGGGGTAATAGCTGCAAGATTCACTAGCAATGCGCTCAAAGCTCCTCTTTGGCGAGTCATTTGCAATTGTAGGGTATTCATTGCAGAGAGGTTTCCAAGAAGCGGGAATTTTTGAACACCGTTAAATCCATCGCCGACTGCTTGAGCCGCTTGTGCCAAAGTAAACGTTGCGGGGTTGACGCCAGATGGTGGAATGTAGCCTGCTAATGAATAAGACCCATTCACCGGTACAAAAGCGTTTGTTGAGGTATTAAAGGAGTAATATTTAGTTGGATCTTTCAAAATCACTGTAAATGTCCAACTTACAGGCTGACCTGAGAGACTTATTACAGGTAGAGCTTGATAGCTCAAAATTGCGCTAGCCGGTAGCGAAAATGGTAGGGATTCTGATGCAAGTTGTGGTATGAGAGCTTGTTTTAACTGGCTACTTGCATAGCTTTCATATTTGGCTGTATATTGATCCATCGTAATTTGTAAAGCAGATACCGGATTTAAGTTATATGTGAATGATCTACTATTAACAGTGATACCGTTATGAAGCTGTTGGAGTTGGTTTAGGTTGTCAAGAGTGCTTTGCGTTGCTGTAAGCGCATCTTTCAAGCTGACCAATTTGTCGTTGATCACTTGGTTTGCTGTATTGACATATTCCATTTCTGTAAAAGCTTGTAATGATCTTGTAGTGGATTCATTTATAGTACTTGCCGAAAACACTTTGCCGGCTACATAAATTCTATCCATTTGCAAAGCAGCTTCTGCTGGATCTAAAGAAATTGCTGAAACAGCACCTCCTGGTGTCGAAGGAGGAAGGACTGCAAGCAGCCTTGCTGCGTAGACGAAAATATTTTGGACGTCGCTTGGAGATGAATTTCTAAAGTTATTAAGATCGGCAAGTGTAATGCTCGAAACATTTCCGGTTGGAGCTACAGATGTAAGCAACCTATTTAAAACATCAACCATATTATTGGTCATAAAGTAGGTTACATTAGGCGAGGTGCCAGGATCTGAGCCATCAGGTGGTGGGCTGCCGAAATTATTAGGGTCTAAGTTGACAGAAACGCCATTTTTTGCAACTTGGACTAAAAAGTTGATCTGATTTTGGATATTGGTAACGTCTGCAGCAGTAAGAGTTCCTGTACCTGTCTTAACGAGATAAAATTCTGAAAGCGAACTTAAAAAAGCTTGCACCAAGGCCGGATTTGTGTAGTCCGAACCGGTGTACTGAGCCGCTCCAACTCCTGTGACTTCTGTAGTAAAAGGCATATAACTATCCTTTTGTAAGGTTTGTTTAAATGTTTAATAAACTAAACTCTCTATAATTATATTATAATATAAAAATTATTTAATTTCAATCACCCTCTTATTATATTTGAATAGATAGGGGTCTTTGCCAGTTGCTAGGTATTGCTTTGTCGTACATAACTCCTGTCATAAAGGAGAGGATAATTGTGTTTGCAGGATCCATAATTCGCTTGTAAGTCAAAAATACATCGATGTTCGGACGTTCAAACTCCCTTCTTTGCGCAGTTAATTGTTCATTTATTTTTATATCGTTTCGTTTTTCTAAAGTCGCGACTTGAGCTACAATTAAACTTGCAAATGAATTTGGGTCCTTTGTGTCTGTTAATGATTTGATCAAAACCTCGGTGACAGATTTTGGAAGGGGATTACTAATATCGCCTTTGATTGCATCCTGAATTGTATCTCCAAGCTTTTTAGCAAGGTCTGCAGAACTTAAGACTATAGGATTTGTATAAGTCTTGATCAATTGATTGGCATTTTCTGCCAAAAACTGAGCTTCTTCCTCTCTCAAATTTTGTCTTAAAAGCTCATTTTGCAATGTTTGCTGTATTAGGTCAGAAGATGCATTAGGAGGTGTAGTTGCAGCAGTATTCTGAAGGGCTGAACCCACAATTGATGAAGCTTGGGGTTTTGGAATTTGAGCATCCGCTGCTAATCTGTCAGAGAGCGAATCTTGAATTTCATAAGAGCTTTGTGGATTATTTAAGACGGCATTAGCTCCAGTTGGGTTATAAGGATCGCTTTCAATTTCGTTGCTGCTATCTGAAGCTGTTGTATCATCAGTCTCAGTGCTGCTAGTAGTTTCTGTAGTAGATGTAGTAGAGGATGTTGATACATTTTGATTACTAAATGTTGTATTCAAAACATCCTGTACAAGGGTTGGAGATTTTAGAGCAACTCCAGCTCCCAAAGCCCCAAAAAGAAGAAGTGAGAGGTTTTGAGATGCAAGCAATTGATCTGCAAGTTGTT
Organism: Parachlamydiaceae bacterium; assembly: GCA_041691015.1. GTDB lineage: Bacteria > Chlamydiota > Chlamydiia > Chlamydiales > Parachlamydiaceae > JBBSJT01. The sequence goes on along the minus strand of JBEPVN010000004.1, from coordinate 2,637 downwards.
TAGCTTGTGCCTCTGAAAGACCAGGAATTGCTTTTAGGAGATTAAGCAATGTCTCTTTTGTTTTGCTATCACCGACAACTTTTAGAATGTTTTGAAGTAATGCAGCTGCGGTTGCAACATTTATGGAGGCACTATCTGCACTTAATGATTTTAAAGTTTCGCCAAGTAATTTAACGACAGCAAGTCCAGCTGCAGCTCCTACTTGCGCAAGTAGGGATACAGCTAAAACGTTCAACTGATCATAAAGATGAGGTGGAAGAGATACGCTTGCTTGCGCTGCTATATATTTAAAAAGAGCTGTCGATAAAATAATTTCAAGTTTAGGTGAATCTACGCCAACAATTAAGTTTCCGGGAGATCCGGCGCCGTTTGATGATGTTATACCCGGAAGCGATGGTTTTGCAGTATTTAGAATATAAGCGTTAACAATGGCTGGGTTTAATTTAAAGCCTTGCTTTAGGAGAAAGTTCACAAAACCGCGGTAATCGTCAATTCCCGAGAGTTTTCGACTGGTTGCAGCAATTGCAGCTAAGTAAGCGGTAGCAAAAGGCGTAAAGTAGGTGTCAATAATATCAGTTTTGGATTGAGGTCCTGGAACACCGTTTAAATGACTTAAGTCATTATATGAGGAGGGAGAAATGAGTGGAATGGTACCCCCTGCGTAATTTGCTTGAGGGGGTCTTGTAGATGCGCCAGCTGGTGCAGTTGCTGGCGAGAACAAAGGATAATGCGGTATTCCGAGGTTTAGGTCATCGATCAATTGGTTAAGAGCTGGAATTGTAACTGTATTATCATTATTTGTGGGGATATTATAAATATTATTTGCGCTAGTTGCGTAACTTAAAAGCGCAGGATTTCCAATAGTTGTTAAATAGCTGTTATAAACAGTGACGGCAGCGTTATAGTTTGCAATGTCTGAGGGTGTCGGTGAGCTGATGCTGTTTATGGTGTTGATTGCGTTGTTCATGTCCGAAATTTTTCCGTTCAGGACATTTTTTGCGTTATTATAGGTGTCAATTGCAGTATTAAGTGAAGTAACTCTTGTATTGTAACTGGTATTCAAATTTTTGATTGTGTCTGCGTAACTTACAACCTTGATATATTTTTGAGACAAAAAGCTGATATCATGAGCGACACCAAGAAAGTATTCTTTGTTGACTAAAGAATCGACTTCCTGACCATCAAATACTGTTTGCTTATTGACATTTTTTGTAGTGTCGACAAATTGTAAGAAACTGAATAAACTTAAGGAATCTTGTTGTTTGATCGTTGCCTGACCGGATGCAAACGCGATTGGAATCACATAATTTGATCCGGTATTTGGTACAATAGGAGGAGAGCTCATAATGAAACCTCGCGAATTTTGCTAAAAACGAATTAATTAATTACCCTTGATCCTTTTATTTTATTATAACAAATAATAAATTTAAATTATACATTAAATAAACATTTAAAATACAAGGACTTAGTTGAGTTGTTTCCAAGTGAGATAGAGAATCTCGACTTTATCAGCATGAGGAGAGAGACGCTTTTCTATGAAATGCTGCCAGTTTTTGTCCGTTTGATTGGTATTTAAATCAAAGACAGCAAAAATCGCCGGATGGTTTTTTGAGATGTTTTGTTTTTGAATCTGCATCGAGTCAATAAGAAGCTTGATCGAATAGCCCAAATGCTGATATTCAGGTTCAATGTAAAGACTTGAATAGCGTATCAGAGTCTCATTTACCCTATGCGTGATAATCCAGCCAATAATCCTGTCTTTATCTTTTAGAAAAAAACTATTTGAAGGCTCAATTGCTTCTTCATTTAAGAAAGGGGAAACCTCACAAGGAATTGCGCCTTGATCCTCTCTTGTTAATAAACTTTTTCGCTCTTCTTCTTGTAATTCTTTAAAGTAGATCGTAGAAAAATGAGCAGGATAGCGATATTTTTTTCCTATCCAGTCAGGATTAAAATGAGCTCCTTTATAAAAATAGCGATAAATCAAAGGAAAAGGGGGAGTAAACTCACATTTTTTTATAAGATGTTCAAATTGGAGCTTTGACTCTATCGCATTTGAATAAAACATCGTAATCATGAAGCATTTTAGATCTCTTAGAGTTTTTTCAAAGGTGTTAATTAATGTGGTTGCAATTTTTTGATTGCGGTATTTTTCATCGACAAAAAGAGAATGGATTTCTGATATATAAAAGTTTTCAGTACTTGTGGAAAGAAGAAGGCCTACTGGCTTGTTGTCTTGTATTGCTACGTAAGCCATTATTTTTAAGTCTTTAATATTGCGCGGATGTTTGGAGTGGAGGAGGGGCAGAAATTCTTCTGTTGTCAATAGAGCGTATTGCTTAATTTCGTCTGGTTTTAGATCTGATACATCGAGGCTTTTAATTTCCATAACCCCTATATAGCGTTGCATGCTAAATGAATCCAAGGTTTTTTTAATTAGGAGGGAAATAGGTTTGAAAACTTTGAAATACGCTAGCAGCTGATATATCAGCTCTATAGTTCGGACATTTTTTATGTTTTGTTATAGGGTGTTAATTTTGTGTGTTTTTTCTTCATAAAAATCACATCAAATTAAGTCCCTTTCTGTGGTCTCTGTCTCGACTTATGTGATTTTTTCTTTTTTGCATCTTTTTTATC
>JBEPVN010000003.1:0-53278 GCA_041691015.1 Parachlamydiaceae bacterium | reverse complement strand
CCCTTGCAAACAAACGCAGGCTAAAGCCTACGCTACAAATATAAGGCTAAAGCCTTCAAAAACGAGCAAGGGCTAAAGCCCTTGCAAACAAACTTAAGGCTAAAGCCTACGCTACAAATATATAAGCTAAAGCCTTACGCTAAATGGCGCGGTTGACTAATGACTGTGCAAGGCTTATTAGGCTTGATGTATTGAAGGGGAGCTTTTCCAACGAATGAAGAGCTTCTTTTGTGATCGATTCGGCAAGTTTTTTTGAGCCCTCTATTCCAAGAAGCGAAACATAAGTTGTTTTTTCGTTGATAAGATCAGAGGGCTTTTCACGACCATGTTTTTCCATACTTGCTGTGACATCTAAAATATCATCCACAATCTGAAAAGCAAGTCCGATTTTTAAACCAAATTCTTCTAAAAGTTTTCTTTCCTCAAAAGTTGCATTTCCGATGATGGCCCCAAACTCCAATGAGGCGGCAATAAGCATGCCTGTTTTTTTTAAATGTATCTCCTGAAGAATTTCTAAGCTCATTTGGTCGCTAAATGCAATATCCATAATTTGGCCTGCGATCATCCCGTGGCCTCCGCTTTTTTTTGCTAAAACGGACACAAGTTCAAGTCTTTGATTTGCGTTCAAATTTTTCGCCTGCGCTAAAACATCAAAAGCATAAGTTAAAAGATAATCTCCTGCAAGTACGGCAACACCCTCTTTAAAAGCTTTATGAAGTGACGGCTTGCCCCTTCTAAAGTCATCGTCATCCATGCAGGGGAGGTCATCGTGGATCAGAGAATATGTATGGATCATTTCAAGCGTGCAAGCAGGAACCACTGTGTTTTCCATAGGCACCCCAAACATTTCTGCGGTGACCATGGCAAGAAGAGGTCTTAGCCTTTTACCTCTACCTAAGAGAGAATACCTTGCCGCCAAAAAAATTTCGTTGTAATGCGTCGCAGTAACCGGGATTAATTCGCTTAAAGTTTCTTCAATTAAACTTTGGGCAGTTACGGTTGTTTCTTGCATTTTAACCTAAAAAATTAGTTTTCAGTGGTTTTAAGAGCCATGTCATTTGTAAATAGAGGCTTTTGCCCGATGCCGATATAGTCAAACCCTCGTTTGATGATTTCTTCTCTTTGGTATTGATTTCGTCCATCAAAAAGGACATGTCCTTTCATGATAGTCTTAAGGGTTGCAAAATCTAAAAAGCGAAATTGTTTCCATTCTGTGACTAAAACAATAGCATCCGCATGTTTTGCAGCTTCCATTTCATTTGAGGCAAAATAAATATTTGGGGAATAGGGGATGACTTTTTTTGCGTTGTCCATGGAGACCGGATCAAAAACTTTTAGCTTTGCGCCAGCTTCAATCAATTGCTCAATTAAAACAAGGGAAGGCGCTTCCCTCATATCATCAGTATCCGGTTTAAAGGCAAGACCTAAGATGGCAATCGTTTTTTCTTTAATGCCCTCTTCAAAATAATTCAAAATTTTATCGCCAAGGAGTCGTTTTTGGCGTATATTCACAGTTTCTACAGCATTGATAACAGGCATTTGACAATCAAGGCTCTCCGCATACATGCGAAGGGCACGTACATCTTTTGGAAGACATGAGCCGCCATAGCCAAGACCCGCATATAAGAAATGGTAGCCTATACGTTTATCAGAGCCGATTCCTTTTCTTACCTTGTTAATATCAGCGCCGCTTTTTTCACAAAGACAGGATAGCTCGTTCATGAATGAAATACGGGTTGCGAGCATCGCGTTTGCTGCATATTTTGTCATTTCGGCAGATGCTACGTCCATGATGATCAATCGCTCATGGCTTAACATGAAAGGACTATAAATTTCTTGGCACGCAGCAATAGGACGATCGGTATGAACCCCTATAATGACGCGGTCTGGTTTCATAAAATCGTTGACAGCATTCCCTTCTTTTAAGAATTCAGGATTTGAAACGACATCAAATTCTATCTCAACGCCCCTTTTTTCAAGGGTTTCTTTGATGATTGATTCCACTAAATCTGCGGTTCCGACAGGAACTGTTGATTTATTGACGATGATGCGGTAGTCCGGCATATATTTTGCAATGGATGAGGCTACATTTTTGACATATTGAAGGTTTGCATGACCATCATCTGATATTGGCGTATCTACGCAAATAAAGCAGACTAAGGAAGCTTGGATGGATTCTTCATATTCAGTAGAAAAGTTAAGTCTTTCAGATTTGATATTTCTTTTTACCATTTCTTCAAGACCGGGCTCATAAATTGGAATGATGCCTTGGTTTAGTTTTTCGATTTTGTCTTCGTTGATATCCAAACAAATGACATGATGGCCCATTTCTGCCATGCAAGTTCCTGTCACTAAGCCCACATATCCTGTACCGATTACGAGTATATCCATTAGAAAACCTAAAAAAATTACGATTAAATGAGATCATAACAGAATTTAATTTTAATTCTCAAGTAATCTCAAATTATTAATTAAAATTGAAGCATTGGAGTGTAGCAATCATAACGCTCTTTATCTGGAGGTTTTAACCCAAGTGATACAGCAAAAACAAAACGGTCGTCATCTTCTAGGTGTTGATACGAAACTTTAACATTCCAGGCAGACCAAAGCGTTCCACGCACGTCAATGTCAAATTCATTATAATTGGGTTGAAAATGGCGGTTCCATCCATGACGCGACTCAAATTCGACAGACCAGTTAGGGTGCAAGCGATAGAAAATATGAGCTAAAAGAGTATCTCTTCGATCAGACATTTGGGATTTGCGCAAACGCTTGACGGAATGGAAGGAATCGACGAAAAAATTGTAGGGATCTGCTTTTCTAAAGCAGTAAGCGCTTCTATGACGGTATTCTGCTGCAATTGCAATATCTGAATTTACAGTCCATTCGGTTCTTAAATTAAAATGATCGAGCTGATTTTCTTCAAAATCCCAAGCGGTTTGGCAGATATGCCTTACGGAATAAAAAGAATTCCATGTAAGTTTGCTATAAACTTTAGGGATCGTTGCAGGAATTGTGTCTGTGTCAAAAAAAGCATTGGCCCAAAAGTCAGCCTCTAAAAAGCGATTGATCAATCCGTTTCGATCTTTCAAATAAAAATTTTGTGCGACCCCGAACCGTAAAATGTTCAGTCTATACCAACCATCATCAATATCGAAGATATAATGATTTTTTGGAGAAGATGTCGGAAAGGTGTAATATTCATAACGGACAAAAGGGCGGATCACATGTTTTATGGAATAATAAAATTTATGCAGGCGAGTCTCTGCCTGGCAAGCAGCTACTCCGAGACTGACCAAGCTTCCGCCGCCATCTGGGCTGTTTCCTTCAAAAATCATCAAACCGCCGATTTCAGGAGTGATAGTTAAGGGTCCCATGTAGGTTGGTCTATAGAATCTATTGGAATAGCCAAAACGAGATGAGCGGTAATCCTTAGCGTTTGCAATGCTGTTTGCGTATCTAAAATCAAGATAAGAAACTTTCAATTGGTTTTCTGTGATAATACCAGTAGAGCTTACAATGACAGGAATGATATTTGTTTCCAAAGTCGGCAGTTCCTGCTTTATCGTTTGAAAACTATTGACACGCGCTCTTGCTAAAAAATTGGTGATATAAAGATCAGCTTCTTTTCTTGCGATAAGCTCCGTTCTTCCGGCAGCTTCTATATCAAGCCCGCGCTCTTTATAGTCTGTTGCCATTTCCTTATCGCTTAATTTATCATAAGTCAAATCGATCGTGATTTTCTTTTCAGGAAGTTCCCTTCTGTATAGGCCTTGGAATCGGTAACGTATCGTGACATCATGATCTCCGGTTGATTTTGCATCGCGCGCAATAAAATTAACGGATTGAAATTTTTCAAGGCGATCTAACGAATGATAATAATTTTCAAATCCACCCCCCCATCCTCGCTGCAAACGATAATCTAATCTTGCAAATGTCTTAAAGCGGTTCCAGGAAAATATTTCGTAAGCAATGCTGACCCTTGGACCTTGACTGCCTGCACGAGCTTCATAGCGTATCGGCTGATCAAAAATAGAGTTTAGGTTGGCTCTAAAAAAGGGGAGTTTTAAAAGAGGGACTCTGCAGGCCATGAACTGCACATTTTTGGCTTTTAACAAGTGATGCTCGGTAACTTCTGCAACATCTGCTAATATTCCCCATTCGGCACGGTAATTTTCAGATGTTGTGACAAAAGCATCATAAATGACATAGCTGCCGTCTGCATTTAAATGTACGCGCTCTCCGCCAAAAAACCAGGGCTCAAGAGCCGTTCTGCCGTCATATAAAATTCCGGATTTTGTGGAGAAATCATACTCAAACCTTTTTCCCACAAATATATATTGGTTAAACTCAACAATGACATCATCTTCTGCCTCAATTGTCGAGACAGTTTCATCGCCTTGCTTTTTTCGTGTGTAGCGAATTTTTCTTGCCTGTATGCGAATCTCGGCCCCTTCAATGACACCGCCTTTTTCTGTGGATAAAACCCCGTCTTCAAATGTAGGCTCTCGTAAATCGACATTAATACCATTTGTGATGACATCTTGGAGGAGCTTGATGTTATCTGCAAACGCGGCAAAAGGGATTATTAATATAAAAAAAAGAAATCTGATTCTAAACATTTAAAAAACCTATCTTGTTGCATGCATGAGCAAGCCTGCAAGCGCGTATTTATTATTACTATTTCCATGTTCAATGACATAAAGCAGCAGGTTGATGCCGGCTTCATCCTGCCTTGTTGTAATAGCCTCAAAAGATTCAACAAGAAGCTTGGATGTGTCGTGGGGCGTTAAAGTATAGTTTGAATCCATTTTACGCATTTCAAAGGGAAGTAAGGGTCTGAATTGGATTAAGTCGGTTTTGTATTCTTGCATAATGAATTTTTCAAGATTTTCCCTGTAGGGACCTATCTCTTTTAAGCGAAAAAGACTTAAATTACAGTAGTTGCGAATTAAGGGAGCGCCTGCTTTTTGCTGATAAAATTTAAGCAGTGAGATAGCATCTTTAGTTTCCAAATTTTCAAGCAAAGCTACAAGTATTGGAATAAGTTCATTTTGACCCGACTCAAAAATACGGGAGGCGATTTTTAAAAAATCATTTTCTGGAAGATTGATCGTTTCTACTAAAATTTGCTCTCTCATATGCAAAGTCATTTCATGCAACATTTCATCGTCTTTAAAATTTTGAGACGCAGACGGGACGGCTTTTAAATATTTTAGCGCGCCCCCTGGAGAAACGGTCTCTATAAGACCAATATCTCTGCTATCGCGGATCAAAATTTCCATTAAGCCTTCAATTCCATCCAAATTTTTAAGTTTAAGAAGTGCTAACACTGCGTTGATACGGACATTTAATGATTCATGACGGGATAATGCTTTAAGAGTTTGTTCGCTTCCTTCCATTTCAGAGAGCATTTGTATTGCGTATAAATCGGGCAATCTCGCAATTGTTTCAATTTCTTCCCTTCTTTGCTTTTGGCCTAAACGATAAAGGGCTTGGAGGGCACTTAAGCGAACATTTTGAGTTTTGGAGCGGCTCAAAGTTTCTAATCTTGGCTCTGAGACCTCATCTTTTATTATGCCAAATGCATAAGCAGATGCTTCTTGTTGCAAAACATTCGGGTGCGTCGAGAGTCTTCTGATACCGGGTAATAAGTCGTCTCTTTTGTGATTTGCGATGCTCAAAATTGCTTGGACCCTCACTTTTTCATCGGAATGATTCAAAAGTTTAATAAGGTTTTTTGTGGCATCGTTTGTGCCAATAAGTGCAAAAAATTGAGGGAACAGGGGCAATAGCAAAGGGTCGACTTTTTGCATCAAAGACTCAAGTTGTCCGACAATTTTTGGAGATTTTTGTTCCGCAAGATGAATACCTGCTTCCAAACGTATCGCAAGATAATCCGAACTCATCGCCCGGTTTAGAGTAATGTCAGCATCATCGTGATGAAGTCTTGCTAAAAAATTAAGCGCGATCAGTTGGATTTGGGGAATTCTTGCTGAAAGGGCGTTTTTGAGTAACTCCAGCATCTTTTCGTTCATGGAAATGCCGGCCCCAAAGATTGCCAAAGCTTGCGGCTCAGGATCATTTAAGCTAAAACCTTGTTCAATCAGGATTACAGCAATTTGTTCCAATAGCTCGGAATCATGGCATTTTTTTTCTTTGTAGTACTCTTGATATAAACTAAAGGCGTTGGACTCTTTTCCTGTTTTAAGCAGGTAGAGGATACGGCCCTTTAAAATATCGTGTGTAGAATTTTCTGCAAAGCTTGTGGAAAATAAACAAAAGATAAAAAGCCAAGTAAAAAACTTAAAAGAAAAAAAGTTTAGAGAAAATTTCAAGTTGTAAATCATGTGCAGGCATATCAGTTAAGTAATTTTGTAACATTTGTTTTAGCTTTTTTTCAGTTTGTTGTAAAGATTTAAAACTAACTGCTTCTTCTTTAAGGTAAATGCCGATAAAGTGATGATTTTTTTCCTGAACTTCCATTAAGTCATCTTCGGTAATAGCTACCCGCGAGTGTCTCCAAGCAGCATTTTTGTTAAGTTGTTCTTTTAAATCAGGCTTTAGGGGAAAGCCTGCAAACAATTTGACTTGGAACTTTGCATTCATTTGAGAATCCTGTGGCAGTTTGTACAGAGCATCATCATACTGAAATAGAGCAAATAATGAAAGCTCTATAGTTTAATTTAAAATCTTTTTAACTAGACAAAAAATATTTGATAAATATCAAAAAAGTGAAGTTTTAAATTTCAATTTTTTATTAGACAAAAATGAAAAAATCCTGTAGTTATACTGTAAATAATCAATTTCTAGAGATACTCATGAATGCAAATCTAACAGAAACTTACCTTCGAACTATTCATGTCACAACATTACTTAAATGTTACACTCCTCCTGAAAAAAGCAATGAGGAGTTTTTGGTTGCAGTTCCGATAGGGATTGTCGCCGGGGCTGTTTATCCAACTCACTGTTGCAATAAAAAATTTGATGTTTTTGCTTTGGCGACAATCGTAAGCAGTTTTGCTATAATTGGCTACAGCATTTATAATTTTGAAAGAGAGAAGGAGGGAATTAAACAAGCAACACTTCAATTGAAGCTAAACTCCTCATTTCATCCGTTATCAGAAGAGGAAGTTTCGAAATTAAAAATGCTGACGCCACAAATTATTTGGGAGAAACTCCAAAGATTTACGGTTTGCCCGAATGATAACTTAGAGAAAGAGAGGGAAAATAGTAAACTCTTTCCGAACAATTTAGTAAAAGCCGTAGAAAATAAAGCTGAAAATGCTACGGCGCTTTTTGAAACATGCAGCAATATTGCTACTAAAAAATGGACGGTCAAGTATCTAAATAAGCATATGACTGCAGATAATGTGAGTCAAATGCATGACTTCGCACAAAAAAACAACCTCAAGATTACTTTAAGGCAATAGCTCTATTTCACATAATCCCAAAGCTCGATGTCTGCATGCTTCAAAAGCTTCCTTAAGGTATTGACCGGCATCCCCATCACGTTGTAATAACAGCCGTCGATTTTATTTACGATAAGCCCGCCGCCCATTTGGATGGCGTAGCCACCTGCCTTATCTGCAAAATGTATTTTCTTGTTGTAATGACGGATTTCATCTTCTGTCAGGGGATTGAACAACACGCGCGTTTCTTCAAACTCTTCATATATGTGATTGCCCCAAGAGAGTGCTAAGCCCGTAAAAACAGAATGCCATTTACCTTGAAGTTCTGTTAATGCTTGAAAGGCTTGTTTGGCATTTGCCGGTTTGTTATACACCTTTCCATTACAAAAAACCACAGTATCTGCAGTTAAAATAGGCTCTTTTCGGAATTTATCCTTTAAACTTGTCAGCTTTGCCTTTGCAAGCTCTAATACATATTGTGTAGGATCCCCTGTAAAGAGAATGCTGCTTTCATCAAAATTTGAGGTTTCGACAGTGAAGGCCAAGGAAAAAAAGCCTAAAATTTCTTTCCTTCGAGGGGAACTTGAACCTAAAATCAGCATGAAATTAATCTCTTATTTTTTTTTGTTAAATATGTTAGAAGTAAGTTAGAGGTTTATGTATGGAAAGTCAACTTGTAACTGTAGAAAAATTACATCCCTTCATGCCGCTTTTTGATTTGCCGCTTGAGCTTGTCCATGAAAAGCTGAATCTGATCTATCAGGAAATTTTAAGCATTGAAGCTGAAAACCCCCAAGTCAAATTCAATAAGAATATTTCATTCGTAAACAAAATCTACAGAAATGATCCTTTGATTATTCAAGCTTTAAAATGCATCTATATCGGCGATTGTATTTTAAAAAATAGAATGCTCAGTCCAAAAGAGCTCTATAAAATCGCTGTTTCCTATTGCAGAGTGAAGGAAAAGGAAGCTTTAAGGCGAGCTCAAATGTTGGAAGTTAAAAGAATTTTAAAAAACACCTGCCTTATCGATACGTTCTATAATGCGGTAGCAGCTTCTTCCTATTATAAGGAATTTAAAGAAAATAAAACCTTCAACACTTTTTTTGGCACTTATAAAATAACTGCGGTGATTGAAACGATAGAGGGTTTAAGAGCAATTTATTTTGAACCAAGAAAAAGATGGGACAGGGTAGTCTACCCCATTTTATCTGTAAGGGGAACAGTAGCAGATAATCCGGGGAATGCGCTTGATGATTTATCAGCAAGTATTGGCTCTATCGCATTTAATTCCGGACGCCTTAAACTTTTTGAATTATTTAAAATGAGCTTATCAAAATTTCCGGAAGGCTGCGTTGTGGTGGGTCATAGCTTAGGGGGAGCAATTGCGCAGCAAATGGCGGCAGCTTTTAAGACGGAAGGTTTTATATCCCAAGTCTACCATTACAATGCGCCAGGTGTTGGCTCTATTGCAGAGGCTTATATCGAAAATGGCCTTAATATCGATTTACTTCCTCAAATTATCGAAGTGCGCCATCAAGACGATCTTTATTCTTTTTTTGGAGGATCGCACTTGCCCCCGTCTCTGCGTGTGATTGTAAAAGATCAACAAAGAGTGACCTATGATGTCGCTCACGAGATTTTGATGTTGATGGAAAAAAGCGATACGGAATCCGTCCAATTTGAAATGGTCAAAAAACCGGAAGAATTAAAGTTTTGGGCAGGGCGGTTTGATCATTTTACATTAGAAACTGTACGGTGGGTATTTGCACCGATTTTAAGATTGTTCGTCAATATTTGGTTTACAACACCAACGCCAATATCTTCAAATCTCATAGAAGAAATTACAGAAGAAAATCTCTTTATTCAAAAGCATCAGCTCTAAAGCAACATGTATAAAGCCCGCGCTTCATTGGGAAAAAAATTATAACAAAACGAATACAAAAAAAAAGGCCGGGTATTTTTCAATACCCGGCCTTTTTGTTAATTCGCTAATTAAAGCTTAGTTAACAATTGTGCTTTCTTGCTGTACAAGCGGTGTCTTAAGAGAGTCAGATGTGACTTCTAAGATAACGCGTGCATCGCCAGAACTCTTCGCTTTGGCATCCACTCTATATTTAAGTGTCTGTCTTGCGTTGAAGTTAGCAACAGGAGCAAAAGTAACTGTCTGACCGTTTACATTAGCAGCAGTATCGCCAGTTGCACTCACAGGAGTAACTTCTGGTGGGAACTTAATTGTTACTGCAACGTTTGTATCAGCTTCTGATCCTTGGTTGATTACAGTGATGTTATAGCTCGTTGTTTCACCGATGCATATTGGAGACTCTGTCTCTGTGATGCAAGCGTTGATTGTCGCGCGACCTTTCCAACGAGTTGTATATTCACAAGCTGCTGTGCAACCTTGGCAGTTTGTTACATTCACACGGTTTGTGAAGCATCCAGGTACGCATGTTGTTAGCGTAATAGAGAAAGAAACTTTCTCGCCAGGTTTTAGCTCACGTAGTCTCCATACAGCTTGGTTGCCTCTGATTTGTGCGCCGTTTGCTGCAACAATAGATGTTGAGCTTGGAGCATTATCAACGACCATTACGTCTGTAAGAGATTTGTCGCCTGTGTTTGTCACAGTGATTTGGTAATCGGCATTTTTGCCCATTCCTTGCTCTTTTGGACCAACTTTAGTACATTCAATGCCGCAGCAGCAAATGCATGTTGTCCATTGGCAAGATGTTGAGTCTGCGTTGCATGCAGTTACAACAATATTGTTTGTCACTTTGCCGCGTTTAACAGCTGTAACACAGAAATTAACAGTCTTAGTTTGGCAAGGCTCAATGCTGCCTAACTTGAATGTCAATGTTTTCTGACCGCTTTGGTGCTCTACGCCATCTGGAAGACTGTCTGTAACAACAACATCTTCAGCTGTGCAGCTTCCGCGGTTTGTAACTGTGATCGAGTAATGAATTGGATCGCCTGGGCAAACTTCTTCAGGACCGCATTTTTCACATGTCAAGATTGGTTTTGCACAAAGCAATGAACAGAATCTAACAGGTGTTGCAGTAGCACAGAAGCATGCGCAAAGCTCACCTTCGCACTCGCATTTTACCCATACTTTAGCATGGATCACTTGGCATTTATCCATGTGTCCGATGTTCCATACAAGTTTGTTGCCATTAACATTAGCTTCCGGCTGGCTTCTTACGAAAGACACGCCTTCTGGAAGTCTTGTTGTAACAACAACATCACAAACGTCATCACAAGCTTTTACATCAAACTCGATAGGATATTGCTCACCGAGCATGCACATACCAGGATTTCTCGCAGTAACTGTGATTCCATCCAAGCAGTTTAATTCAGCGCTTGTTGAATGTTTGCATCTTGGCAAAACTTTGCAAAGCGGCTCGCACGCTGGAGGCGGGCAAACAGGTTGGCAAACAGGCTGGCAAACAGGTTGTGGTCTGCAAACAGGCTGAGGCTGGCAAACAGGCTGCGGTCTGCAAACAGGTTGCGGTGCGCAAACAGGTTGGCAAACAGGTTGTGGCTGACAAACAGGCTTGCTTACAGCAGGCTTGCATACCGGAGGACTTACTGGTTTGCAGGGCTCTGGTCTGCATGGTTGTTCACAAGTCGTTACTGTATCACAGCAACGGTCTTGGCAACCTGACCATAGGAGTGCCGAAGCACATAAAAGAAGAACTGAGGCTAAAACCCCAAGCTTTTTTCTCATTTAAAGACTCCTTTTTTATTTAAGGACTGGTTTATTTACTTAATTGACCTTTTTTTAGGGTATGAATGATTTAAAAACATTTAAATGATCGATACCCTCTAAAAAAATCAGAAACGCAAGGGAGGTTTTAAGTCCCTTGCATTTTAGCTTATTGGCTAAAGAGCAAAAAGCCCTAACCAATTCTAGTAACCGTATCCGCCTTCTGGACAGCAAGGTGCTGGTTTTGGACAGCAAGGTTTTGGACACATTGGTTTTGGACATGGTCTTGGGCATGGATCGCAGCAAGGATTACGATCGCAGCAGCAGCTTGTAAATGCAAATGCGATAGCGCATAAAGCTACTAAAGATTTAATTGATTTCATAACAACACTCCTATAGTTTTGTCTGTTAGCTTAAAGAAACTTTAATTGAAGTTTCTTCTAATCTATCTTTTTTCAATTAGCCTATGATTAGCTCAAATTAGCGTCGGCATATGCTCTTTGAAAAAAAAGGATTTACCTTTTCTAGATAGGGGATTGGGCATTAAATCTTCCAGTATAATTTTTAGTTTACAGTCGATTTTTTAAAATTTATTTTATAACATGCTTATATATAAGTTGTTATGTAAATGCTTTTTTTTTGAAGAAAAGATGGCAGGAGCGTCCAAGTTAAGACGAAAGGTTAAAAAGAACAACAAAGACAAAAAAGACTTTATATGCTGTTTTAAAGTAACACACAAAGTTCTTTTGTTTCTTAGAAGCTTTAAATTTTGAGTTTGCCGGACCAATGAAGCTTGGTCCTTAAAGTTGCAAAATAGTCATGACTGTCCATGGAAACGACTCTGAATTCGCGTTTTGATCGTTTGATTGTCACACATTCGTTCGTCGCGATCTCAAAAGTTGTAAATCCATCGTATATGACTTCAACCGGATTGTGATGACTTACATATTCGACGCGTATCTCATGCTTTGGCATAAGAACGATCGGACGGTTTGTAATTGTATGAGGGCTTATCGGCGTAATCACAAAAGCGTCAAGCTCTGGAGTTAAGATAGGACCGCCGGCTGACAATGAATAGGCGGTTGAGCCTGTTGCTGTCGAAAAAATAACACCGTCGCTTGAAAAAGTATTGAGGTATTTGTTATCGACAAAGATCGCAAGATCAACCAAGCTTGGGTTTTTTGCGCGATGGACGACAATTTCGTTCACGGCAAAAGAATTTTCATTTTTTGATGTGATCCCATCCATCATCATGCGATTTTGCACAGTGTAATAGCCGTTTAGAAAGTTTGTTAATGTTTCAAAGAGCTCTGTTAACGGGGTGTCTGCAAGAAATCCGAGGCTTCCCATATTAATCCCTAAGATAGGTGCTTTAATTTCCGGATTTCGGTGCACAACTCTCAAAATAGAACCATCGCCACCAAGGCATATGCTAAAATCAATTTGTTTTGGATTTATGTCAGAAATAAGTTTAGCACCTATAACTTCTATCGGCTCTTCCAAAAAGATGTTCATTTTTTTTTCAATCAAATATGAACAAATACTTTTTACGATCGGGTAAGCTTCGCTTTTATTGGGGTTGTAAAAAATAGCAAAATTCATGAGGTTAAGGCTCCATCTGCGAGGTGTGCAAACTGTAACATAATCTGTTCTGTGATATTTTCTTCATTCAGGCCGATCTCATTTAAAATTTCAGTGTGACTGCCTTGCTCTACATAAATTTCCGGAATTCCAAAATTAAGAACTTTGGTAGTGCCAAACCCTTCTTTTATGAGGAAATTATTGATGATCGAACCCATACCGGAAACAACAGAATGCTCTTCAATTGTAATGACAGCTTTATGTGTAGTTAGCAATTCCCTTAAAATTTCCGTATCCAATGGTTTTACGAAAATCAAATCTAAAACTGTTGGATTAATTCCAATTGTTTGAAGATTGCGACACACTTTTAGGGCAATGTCATTCATGGCGCCCATACCAATAATGAGAATATCTTCTCCGCGGTTCAAGATTTCAGCCTTTGCAAGAGGGCGATACATCAAATCTTTTTCAGAATCGTCCGTTGCCATGTTCGGATACCTGATGGCAGCTGGTCTTCCGTATGAAAAAACAGATTCCATGAGCTCTTTTAAAACATGACCGTTTCTTGGGCAGCAAATGATCATGTTCGGCATCGCATTTAAAAAGGAAATGTCATAGATTCCATGATGCGTTGAGCCGTCCGGACCAGAAATTCCCGCTCTATCGATTGCAAAAACGACAGGAAGTTCTTGAAGACATACGTCATGAAAAAGATTATCGAAGGCGCGCTGTAAAAAAGTAGCATAAATGGAGACGACAACTTTTAAGCTTTTACCAAGGCAAAGGCCTCCTGCAAAGGTGACAGAATGAGATTCTGCAATGCCGACATCAAGACCTCTATCCGGAAATTTTTTGATAAAATCGTCCAAGCAGGATCCAGCAGACATTGCGGGAGTAATGACAACAATTTTTTCATCTTTTTCAGCCATCTTGACAAGATGTGAGCCAAAAATTTTAGGAAAACTTGAAGCATTGCTTTTTGCAGGTAAAAACTGACCCGTCGATAAATTAAAGGGCTTCGCTCCATGGTAGGAAGTGGGATTATTGATCGCCTCTTCCATTCCTTGGCCTTTTTTTGTCAGGACATGAATGATAACAGGCCATGCTGAATCTTTAACCCCTTCAAACACTTCGATGAGTTTTTGGATGTCATGACCATCAATTGGACCTATGTAGGATAACCCGTATTGCTCAAAAAAAGCGGCAGGACTTACTAAATTTTTTAAAGAACCCGTAAGCTTATGGCCTTGTTTTGCAAGTGTTTTTCCATAGCTTGGAATTTTTGAGACAATGGTGTCTAATTCCTGATGAATTTTATTTGTCGTCGGATTGCTTAAAAAACGGCTTAGGATTTTGGTGATTGCGCCGACATTTTCAGAGATCGACATATTGTTGTCATTTAAGACAACAATGAATTTTTTCAGATCTCGCGAGACGTTATTTAGAGCCTCTAAAGCAGTTCCGCAAGTTAGAGTCGCATCTCCGATAATTGGAATCACATAATCATCTTCTGCATTTAGATCGCGATTTTTAGCAACTCCAAGCCCAAGCGAGAGGGCAGTACCTGCATGGCCGGCATAAAAGTGATCATACTTTGATTCCTTGGGATTACTAAATCCGCATAAGCCTTTAAATTGACGAATCTTATCAAAGTTTTTGTTTCTTCCGGTCAAAAGCTTGTGGACGTATGTTTGGTGGCTGACATCAAAAATAAATTTGTCTTTCGGGGAGTTAAAAACGCGGTGAAGGGCTAATGTTAATTCGACAGCGCCAAAATTAGATGCTAAGTGTCCGCCTGTAATTGAGAGCACTTGCCTGATTCTTTCCCTGATCTCAGAGGCTAATTGATAGAGTTCCTTAGTTGAAAGGTGCTTCATGTCTGCCGGCTTCTCGATCCCGGATAAAATGGTTTCACTCATCTTGATTAACTTTGGTTTTTGAGATTAAAATCTTGCGTCATCGGCTTTTGATCTGGACCCAAAACCAATTCACCTTTGCGATTTTTGATGAGAGTTTCAATTTTTCTTTCAGCTGAAGTCAGCTTTAAGTTGCATGTATTGATCAATTTGTCAGCTTCTTCATAAAGCTTTAGGGAGTCATCAAGCGGTACAGAGCCGGAATTCATTTTTTCGAGAATTTCCTCAAGTCGTGCAAACGCTTTTTCAAAGCTTAGGCTGTCTTGTTGTTTATCTAAATTATTTTCTTCTTTCACAATATCTCGATTTCTTTAATTGTTGAAATGAGTTTGCCGTCGGATAAAACTATCCGCACATCTTCTTGTTTTTTAACGGCATGTATGGAAGTTATAACTGAATTTTCTTTTTCCGAAAAGAGAATACAATAGCCTTTTGTTAAAACATTTTTTGGGTCGACAGCTTGAAGCATTTTTAAGACAGGAATCAATTTTTCATTTTTTAGTGTGTTTAGCCTGTTTAACATACGCTGATTTAAGTTTTTCTCAAAAGTTTGCAGTTTTTGCCTGAAAAAATCAATTTGCGTGGTCGGTTTTAATGAATGGAGCTGTTTTTGTTGTCCCTCAAGTTTTAATTTGATTCTTATCAACTTTTGTTCGATAGCCCTGTCCATTTTTTGTCGCATTTCATCGAGGCGTTGTATGGGCATTCCAAGAAGCGCATAGGGGGATTTGATGAAAGGATGTTTTATAATGCCATTTAAAGAAGAACGCGATTTAAGTATAAGATGTAAAACATGTTGTTTTATTCGGCTTTCAATTTGGCTGATTTGCTCCAACATATGCATTTTTTCGAAAATCACTATTTCTGCAGCAGCAGATGGTGTTGGCGCCCTAACATCTGCCACGTAATCTGCGATGCAATGATCCGTTTCGTGACCGACAGCAGAAATAATTGGGATATGGCTTTGAAAAATAGCTTGAGCTACGATTTCTTCATTAAAAGCAAATAAGTCTTCAATACTGCCGCCCCCTCTTCCGACAATTAACACATCCGCTAAATTGTAATGGTTAAATTGCCATATGGCTTCTGCAATTTCTTTTGCAGCGCCCTCTCCTTGTACTTTGACAGGATTGATGATGAGCTCAAAACTCGAAAATCGCCTTGTCAAAATATTTAAAATATCCTGGATCGCAGCTCCTGTCGGACTCGTGACAACCCCGATTTTTTTAGGAAGCTTGGGCAGCATTTTTTTGTGTTCTTTTTTAAACCAGCCCATCTTATGTAATTTTATTTTGAGCTCTTCAAGCTTTAAAAGAAGTTCGCCAAGACCCACCTGTTTTAATTCGCGGACGATAATTTGATATTTTCCGCTTGGAGGGTACACATTAATTTCGCCATTGATGGTCACATGGTCGCCATCTTTTGGGATGTTTTTTAACCCTGCAGCAGAACCTTTAAACATCACGGCAGAAATTTGAGCATTTGAATCTTTTAGAGTAAAGTAGAGGTGTCCTGAGCTTTGAGCTTTAAAATTGCTGATTTCACCTTCGATAGATACAGATGTGAATGTTCCTTCCAAGCAATGTTTGATTGCGTTTGTAAATTGGGAAACGGTCAATACGGGTACGTTTGAGTTTGGGGGAGAAGATTCGCTTGGGTATGACATGAAAATCCTTAAAGAATGATAGCTCTAAAAGATTTTATGTAATAGGCGCATGAATTTCAAGTTGTTTATGAGAAATTGCAAAAATTTTGATTACAACAAGCTCAGTTCAATCTTTAAAGATTGAACAGAGTTTGCATTTTTCAAAAAACCCTTGCCTAAACTTTTATTTTAATATAATGTCCGAAATAAGAGCAAAAATTTCTCAAATGTCTAGCTATAAGACTCATCACTGATATTAGAATTTAATTAACCAAATTGTTAATGAAAAAACTATTTAAAAGGAGTCTTCCATGAAGAATTTCATTATTTTTTCTGCAATGTCTATTATGTTGGCATCAACAGCGTCTGCTGCTATCGAAGTTCAAGTTGATAAAACAACCATCCCTGGACAAACTATGCAAAATGGCCAAACAAGATTACCGGCTGACAAGTTAAACCAAAAAGATTTAAATCTTCCGGCTGATAAAATGAACACGCCAAAACCTGTTGATATTAATTCAAATCAAGGCGAAAAAGCAAATGACGCAAATTTTGTACCGGATCATGATTTATCAAAAGCTATCTATAAAGCAATCCGTGATGACCGCATCTTCTCTACTGATTCAAAAGTTAAAGTGATTGTCACTGTATTTAACGGAAAAGTTACTCTATCTGGCGATGTGACAAGTCAAGCTGAAAAGGAAAGAGCAGAACTTCTTGCAAATCAAATTAATCACTTAAAAGGCGTGACTAACAACATCCGCATTATTAAGTAGTTTTTAGATTTAAGGGTCTAATAGCAAAATAAGCCGGATCGTAGAAATTTTATACGAGTCCGGCTATTTTTTTGTTAAAAGAACTTGAATTTCAAGAAAATTCCATGTACGCTTAAGGTTTTTAGGAGATTTCCAAAGGGAATGAACGCTATGACAGATCAAAAAAGAGCTGTAACCATCGTCGGTAACTGGAAAATGTATAAAACTGCCGAGGAATCTAAAAGTTTTATCAAAGAGCTTTTACCACTTGTTAAGGAAACCCCATTTAAAGTTTATTTAGCAGTTCCCTATACTTTAATTAAGATGGTTTCTCTGGCACTGGATGGAAGTCATCTCGTTGTAGGTGCACAAAACATGAATGATGCAGATGAAGGTGCCTTTACTGGCGAAATTGCAGGCAAAATGCTTGTAGATGCCGGCGCTCAATTTGTGATTTTAGGTCATTCCGAAAGAAGAAGTATTTTTAATGAAACCAATGATTTCATCAATAAAAAAGTTAAAAAAGCTATAACTTGCAACTTACAGCCTATCCTTTGCATTGGGGAGACTTTTGATGAAAGGGAATCGGAAAAAACACATACTGTTTTAAAAGAGCAGCTCACGGACTGCTTAAAAAATTTAAGTTCAGAAGAAGTTAAAAATGTGATCATAGCTTATGAGCCTGTATGGGCAATTGGAGCCGGATTTCCTGCAACTCCAGAGGTTGCTGAAATAACAATTCACGAATGCAGAAAACTCATTGAAGAAATTTTTGGAAAAGCAACTGCTGCTAAAATTTCGATCATTTATGGCGGTTCTGTGAAGCCTGAAAATACGAAACAATTTTTAGATCAGCCGAATATTGACGGATTATTAGTCGGTGGCGCTTCCCTATCTGCTGAAACATTTAGTAAAATTATCAATTATCAAGAGGAACTAGTCCCATGACCTTTCTTTATTTATTAGCCATTACACTATTTTTAATCCTTTGCGCTGTTTTATGCTTCGTGATATTGATTCAAGAGAGCAAAAGTACAGGTCTTGGAGCATCCTTTGGGGGAGAATCAAGCGATTCACTATTTGGCACATCAACTGCCGACGTATTAAAAAAATTCACAGGCTGGCTAGCAGTCATATTTTTTTCATCTTGCATTCTTTTGTCTCTTTGGACAACTGCTATGGGACGTACACGTCCAAGCACTCCTGAATTTGTAATTGAGCAAAACCAATAATGTCTAATGAGGGCTATAAACAAAAAATCGTTCATGAAATGAAGCTATTTTTTGTTTATACCTTATTTTTCACATTTTTTTTCAGTCTTTTTGGCACATATAAACGCTTAATTTTAGGGGAGTATTCGATTGACTATCTTCACTATAGTTATAGTTTATTTGAGGCTGTCATACTTTCTAAAATCATTTTGCTTGGATCAGCCTTGAAGCTTGGAGAAAGGTTTTCAGACAAACCCTTAATCTATCCGGTTGTCTATAAAACAATTCTCTTCACTTTTTTTGCGTTTATTTTTGCGGTCTTAGAACATTTTGTTGTAGGATACTTCAAGGGATCTAGCTTCAGCATTCTTTACAAAGAGCTAATGAATAAAAACCTATACCAAATTTTAGCAACAATGCTTGTCATGGCATTTGTTTTTCTTCTTTTCTTTTCAATCTTGGAGTTAAGCAAAAAAATCGGCACGAAAAAAATGTACGATTTATTTTTTAAGAAGCCTTAAATTTTAAGGCTTATTGAATTTTTTCTTAATGCTTTTAAGCTTAGTGTCTAATAGTTTTCTTTCCTGAGGACTCAAGCGATCAATGAACAACACTCCGTTGATATGATCATTTTCGTGCATGATGGCCCTCGCGTTCAATCCTGAGAACTCTTCGACAAATAGATTACCGTTTAAATCCGTAGCTTCTACTTTTATTTTAATAGGCCGAAAAACATCTCCATAGACTTTTGGTATCGAAAGACAGCCTTCTGAATAAGAATCTTCGTCTTTGCTATATTCCAAAATTTTTGGATTGATAAAGATTTTCACCTCGCCAGGATCCCATTCGTCATTATCTTTTTCTATGGGGACTCTTGTGATAAAGAGGGCAAGAGAGTAGCTTACTTGGGGAGCTGCTATGCCGATCCCATCTTTTTCATCCATGGCTTCAATCATGGAAGCTATAAGATCTTTGATTTCATTATTGATTGCTGCAACAGGCAGAGCTTTTTTGCGCAAAATGGGGTTGCCGTAGTAGGCAAATGTGAGTTTCATGTTATGTACTTCGTTTATTCTTTAATAAAGCTATGGATATTATCACCTGTTGGATTTTTTTTCATGCATTTTAAGACTTTAAATTGTCATTTAACAATTTTTTAGTGTTGAGCGTGATTGCGTTACCCATTTTGCTCAAGTAAATAAATGACGCGGTGAGAGTAGCACCTGCTTTTTCACCGGGAGAGGGATCCATGCCAAGAGGCTTAATCAAATCTTTAAAATTATCGTTAAACCCTTGTGGTTTAAGAGTTTGCTCAGATTCTGCCATTTTTACAGAGGGGAGGTTGGCAATCGCGGTTTTTCCAAGAGCTGCAGCTTTTAAGGCGTCCGTATTTTGGCTTTTATAAACGTTTGATACAGGAGAGTCTGAAGATAATGGATTCATAATTAACCTCTTGTTACAAAGATATTATAAAATAAAAAGTATAATTATATCAATATAATTAAGCTTTCTGTAAGAATTAAATAAATTTATTTACAATAATCTATAGGTTATGCTATAATTAATTATAATTTAATTTACGTGAGATTAAAAAATGCATGTTTTACGCTTTTTTCCAGATACTTTATCTTATGGTCCTAATTGCGCCTTTAAATTAGCTAGTCTTCGCAAAGATTTGGCGTGTGCTAATATGAGCATATGTCCCGAAAAACGCGCCATTCTGAAATACGCTTTTTTATTTGTGGCTCTTGTCGCCACTCCTTTATCAATTGACATGAAGAATCCTTTATTATTTACTACAAAAAGTATAGTACGACTAACTATCTTTCCATTACTTATGACGATAACTGTAGTAGTTATGCGTATTATGTTTCAGGGTGCCATAAATGTTGAGGCACTTTATACAGCGATTGAAAAAAATCCGGAAAAAATCAATAATTATATTAACCAGAAGCATCCAAAAATGGCTGTACTCCGTGAAAAAGGAGGTCTTATTGACAGCTCGGAAAAAGCTACACTTTTTCAATTTGAAAAATTCTATGGTGGAAACCCATTTTTTAAAGCAACAGTTGTTAACTATACAGATATTCCAGTAATTCCTATAGCATGGAGTGAACCCCATAGGGAAGGATATAAGACTCTTCAAGAAAATAACATATTAATAGAGTGCTATGGGAAACGAACAAGTGAAACTGTTATTTACTACATGAATAATAGGACTGATTTTATATGTGCAGAAACTTATGAGTCTTATAAAGATGATTTAAATAACTTCGCAAATTTTGTAAATTACGAAAAAATAATTTCAAAGTACAAAAAAGAATGTTTTATTAAAATAGAACCCGAAGGTGGAAAGGATCTTAAAACAGAAACAACATTTTCAAAAAATTGGAAAAGAGTTGATCAAAAAGAATGGGATCTAGCAATCGAACAAAGAGATATAAATGAAAAAATGGATATATTAAGAGGGTGGCAATTAACAAACAGCGATGGAAAAAACGGTAGTATAACAAGTCGTTTAAATGAACTAAAAAAGTTTTTATAAAAGGGCCACGAATTGAGGTCGCGCGAAGTGCCTAAAAACCCACAGTTGATCTAAATAGCGTACTCAACAGCGCGTTTTTCGCGCACAACAGTAACTTTGATCTTGCCCGGGTAATTTAAATCTTGTTCAATACGCTTTGTTAGTTCCTTTGCCAAATTCATAAGGCCAATGTCATCTACAATATCTGGCAATACCGCAATTCTGATTTCTCTTCCGGCTTGCAGAGCATAAGCTTTATCGACTCCCGGAAATTCATAAGCAATATCTTCTAATTTCTTTAAGCGATTGATATATTCTTCAACAGCTTCAATGCGAGCGCCAGGTCTTGATGCAGAAATTGCGTCTGCTGCGCTACAAACGCTTGCCTCGATTGTTTCAGCCTCCATTTCTTGATGATGACAGCCAATTCCATTTGCAACAGCCTGCGATTCACCATATTTTAAAGCGATGTCATAGCCTATAATGGCATGAGAGCCTTCAATTTCGTGAGAAACGGCTTTACCCATATCATGAAGTAGGCCAATGCGTTTTGCAAGACGTACATCGAGCCCAAGTTCTGCTGCCATAAGTCCCATCAGGTGGCAAACTTCCAAAGAGTGATCCAATATGTTTTGGCCATAGCTAAAACGAAACTTTAATTTGCCGAGCATCAAAATAATTTGAGGATGCAAATTCATGGCGCCAGCTCTTAGAGCCGCATCTTCTCCATATTGCTTGATCTGCTTAGTTGTTGTTAACTTCGCTTTTTCAACAGCCTCTTCAATACGTGTCGGATGAATTCTACCATCTGTTACAAGATCTGTCAGCGCAAGTTTTGCAACGTTCATTCTGATCGGATCAAATCCTGATAACACAATTGCGTTTGGGGTATCGTCAATAATGAAATTAACACCGGTTTCTTTTTCAAGAGAGCGTATATTTCTTCCTTCGCGCCCAATAATCCTGCCCTTCATTTCTTCATTTGGGATGGATACAGTGTGGACTGTAGTTTCGGAGACACAAGAGGATGCCATGCGATTTATTGCAGTTGCGATGATTGTATTAGCTAGGGCTTCTGATTCCTCTTCTGCTTCTTTTTGTACTTTGCGTATGAGATTTGCAGCGTCAGCTTTTACATCGCACGTTACTTTGTTGATCAGGATTTCTTTAGCTTCAATTGCGCTCAAACCAGATATTTTTTCAAGTTCAGCAAGTAAGTCATCTCTTTTTTCCGATACCGTTTTTTTCTCTTCGTCAAGCTGCGCTTTTCTTGCAATCAGTAACGCTTCACGTTTTTCAATGTCGCTTAATTTTTTTTCGACAAGGCTCATGCGTACTTCAATCTTGTCTTCTTTAATTTTGATGCGCTCTTCTTCCCTCTGTAGTTTTTTCCTTTCGGTTTGAGATGTTACTTCAAGCTCTTTTTGATGATCGATCTTGTGATGCTTAATGAGAAGTTCTGCTTTTTGCTTTAAGTTTGAAGCGTCGCCTTCTGCTTTGTGGACGATATTTTTTGCGATGATCTCGTAAGAACCAATTTTGAGCCTATTATAAACGCAAAAGCAAAGAAAACCTAAAATTGAACCAAAAATGACAGCCAAGCTAAGTTCGGCAATTGAATTTATTTGCATATTTTTTATCCTTAATAAAACTTCAGAGTTTAGCAGAAGGGGTCATTTATCCCGAAGCGAATTAGATGGAAATGGGAGTGATTATAACTTTTTCAACGGATTTTTCATTGGAACTTAAAATTTCAATTTCAAAATCATCGTGATGAATGATAAAACCTTTTGAGGGTATGGTCCCGGTTGTTTGGTAGATGAATCCGCCCAGCGTATCGTAATCGGATTCTTGCGGGATATTGATATTTAGTTCTTCCTCAATATCCAAAATGTTCATTCTGGCATCAACGATTATTGAGCCATTTGGCAGTACTTTATAAAGCGTTTCTTCTTTATCATACTCATCTGAAATATCGCCAACGATTTCTTCCAATATATCTTCGATTGTCACAATGCCTTCAGTACCGCCATATTCATCGACAACAATAGCCAAGTGAACTTGTTTTTTGCGAAATTCCTGAAGCAGGCTTGAGAGTTTTTTAGTCTCAGGAGTATACAACGCATTTTTTGTGATGGATTCGATCGGGTTTGTTAAAATTTTGTCATTACCTGTTTTTGCAAATTCCATATATTTTGTTAAAAGATCCTTGTACATGAGGACACCTATAATATTGTCCAAGTTGCCCTTGTAAACCGGTGTTCTGCTAAAGCCCTCTCTTTGTAAAATTTCAGCAGCCTCTTTAATACTTGTCTCTGCAGAAAGATTAAAAAGTTCTACGCGAGGGACCATAACTTCTCTTGCGATGCGCTCCCGAAAGACAAGAACTGCTTCTATGAGTTTTTTGTCGTGGGCATCCACTTGAATATGCTGTCTTGCCTCTTCGATGATTTCAAAAATTTCCTGTTTTGTTTCTGTAGAAGATTTATGCAAAGGATCTATTTGAAGAATTTTTAACACCCATTTTGAGAGCTTCAGAAATATATAGGTGATCGGAAAAACGAGCAATTGGTAGATAGAGGCCAAGGGGGCCGCTAGTCTGAAAGCAATTTTTGGAGCATAAGTTCCTAAGAGGCGTGGAAAATAGCCGCCGATAAGGAATGAGAGCGTCATAAATATCAGAAAACTTAAAATAAGTGAAACCCAAGCGAGATTTTGATAGATTGCCGTCTGTACAAGAAAAAGCGTTGAAAAAACCGCAAAACAGAAGCGGCTTAGGCTTTGTGCTGCGATTGTTCCAAAAATAAGACCTTCGTACTCTTTTTCGGGTAAAAAAAAGAGATGAAATACTCTGTAAAAAAAGACATTTCCTAAAATTTTAAATTCGGTTTTTGTTTCTTTTTGACTTAAGGTGCGAAAGCTCGTGATTTCGGCTGTCAAAAAAAATGAACCTATAAGAAAAAATAGAGCTAAAAAAAGATATATCATCAAACCAAATACTTAAATTTCAGGTTATAATTTTTTAAGAAACTAAGTGAAGAGCTTTTAGGTGTGCCATATGCTTTTTTTCAGCAGAGCGCATCTTAAGCCTGTCTTTAGTTTCTATATCATCATAACCAAATAGATGCAAGAGTCCATGAATAACGTAGAGTATAAGTTCTTGATTTGGATCGGTTTTGTGGGAATCAGCATATTGAATTGCAGTTTCTGGACAGACAAAGATTTCACCAAGAAGCCGATAGTGTGTTACATCTTCATCATCTAAGGGTAGGGAGATGCAATCTGTTTTTGATGGATCATCAAAAAATTGGGCATGTAGAGCGCAAATTTCTTTTACCGAAACAAAATGTACAGAAACTTCATCGCATTTTTGCCCTTCAAAGGCAATGACTTCCGCTACAATTTTTTTGATGAAAGGCTTTGATACTTTAAGCGCTTTTTGTCTGTTGGAAACATGGATAATCATAGAAAATCGTAGATGTATTATTTGGAGTGTGACGATTTTAAGTTCAAGCTTTTCGCTCAAACGACAAAGTCAATTGGGGCGAAAAGCTTGAAATAAATATAAAATGGTTGCAAATCGAAAAGTCGATTTGAGTAAAAAGCGGAGACAAGTCTCCGCACTCCATACCTTAAGGTAATATAGGAGTTTTTGGAAGACCTGTTACTTTAACTTCGTTTTCATCCCAACGACCGAGTTTTTTTAACACATCGACGCGTTCAAAACGCTTTAACACATTGCGCTTTTTAGCGCCTTTATTTGCTTTTCCAAAGCTTGGATGTCTAGACATAATTTTAAACCTTTGCTTTATCTGATTTTTGGTATAAATGCATTCGCTGCGAATTCGCCTTCTACAGCATTTGAGTGAGGTTTAAAACCTGAAGGCAAATTATCTTTACAAGGACCTGTTTTTTTTGCAGGTGCCTTTGTGCGCCTGCGAGATTGGCTTCTTCTCTCTGATTGCTTACTGATACGTACCATTTTGAAATTCTCCTAACTGCTTAAAAACAACGAATATACCAATTAAACAATAATCATGCAAGGTAATTCAATTGATTCTTTAAGCGATTTTGAATTTACAAAATTGTAATTTTGGAATAACTTCAAATTTTTTAAATGTTGCAAATAAACAAGAATATCTGTATAGTTTAATTTTAAATAGCAATGAGTTTTTTTATAAAGGTATTTTTAAATGAATCCAAATAAGGGGCCTATTAGTAGAGATAGTTTTTCGACATGCCAGGAAGTCGATATATTTGTTTTTATTCGCCATCAGAAAATGACGCCTTCTGCACCCTTAAAGGATTTAAGAGAACTCGATACTTTGGATTCTGAAAATGAAGCTTTAAAACGCCTTGTAGAAAATAGGCCTGTTTATTACATCGTAAAATCAGGCAAATTCTTTTTGATGGCTTTTCTTATGCCGCTGCATATTTTTCTTTACCGTTTGCCAAAATGGGCAATTGTTAAAATGATCCCTAAAATGGTTCAGGCGGGGCATAAAATAAATACTTTTTTAAAAGAAAATTTTGACAAGATCATTCAAGCGATTTCGAAACAAATCCAAGTGATATCTGCCTTAACAAAAATATTAAATCCTCTTTCTGCTATCATAAAATCATCCTTCCAAAAGTTAGCGGAAAATTTTATTTTGCCATTTAAAAAAACTGCAAATACGGTTTCCGAATTTTCTTCAAAAATTAACAATAAATTAAATTTATTTTTTGAGGGTGTTCTTCATATCTTACAAAACTCTTTTAAAGCTGCCAAAACGGACAAGCCCGTATTTGCCAAAAATCCCTTAAAAAAAATCTTTTCCGGAATAAACACCCAAACAAATATTGCTTTTAAAAAAATTGAAGATAGTTTTAAGAAAATCAGCAAAAAAATCACCGATCCTTTAAAAAAAGCATTGGCTTTTAGTCAAACGGTTCAAAAAGCAGTTACTGAAAAATTAAAACCCGTTGCAGATGCAATTAAGGAAAAAATAAAACGTACGATAGATGCTCTAAACCAAGTAAAACAAAAAATTACAGAATATGTTTCTCCAAAACTTGAGATGCTGCAAGTGCAACTTGAAAAAACAGTCCAAATATTTAAGCCCCCTGTTGTCTTGGCCTTAGCTTTTGTGCATCAAATTAACGAAAGAGCCATGCAATTATTTATGAATACTACAGGTTTTTCATTGCTTAAAGGGCATTTTGCAAAAATGAAAAGTATTACGGTCAAAGTTCAAAGTGTTCAGATGGCTATTCTAAGAAGTTTTAAGAGGCTTGGTTTGGAAGCATTGACAGGGCTAAAAAAGTTTAAAAAGACGGGGGAGCGCTTTTTTTCGAAAGGTCGGGAAAAAGCGCATCAATTTATAAATAAATTAAAATCCAAGCTTTTACAAACCGCAAAATTTTTAAAAGGCGGATTTCATTATTTTTCCAGGTTTTTAAAAAAAGCGATCAAATTTATTCTTCTTACATTGAAATGGTGCCGTATCATGAGTCGGTTTACAGTGTATCTTATTGGTGAAATCTTTCGCGAAATCCAGGTCGCTGTAAGAGCTTGACCGCACCAAAACAGTACAAGCCTGACCCTTATACTATTTATTACTTACCTCGAGAGACCACAAAAACTTTTAAGCCCTCTTCATCTCTGTCTCGACTTATGTGATTTTTTCTTTTTTGAATCTTTTTTCTCTCATTTTGTAGCCCATACCAAATTTTAACCAAAGCGAAGCGACGTTAAAATGCAGGTGTGGGTGTCTTGTAAACACATTTTAACCCCTTGAGGGTTCTTCTTTTTTCTCTTTATTCAATCAAACACATTATCAATATCATATGAGAAACCTTGCTCTTTTAAAAAAATTAAAAATTCTTCTTTATAAGTCATTGTTTTATGATGTTCTTCTTGATTTTCAATATATTTGATTACATGAGGGAACTTCCAAAGCTTGCGCCTTTTTAGAGCAGTCTCTTACATCAAAAAGCCGGCGAGGGAGATTGCAAATACGACAAGCACAGGCGTCTTAACAGGCTTAAAGTGATAAAGCTTGTAGGCAATATTGAGCACGCTTAGCAAAATTAAAGCCGGGTAGCAGATTTGTAAAATCGGCACTAGCATCTTGGCAATACCCATGAAGTTTAGCGTCGAGATAAAGTACGTGACGATAAGTGTGCCGATCAAAGCCGGGATATACCCGATTTTTTTTTGCGAAATATCCTTATGGATAAATTCAGCAAAAACGGCAGCTAAAGCAATAGCTGTAGTCAAACAAGCAAGAGCTACTGCAATGCAAGCTGCAACTCCAGCAAGCGGACCCAAAACTTGAATTGCAATGGTTCCGATCAATTTATCCTGTTCAATTCCTATTAAATTTTCACTGTGGAAAGCTGCGACAAAGCTAAAGCCGATATATACCAAGGATAAAAGAGAAGCTCCGATCAAGCTTGCTTTTAAGGCCATTTTAATAATTTGTTTATCATTTTGCTGTTCTGAATTTTCAGTTTTTAAACAACTTAAAACAACCGATGAAAAGAAGAATGCCCCAAAAAGGTCCATTGTCTGGTAGCCGTCATTTAAGCCTTTGAAGAAAATGTCGATCTGATTTGTGTCCCCAACTGGCATCGGAGGAGAGACAATTAACCCTTTTACAATGATAAATCCTAAGGATAAAAGCAGTACCGGAGTTAGGATATTGCCCAAAACATCCAAAATGGAATTTTTCTTGAATGTGAACAAAAAGATAAGTAAGCAAGCTCCAATACTAAAAAGCGAGGCTGACATATCCGGAAAATAAAGTTGCAATGTTGAATAAGAAAGCGCGATGCAACGCGGAAGTGCGCCTAGTGGTCCTATCAATCCCATGATAAAAACCGCAACAATGAACCCGGGTGTTTTGCCGATTCTTTCAAAAAAATGTTTATAGTTTCCGTCAAAAAGCGTCATCGCAATTAGCCCCATAAAAGGAATGCCGACTGCTGTAATTAAAAGACCTAATACCGCAAACAAAGTATTTCCTTGAGAATACTGTCCCAAAGCTAAAGGGAATACAACGTTCCCAGCTCCAAAGAACATGGAAAACATAGCAAGTCCGGTTGTTAATATTGTCGATTTTTTTGGAAGGTCCATAAATTCCTCTTTTGGATTTAAACTAGTTATATACAATAAACTAAATTATCAATAATTACAAACTTTAAAATTGGAGCTTAAAAATAGCAAAAAAGTCTTGACTTTCGATGGATTTATAGGGTATCAATATAGAATATATTAAAAGAAATAGAGCTAAAATGAAATATTTACCAAAAAGTTCAATTAAAATTGCGCCTTCAATTTTGGCAGCTGATTTTGCACATCTTGCAGATGAAGCAAAAAGAGTGGAAGATTCCGGCGCTGATTGGCTGCATGTCGACGTTATGGACGGACATTTTGTCCCGAACCTCACTATTGGGCCACAAGCCGTAGCTGCCATAAATCGCTCGACGAATATGTTTTTGGATGTGCATCTCATGATGTATAACCCCTATGATTATATCGAACGTTTTGTTGAGGCAGGTGCAGACCAGATCACTTTTCACATCGAGGCTACAGAAGAAGTCGATGAAACTTTGGCCTATATTCGCAAGTGCAATGTAAAAGCCGGACTTGCTTTAAGTCCTGAAACTTCAGTGACGCTTCTTACGAGATACTTGGACAAATGCGATATGGCTTTGCTCATGACAGTAAATCCTGGGTTTGGCGGTCAGGCTTTTAAATCTGAAGTGATTGAAAAAATTAAATTTGTGCGTGACGTTTGCGACAAATTACACATTTATGATGGCGGAGTCACAATACCAAATCCAAAAAAAGATCTTGCACCTTTTAATATTCAAGTAGATGGTGGAATAGATCTTGAAACAGCTAAATTATGTTTTGATGCAGGAGCGAACATCTTTGTTGCAGGAACATTTTTATTTAAACAACCCAATCTAAAAACTGCAGTCAGCGAACTGCGACACGCGGCCGGAGGCTAAAAAAAATATGGTAGCAAGTACGCAAATAACTCCCGGAATGACATTGTCGATCGGCAACAAATTGTACCGGGTCGAGTCTAGCGTTAAAGTTACAGTCCCTAAGGGAACGCCTTTTATCAAAACAAAGCTTCGTGACTTGGGCAATGATGAACTGATTGAAAAAAGCTTTAAGCCGGATCAAGTAGTCAAAGATGTCAGTTTGTCAGAAAAACTACTTGAATTTCTTTATCCGGAAGGGAAAGATTATCTCTTTATAGATGTTGGAACATTGGATCAAATTCTTATTCCGGCAAATATCATTTCAGATAAAATCAATTACCTAAAAGAAGGCACTGATTTAAGGGCTACTTTTTATGGAGAGACCATCTTTGCTGTCGAGCTTCCTCAATTTTTAGAAATAATGATCGAAAAAATTGAAGGCGGCGGTAGCGGATCTGCACTTGGCGCATCTAATAAAGTCGCTGTGCTCGAAACTGGCGCAAGAGTTGAAGTTCCGCCGTTTATTGAAGTTGGCGATATTATCAAAGTAGATACAAAAACAGACGATTATATACAACGAGTTTAGGAGTCTATTGCATGGAAATGGAAATTAAGCAAATTAAAGAGTTGATGGCTGCAATGGGAAGAACTTGCATGAAGCGGCTATCTATCAAAGATGCAGATGGTTTTGAAATTGTTCTTGAACGGGAAGACCATGGAGTCTGTAAAACATCTGATCTTGGATTGGATTATTCTCCTGAAGCAAGAAGCGATTACGCACTTCGTAAAGCGACAGCTGTGCATACATATCCAGGGCAAGAAATTCCTGTATCCTTGACAACGCCTGTAGCTCAAGCTCAGACTCCTCCAGGAACCTATGTCACATCACCTATGGTTGGAACTTATTATTCCTCGCCCTCTCCAGATGATGCGCCGTTTGTTAAAGTGGGCGATAGGATCGATGAAAATACGGTTGTTTGCATTATTGAAGCGATGAAAGTTATGAATGAAGTAAAATCTGGTGTCAAAGGGGTTGTAGCTGAAATACTGCCAGAAAGCGGACATCCTGTAGAATTTGGTTCTAAAATTATACGAGTAACGTAAAGATTATGCAGAAAGTACTTATTGCCAATCGCGGAGAAATTGCTGTCAGAATTGTTAGAGCATGTCATGATTTAGGGTTGCAGACTGTTGCTGTCTATTCTCAAGCAGATGCCGAAGCTCTGCATGTTTTGCATGCAGATGAAGCCATTTGTATTGGAGAGCCTGCATCACAAAAATCCTATCTGAAAATTCCAAACCTCCTCTCTGCTTGCGAAATCACAGGTGCAGATGCTGTTCATCCGGGTTATGGTTTTTTAAGCGAAAACGCGAATTTTGCATCGATCTGCGAAAGCTGCGGACTTAACTTTATTGGACCCTCTCATGAGGCCATTGCACTGCTTGGGGATAAATCAAAAGCAAAAGCGACAGCAAAAAAAGCAAAATGTCCTGTAATTCCAGGCTCTGAGGGTGTTGTGGACGATCTAAAAACAGCGCTTGCTGAAGCTAAAAAAATCGGGTATCCCGTTTTTATTAAAGCAGTTGCTGGCGGCGGTGGAAAAGGGATTCGAATTGCGCAGAATGAATCGGAATTTGGCAAATATTTTGTCGCTGCAAGAACAGAGGCTGAAGCCAGTTTTGGCAATCCAAGTGTTTATTTAGAAAAAATGATTATGAATCCGCGTCACGTAGAAGTTCAGATCATTGGCGATAAGCACGGCAATTATGTGCACCTTGGCGAGCGCGATTGTACAACGCAGCGCAGACGCCAAAAACTGATTGAAGAAGCGCCAAGTCCGGTTTTGAGCCCTAAACTTCGTCAAAAAATGGGACAGGCTGCAATTAATGTTGTCAAAGAAGCCGGCTACTATTCTGTAGGGACTGTAGAATTTTTATTAGACAGCAACCATGACTTTTATTTCATGGAAGTAAATACACGCATTCAAGTCGAGCATAGTGTTACAGAAGAGCTTACAGGCATCGACCTTGTAAAAGAACAAATTCTTGTTGCGATGGGTCACAAATTATCGTTTAAGCAAGAAGATATCGAGTTTAAGGGTCATATCATTCAGTTTCGCATTAATGCAGAAGATCCAAAACGAAATTTTGCTCCGTCTCCTGGACGCCTTGAGTATTATTTGCCACCAGGCGGCCCTCACGTCCGTGTGGATAGCGCATGTTATTCCGGTTATACCATTCCTCCAAATTACGATTCCATGATAGCAAAACTTATTGTGAGGGGAAAAGATCGTGAAACTGCTATCGCGATAGGCAAACGGGCTTTAAGGGAATTTCATATAGGGGGAGTCCATTCCACGATTCCTTTTCATCTTTACATGTTGGAAGATAAGAAATTTCTCGACGTTGATTTTAACTTGAACTATATCGATGGACTCATCGATGAGGGCTGCCAGTTTACCCTCGATTAGGACTGGTCCGAGCCTTATCAGAGTTTTTAAACTAGGATATGAAATGAAAGATGTTTTGAAGGAATACAGAAAAGCTGCGGAGAAGAAGGAAGAAAGTACTTTTTATAAGAAAGCAGCTTTTTCAAAAGATCATGAACGCTTCGAATCCAAAGAAGATGACCATCGCCTTCCCTACAAAAGAGATGTAGACCGCATTTTACATTCAAAGCCCTTCGCACGCTACACAGACAAAACACAAGTTGTCTATCTTGTTGATAACGATCATATTACTCATAGAAGTCTGCACGTTCAACTCGTCAGTAATTTTGCAAGAGGCATTGCAGAAATTTTGAACTTGAATCTTGACTTGGTTGAAGCAATTGCGCTTGGCCACGATGTCGGACATCCGCCTTTTGGTCATGAAGGGGAAGGGTATTTATCAGAAATTTCAAAAGAATATGGAAACGGTGTGTTTACCCACCCCCATCAATCGTGCAGGATTTTTTCTGAGATAAATCCTCTGAATTTAGGTCTTTTAGTGTATGACGGTTTTTTATGCCACGATGGAGGTTTAACAAGTCATAAACTTCATCCAAAATATGGTAAGAGCTTTGTAGATCATTTCGCTGAAAAAAAAGAAAAACTGCAAAATCCGGATATCAATATTTTTCCCGCGACTTTAGAAGGCTGCCTTGTAAAATTGAGCGATACGATTAGTTATATCGGACGTGATATTGAGGATGCGATTCACTTAAATCTCATTGAAAGATCACAAGTTCCAGAAACCATTTTAAAAAATAATAATGCAGATATTTTAACCTGCATTGCGCGCGATGTGATTCAAATGAGCTATGAAAAAGATTATATTGCCCTATCTGAAGAAGTGTTGGAGGCTTTAAAAGTACTAAGGGAATTTAATTTTAATTATATTTACATGCACCCAAAACTAAAAACCCAATCAAAAAAAATTAAGCAAGGGTACCGTATTTTGTTTGATCTCCTTTACGAAGATCTTATTGAAAATAAGGAATTAAGTTACGTACATACACATTTTGCTCACAACAAACCATCAAAATATTTGGAGCAAACAACTGATGCTCAAATGATTGTTGATTTTGTTGCCGGTATGACCGATACCTATTTTATAAACACACTAGATTCCCTTATCGTTCCAAAAAGAATTAAGCTATTATGATTTCCCTTTTACTTGAAACAAGCACGGAGCTTGGATTTGTCGCTTTGTTTAAGGATAAACAATTAATTTATCACGAGAATTTGCCCGTCGGACTTCAAAATTCAAAAAATCTTTTTTCAGAAATCGTTAAAGCTTTTAGCATCTTAAATTTAAGTCCAAAGGATCTTGGTTTAGTGATAGCAGGTATTGGTCCTGGTTCCTATACAGGAATCAGGGTTTCTGCAATTACTGCTAAAACATTGAGCTTTGCCCTCGGTATTCCGCTTATTGGCGTTTGTACTTTAGATGGATTTATACCGCAAAAAGAGGGAGTCTTTACCTCTATGATTGATGCGAGGATCGGAGGCGTATATCTGCAAACAGGCATCATTAAAAATAATAGTTGCAGTTGGATGACAGACCCCTTGCTTTATTCTCTTGAAAAAGCTGCTGACTGTTTAAAAGAAATTTCTACCATTGTCACTCCGAGCGCGCTACTTTTAAGACCTAAATTTGCTAAGTTTTTTGATGAAAACCATTTGGAATGGATTGAATCTGCACCAAATGTAAGCGAAATGGGGAGGTCTGCCTTTGATAAATTTGAAAAAGGGGAGTACTCTACGACCCAAGAACTGAAACTTCTTTATTTAAGAAAAACTCAAGCCGAAATCGAAAGGGAAAGTTTCTTTCGAAATACAGGTTTTTAGTTGTAAATATCTAACTCCTTCTGTATACTCGCATGTATTGGTAAAGCTTTAGGCTCTAAAGGCAGTTGGAAATAGACTGTTTGACTTTTTTGCCGGAGCATATTTTTAATTCCATAAACTTTTTAAAAGGAATGAACTCAAGATGACAATCGTTAAAGTTCGAGTTGGTGAGCCTATTGATAAAGCTCTTCGTGCGCTTAAAAAAAGATTAGACAAAGAAGGCATCATGAAGTCTGTTAAGGCACATCGCTTTTATTCAAAGCCATCTATTGCAAAACGCGCAAAATCTAAAGCTGCTTTGAAATATAAAAGAACACGCTAATTAATTTTTTTTCGAATTATTCAGCTCTTTTTTGTTAATCTGAAAAAGAGCTGACCATTTAAAATATGGACATTTTATGGCCGAATACTATGAAATCTTAGAAATTCAAAAATCTGCAACCGCAGATGAAATCAAAAAAGCTTATCGAAAAAAAGCTTTACAGTACCACCCTGATAAAAATCCCGGAGACAAAGAAGCTGAGAAGAAATTTAAAGAAATTTCTGAAGCATATGAAGTTTTGAGCGATGATAAAAAACGTCAGCTTTACGATCGTTATGGTAAAGAAGGCGTGCAAGGCTCTCCATTTGGAGGGGGCGGACAGGGTGCTGGCGGTTTTGCTTCGATGGATGAGGCTTTAAGAACTTTCATGGGAGCTTTTGGAGGCATGGGCGGCGGCGAGAGCATATTTGAAAGCTATTTTGGCGGTGGCGGCGGTTTTGGTGGAAATAATTCACGCGCGCGTCAAGGAGCTAGCAAAAGAGTCAATATTACGGTTTCTTTTGAAGAGGCCGCAAAAGGTGTTGATAAAGAGCTTGCCATCACAAATTATGTTACTTGCGGAACTTGCCATGGCAAGGGTTCTCCAACTAGTGACGGCATCAAGAAATGTCCAAAATGCAGAGGCGCTGGTCAAGTCAATGAGCAAAGAGGTTTTTTCAGCATGTCAATGGCATGTCCTCAATGTCATGGCGAAGGACAAATTGTTACAGACCCTTGCAAAACATGCCACGCACAAGGCATGGTCAAAGAAAAACAGCATGTAAAAGTTCATATTCCGGCAGGCATTGACAGCGGAATGCGTCTTAAAATGAGCGGATATGGGGACGCAGGTCAAGCAGGTGGACCCTCTGGGGATCTGTTTGTTTTTATTACTGTTGAAAAACATGAAATGTTTGAGCGCGAAGGCAATGATGTCATCATAGACCTGCCGATCAGCTTCTCTGAAGCGGCTCTTGGGTGCAAGAAGGAAGTTCCTTCTGTCCTACAGCATACCTGCAGAATCACAATTCCGGAAGGCACACAAAACGGTAAAATTTTCAGAGTCAAGGGCGAGGGATTTCCAAACGTTCATGGCCAAGGAAAAGGAGATTTGCTTGTCCGTATTTTTGTCGAAACCCCAACCAAATTAACAGCAAAACAAAAAGAACTATTGGAAGAATATTCCAAACTAGAGGGTCCTGCCAATCTGCCAAAACGCGGTGGTTTTCTAGACAAGCTCAAAAGCATCTTTGCAAAACGCTAGTACTAGTTACTAGCCCATAATCACTAATTTAAATTCTTTCGATTGCCTTCTTTTAGGGATATCGAGGGGAGTTGGACGAGGTTCGTTCCATTGAACAGGTGGTGGCGAGGAGGAGGCTCTTCGTTCTTTTACTTTTTTTGCTATATCTTTCATTTTATCATCTATTTCAACCGTGCTATGATTTAGTTCCGGTTCCACGATTGTTTTATTTTCGTCTATAGTCCTTAATTGAGTGGAACCTCTTAATTCTGATGTCATTACAAACCTCCAAGATTATTTATTACGAGCTTATAAGTGATAGGAGAAAAAATGACAAACTATTTTTTTAATTTTGAGAAAGAGTTTTTTTAGCTCTTATTTTGTGTGTTTTTTTCTTCATAAAAATCACATAAAATAAACACCCTAGCCCATACCGAAGGCGAGCGCGAGCGAGTACCTTCAAAAACCTAAAGGTCATACTGTCAAGCTAAGACCCCGGTCCCCCCTGACCCTACTTTGAATGAAGCTCGCTTAAAATTTTACGACCAAGCTCTGTATCATTCACACCGCGTTTATTGGTCAATATGACAATACCGATTTTTTTTGGTCCCTTTATAAATCCGATATAGGAAGAAAATCCCGGCAAACCACCATTTTTATCAATGATTAAAAGGTTTGAGTCGTTTGTAAAACGCTGCCATCCAAGCCCCATTGTAAGATTTTGATTTACTGTAAAATAACTTTTTTGTGCATATTCCATAGCGTTAATAATATTGATTGGACCATAAACTCCTAAATTGGCTTTTAAAAAATTCATCATATCACGGGCTGTTGAATAGAGGGCGCCGCTTCCCGGGGTCAAGGTATTGATAGGGGTTATAGGAACAGCTGTTCCTTCGTTATATCCCACTGCAACCAATGGAAGATCACTTTTCTTTACTGCAATCGTTGTTTGGTTCATGTTTAGTGGCTTTAAGATAAAGTCTCTTAAAAGATCCATATAGCTTGAGTGATTTTGTTTAGCTAACGCCATACCCAAAACCCCAAAACCTAAATTGGAATAATAGTAATGCGTTCCTATTTTGCGAGAGGCTTTCCAATTTTTTAGAAAATGAATGATTTTTTCTTCCGTATAATTGGTGCCGTTTTTGAAATTGGGAAAAACCCTTGGGAGGCTGGAGGTGTGGGTTGCAAGATGTAACAAAGTAACATCATTGATGTCTTGAAAAGAGTCATTCTGCTTTATATTTAAATAACGTGAAACAGGGTCTTGTAATTGGATTTTTTCTTGAAGAAGTTTTAGTGCAAGAAGAGAAGTGGTAAAAACTTTGGTTACTGATGCGAGTTTAAAGAGAGTATCCGGAGTGACATTGATTTTTTTTTCCTTATCTGCAAATCCATAGGAAAGTAGATATTCTGCATCATCATAATAAAGAGCGACAGCTACACCGGGTATTTGGAATTTATTCACATGCTCATGCAGTAGCGTCTGCACATAGTATGCGATTTTCGGGTCTTGAATTTTATTTGTTGCAAAAGAAACGTTCGTTAAAAAAATCAGTGAAAAAAAAATGTAATAAAACATCGATTACCTCTACACAAATCCGGGTTTACCAAGTTGCCATTTTACTCTTGCAAGAGTAAAAGGAATAATTTTACATGGTGGCTTTTTGCTTTTTAATAAAGCTCGAGACGCCTCTTTCATTGTGGCACCAGACCCTATATAATCGTCAAGCAAAATAATAGCGCCTTTTGGAAGCGTTGAATCTGTGTTAAATGACATTTGGTTTTCAACGTTAAAACTTCGTTGATCATTATTTAATAATTCACCCTGCCTGCTTTCTGGTTCTTTTTTCCAAGCTAATAGGTCTGTAAAAACCGGGATATTAAAAAATTTACCAAATTGCTCTGCAATTTTTTTACCGGCATGAAAGGTGCGTGATGGAATTAAAACAATCGCTGTAAAAGGCTCTTTTTCAAAAATCTTGATCAAATGGCTGATCGCTAAGTTATGAAGTTCCGGATCAAGACTTGAAAAATCTAAGGCGTCCACGGTTCTTTCTTTCATAAATTTGATAAAAAGAGGGGATCTTAGCGTACCGTCTAAAACACTTAAGCCGGGGTTGACCTTTGCCATGCGGCTAATCGAAATGGGAGTAGCTCTTTTATTGATCCAATCAGCAATGTTTTGTTTTCTCTCTTCACTAATGTTAAAGACATGTTTTTTTGAGGTGCAAAGATCGCAACTGCCGCACGCCTTAAACTCAAGATCCCCTAAGGATTGTCTCAACATACACATGCGACAATTTGTTAATTCTTCAGAATATTCTAAAATTTTATTAAGCTCACGATACTTCACGGCATATTGATTTTTATAGCGCTTTAATTCAAGGGAGTCTCTGTTTTCGACTAAGAGATACACTTGAGTTTTCTCATGGAGTTCTTTTTTTACGAACCGTTGTTCAATTAGCTCTGACAACACTACGATCACTTTTGTTGGATGGAGACCTGTTTTACGCTTAATCGCGTTTAGATTCAAAGGCAAATCAGACGTGCGTATGGCATCTAAAATTTTGTTGAAATCATCAATTCTTGGCTGACTTGATTCGATAAAGTATGTTTGGATGTTTTTGTCTTTTGGATTATAAAGGATTGTACCAATAGCTGGAAGGCCATCTCGTCCACATCTTCCAACTTCCTGATAATATGCTGTAATGGAACTTGGAAAATCAAAATGAATGATAAATCTTAAATTAGATTTATCAATTCCCATACCAAGGGCATTTGTCGCAGCGATTGCTTTATAGCGATCATTGATAAAGTCGTGTTGCAGCACTCGTTTTTCTGTAGATTCAAAGCCTGCGTGGTAGGCGGCAATTTCCATATTGCGTGTTTTACAAAAATCAGCCACAAATTCTGTATTTTCACGAGTTGCGCAATAAATAAGACCGACGCCCTGATAGGATTTAAGAAGCTCTTCCAGAATGGCTAATTTTTCAACTATGTTAGTAATTGGAACAGAAGTAAGGCTGATATTTGGACGGTTCATACTTTCTCGAAGTGTCGTTACTTCGTGAGTAGAAGAAGCCATTTGTTTTTTGATATCTTCTTCTACTTCTGCATTCGCTGTCGCAGTCAACCCTAAAACTTTTACAGTTCCATCTTTTTTTTCAAGCGCGTGAAGAAAATGAATGATTTGCCGATAGCTTGGACGAAAGTCATGGCCCCATGTGGAAATGCAATGAGCCTCATCAATCACTAAAAATTTCACCGGCAAATTTAAGAGAAACAAAAATTCTTCCAGATTATCTAATTTTTCTGGAGCTATGAACAAAACTTTTAAAGAACCGCTGATCGCCTGCATTTTGGCTCGATAATTTTCTTCATCTGTTTGGTCGGTATTAATGCTTGCTGCTGCTATATTAAAACGCTTATTCAGATGATCGATTTGATCGCGCATCAAAGCAAGTAGCGGAGATATGACAAGGGTTAATCCGTCAATGAGATAAGCTGGCAACTGATAGATTAAAGACTTTCCATGACCTGTTGGCAAAATGCAAAGCACTCTTCCTTTTTCAAATAGCGTCTCGATTGCTAAAAGTTGGCTTGGTCTAAAATCTTGAAGACCGAAAACTTTTGTAAGGGTTTGTTTTAATAAATCTTTGTTCATAATAGACAAGTCTCAGAAACTTCCTGATCTCCTACATAGATGACAGAGCTTGAAAAATTTAGAAAAAAACTTAAAAGAATGAGCAGAATAGGCATGTTAAAACTCTAGGATGGTTTTGAAAAATAAGGTAAACTATATAGCGAATTTATCTAAAACTTCAAGAAGTTTTTTGAGGCTTAGTTTTCAAGTAATTATTCACTACCAAAAAATTAAAAAAATTGCTAGCTTTAAGACCACCTTAAAAGGAGATTTGATACATGATGAAAAAAATAATAGCTTTAACATTTGTAGTTCTATGTTCATTTAATATTTACGCAGAAACTTGGCAGGATAAATGGTCGGAATCCGTTTTGCTTTTAGATAACGGCGATTTCGTCAACGCAAGACAGCCATTGGATGAGGCGATAGCGCTCATGGAGCAAGATGAGAGTGTTTTGCATCCTTATCTTTATGTTGACAGGGCAAGGGTTAATTTATTGACAAACAGGAATGACCAAGTATTATCCGACTTGGAAAAAGCGCTTCAGAACGAGAAGCTTTCAAAACAGGAAAGGATAAGAGCTATTGCTACGAAATTAATGGCAAAAGGACTTTTGAATGATTCAAACGCTGTTTTAGAAGATTTGCAGGTATTTAAAGAACTTATTGATTTACCTGTCATGGAGATGAAGGACAATCACTTACTCATCAGGAATATTCCACAAAGTCAATATTATAAAAAATTGATTACTTGTTATTTGATTCATTGCGGGCTTTGCTACGACAAAGAAGAGTTTACCTTTCTAAAATCCAATATGTTGGTTGCAGAAAAAATCAATCATTGCGGATGCCAAAAGTGTATTGCAGAATATGCTAAAACTAGAGTTTGCGATTCATGCAATAGCGTTGTCAATCCGGGAAAACAAAACGTAACGACAGATGAATTGATTATTTTATCGATTAATCATTGTGGTAGAGACGTAAAACAGTTGGATGATCAAATTGCGTGTCTAAAAGCGATATGCCAGGTTCAGGAAGCTTTGACCGGCATTGAAATTTTCGAAGATACCATGCATAACATTTTTAATGGGATAGAGGTAAAGGAAGCCTTCTTCGATTAAAGCAGCACAAGCTTTTTTTCAACAGAGAGGCTAAAGAGGCTAAAGTATCACCACGTTGTGGTGACCAAATTGTTTTGATTTCCGGTGGTTGTAACCACCGGCTACCTATGTAAAAACCACTTCGTGGTTAAATGTAGCCAAACATCTAAGAAGCGATTTCACATAGATAGCCGGTGGTTGTAACCACCGGAAATCAAAACAATTTGTTCACCACAACGTGGTGATACTTTAGCCTTTCTAGTCTTTTGTAGCTCCTTTTAAGTTGAAAAAAGTTTGTGCTGTTTACTGTTTTAGCGATCCTTGAGTGCCTTACTTCATCCAGGGGAAGTAGAGGACGTCGCGGATGGAATGCGCATTTGTCAGCATCATCACAAGCCTGTCAATCCCGATTCCAACACCGCCAGTTGGCGGCATACCTTGGCAGATAGCTTCGATGAATTCTTCATCAAGCGGGCTTGCCTCTTCGTCCCCTGCATCTCGTCTTAAGGATTGGACTTCAAAAAGCTCACGCTGCAATACAGGATCGTTTAACTCGCTATACGCATTGCAAATTTCCTGACCCAAACAGAAGCTCTCAAATCTCTCAACCAAGCCTTGGGCTCTATCCGCTGCATTTCTGTGCGGTTTGCAAAGGGGTGTGGTTTCGATCGGATGATCTGTAATATGATGAGGCTGTATCAAATGATGCTCGACATAAACGCCAAATAAAGCTGCAATTAATAGCCCTCTTGCCATGCCGTTTAATTTTTTGACATCGCAATGTCCAGAAGTTTTCAATTTTTCACGCATTTCTTCATCAGTCAATTGGTCCGGATCAATGTTTGCAAATTTCTTTAAAGCATCCTTCATGGTAAGTCTTGGCCAAGGCGCTTTAAAATCAACTTCGGCCTCTTCTGTTTCAGTAATTTTAACAGCGATTTTTGTTGTGCCGTAAATCGTTCTTGTCAGCATATCAAAGAGGTTTTCAACAAGAAGCATCATATCATTATAGTCAAAGAAAGCAGCATATGCTTCTAAAAGCGTAAATTCAGGATTGTGGTTTCTATCAATCCCTTCATTTCTAAAAACACGTCCGATCTCATAGATGCGGTCCATACCGCCAACAATCAATTTTTTTAAAGAGGGCTCTAACGAAATCCTTAAAAACATCTCTTGGTCAAGAGCATTTAATGTCGTGACAAAAGGCCTTGCCTCTGCACCGCCGTAGATGCTTTGTAAAACAGGAGTTTCAACTTCGATAAAGCCAGCTTCTTCAAAGTAATCGCGGATTAATTTTAAAATGCGACTTCTTAGCCTAAAAGTTTGCTGAACTTCCGGATTTGTGATCAAGTCAAGCCAGCGTTTTCTGTAACGAAGTTCCTTGTCTGCAAGGCCTGCATGTTTTTCAGCAAGCGGTAGCAAGGTTTTGCAGAGAATCGTGACTTTTTTTGCAAAAAGTGTCAGCTCCCCTTTATTTGTGCGAAAAAGAATGCCTTCGATACCCAAAATATCGCCAAGGTCGACTTTTTTTTCGATGAGCTTCATAGGCGATAATACTTCGCCTGAAGCATCGCTTACAGGGTTATAACCTGTAACTTCAGTCAAATCGCGGTTGAACATGACCTGGACACGTCCCTCATCATCTTGGATATGCGCAAAAGCATTTTTACCCATGGCTCGAAAGAGTACGAGGCGGCCTGCAACCTTAAATGATTCGCCCTCGCCATTCATCGCGTTTTCACTGTGCCCCACTTCCTTAGACTCATACTGTTCTTGAAGCTTTTTAGAATTGATGGTCGGTTTAAAAACGTGCGGATAGGGATCGATTCCTAACTGTTTTAATTCTTCCAGTTTACGTATACGGTTTTGAAACTCTTCGTGGGAGTGGTATTCAGGCTTTGCTATCATGTGATCACTTAAAAATTTAATTTTGTTATTTGTTTTGTATGCGTTCTTGGACTTTAGCGACATTTTTGTGGCTGCGGACAGAATCAAGGCGAGCATAACAATAAATGGCAGTCAAAATAATGATGCTTCCGTGAAGAGCTGAATTGAATATAAACGATTTGGTTTTTAAACTGGATTGTTTAAAACTTTTTAGCCATTCAAGCATAAGTTTTGATCCCTTTTATTTTTTGTTAGTATATATAAAGGAGATAAAAATATCAATCGATTAAAAATGCTTATATTGGTTCTTTATGTCTAAAAAAAGCTGCTTACGGGGTTGATGTCAATAAATAATTTAACATCGCTTGGGATAAGATTGTTTTTGCTTAAATTTTCCAAAGCTTCGCTGATACGATAAATTCCTTGCCCTCTAATTAAAAATTGATAGCGAAAATGATCTTTAATTTTTGCATGACCAGAGGGTATGACGGGATTAATTTCAAAGGAAGCCGGAAGATTCCGGATCAAATGAGATCTGAATTTTTCTGCCGTATTTTCAGTTTTCTCTTGAATTTTTCCAGAAAAAACAATTTTTGCCATATTTGTAAATGGGGGATAGTTAAACATTTCACGGATCGCAATTTCTTCATTATAAAATTTTTCAAAATCCTGAGTTTTACTTAGCTGAATGGTGGTATTATCCGGCATTTTTGTTTGGATGATGACCTCGCCTGGAATTTCACCTCTTCCTGCACGTCCTGCAACTTGTGTGATGAGCTGAAAAGTATTTTCCGAAGATCTAAAATCAGGGAAATTCAAGGAAGCATCGCTATTTAAGATACCAACTAGCGTAACTGCAGGAAAGTGAAGGCCTTTTGCAATCATTTGCGTGCCGATCATGACATCTGCTTTTGCAGAACCAAATTCGCGAAGAAGTTTTTGATGGCTTCCCTTGTGTCTTGTGGTGTCTCTGTCAAGCCTTATGGTGCGCACATTTGGCAAAATAGCGTGAAGCGATTTTTCAAT
The DNA here is from genome assembly GCA_041691015.1 of Parachlamydiaceae bacterium. Taxonomy (GTDB): domain Bacteria; phylum Chlamydiota; class Chlamydiia; order Chlamydiales; family Parachlamydiaceae; genus JBBSJT01. Next base: position 11,017 of record JBEPVN010000003.1, on the reverse strand, counting down.
TTGTTCCGTACCGACGCCGCGGTATTTCATAGGATGGGAAACCTTGCACGTCGGACAGATAGTTGGGGGAGGCGACAAAGAAAATCCGCATAAATGGCAGCTCAAATGATGTTCATTTTTATGAAAAGTTAAGGCAGCATCGCAATGCGCGCATTTGATAGCATTTTGGCAAGGTTCGCAAAATAAGGTTGTGTGGTAGCCTCGTCGATTTAAGAAAAGAATGGTTTGCTCTCCCCGTTCCATCCTGGACTTTATCCCATTCAATAATACATTTGAAAAATTAGTAAACCCACTATTTTTTTTATATTCATCCTGCATGTTTACGATCTGAATATTTGGAAGAAAAGCTTCATTTGCCCGTGTTGTAAGCTTGCTTAAGATGTATTTGTTTTTTTTTGCATTCGTAAAAGTTTCAATGGATGGAGTTGCGCTTCCTAAAATAATCGAGCATGAATTAATTTTGCCTCGCATGACGGCAATATCTCTTGCATGGTAGCAAGGAGCCTCATCGGTCTGTTTATAAGAATTTTCATGCTCTTCATCGACAATAATAAGCCCTAAGTTTTTTACAGGGCTAAAAATTGCGGATCTAGCTCCTATCACGATTTGAGCGTCGCCATTTCTGATTTTATGCCACTCATCATAGCGCTCTCCTGGGCTTAAAAGATGGTGTAAAATAGCAATTTTACCCTCGAACCTGCTTCTAAAACGCTCAATTGTCTGCGCTGTCAATGAAATTTCCGGCACTAGCATGATCGTGCCTTTGTTTATCTTTAGGGCGTGATCGATTGCTTGGAGATAAACTTCTGTTTTTCCGCTTCCGGTAATGCCAAAAAGTAGATGCGTCAGATAAGCATTTTCATCCAAGCCAGAGACAATTTTTTCTAAAGCTTTTGCCTGGTCATCATTTAGTTTTTTTGGCAATACCTTAAAATATTCTTCATTTAAGAGAGGGGATCTATCCACCCGAACGATATCTAAAAGAAGATACCCTTTTTTAGCGAGGGTAACAACCGGACTTTTGGAGCCGCCCGTTTTTTCAAGAAGCTCTGAGAGTAATATTCCTTTTTTTACTTGGAGCAAAACGTCCAAAACATCTGCTTGCGGTGAATTTTTATTCCTTAAGTTTTCACATAGTTCTTTGAGTTCATCTTTTGTTTTTGCGCGCATCACAAAAAGCTGTTCTTTATGCTTCGTATCTTTTCTAACAATTGCAGGTAAAAGTACTTTAAAAACATTTCTTAAACTTGTGCAGTAATATTTGGCCATGAAAATGGCAAGCTGAAACAAGTCATCTGTCACAAATTCCTGATCGGATATAATGCTGTGAATCGGTAAAATGCGTTCAAAATCTGAATTCGATTTGACTGCAAAAATATAACCTTTTTTTAGATGCCCTCTGACGGGCACTTCCACCCTTAAACCCTGTCTAACCTTATCTGCAAGGTCTTCAGGAACCCCATAATCCAGGGTTTTTTGGATGGCAACATCAAGAATCACGGAGACGACTTTAGGAAAAGAAGACATGCTTTGTTTCATCCCAAAGTTTTGCTTTGAGCCTCGGCTCTTTAAAAAGCTCTGATAAATAGTTGATTTTTAACAAACGGGTGGAAGGGTTGATTTGGATATTTTGGTTTTCATCCGATTGAATGATCATTTTAAGATTTGGAAAATCTTCAGGAGAGTATTTGTTTACAAATATAAGTTTTGCAGGAGCTATGCAAATGTCGATTGCTCTTGTAAAATTTAAGAGCAAGGCTTCCTCAAATTTATCCACACCATTTGAAATCACGAGCACTTCAGGATTGCTTGATGGAATATGATCTAATATAATCTCAGTTGGCAAAACTTTTTCCACAATTTTTCGAATATCGTTTAAGTCGTGCAAAGGAGCAATTCCGATTGGGTGTAATTCAAGAGCTTGGTTTGTTTTTGGTTCGAGCGGTAAAGGTGCGGCTTTCACTTCAGTCTCTTTTGGTGCTTCAACGGGAATTGTTTTTATTTCCTGTACCTCTTTAACATAAGGGTTTAATGGGGGAGCATAAGGTACTGCAACTTTTTGGACCGGTACCTCAACCTTTTTTTCATTTTGCTTGATAGGTTTTTGCTTATTTTGAATAGCCAAGCTTTTAAAATAGTTGTAAGTTGTAAGTTCGCTGACGATCCATTTTGGAGCATTTTGATCCAGTTCATCAGTCATTTGTTCAGAAATTAAATTCTTTGCCGATTTTAAAATTTCGAGATATTCTTCTTTTATTGTTTTCATATCCAATTAACTTTTTAGTTCGGCAATGTAGTTACAGATGCCCGGAATCAAATGATGAAACCCTCGTTTTTTATAGCGATCCAACAAAAAATCGGAAAATTCGTCTATGCCTTTTTTGTACATTCTATTGATCAATTTAAAAACAAATTGCGATCCATATAACCTATCCAAATCAGATTTGTGACGCAGCATAAAAAATAAGACATTTTCATCGTTACGGAATTTTTGCATCACACTGGCAGCTAATTTAGAAAATTTTCGCATCGGGCTTATGATTTGATTGAGAAGTTTGTGCAAATTTTGGATTTGTTTTTCTGAAATTTCGATTTTGTCTGTAAGGTGTAGTGCATCCAAGCTTTGAAGGCAGTTTATAAATGCTTTGTTGATGTAATTTTGCATTTTAAAAAGAGTGTGGCTCTCTTTTTTGCTTTGAAAAGAAAAAGCTTCTCTTAAGTATAAACAATGATTTTTAAGGCGTGCTAAAATACCGTCTTCATGATTCCATGCAAAAAGACGCATGTAAGTCTTGGATGAGCCTGCAAGTTTCATCATGCTTGATTTTAGATGTTCCAGTTGAATTTGGCTAAAACCACTCTTTAGTTCTGTTTGAATCTGATGTATGATCAAAATTTCCCTATAGGAATCGATGAATTCCGATAAAATAAATTGAAATAACAAACTTTTATTTTGCTTTGAGATAGAAAAGTTTTGAGCAACTGCTTTAGAATACATAAAGTAGCCTATTTTTTGAAGATCCCCTAAATCTACCACAATTTCCCGAATCAGTCCATGCTAAAACAGTCTTAGCTAGAGGTCAATCTTTTAATATTGTTTTATTGGAGACCGATCGCCTGCAAGAGCGTTTTGTTAAAGCCTACGCTACAAATCTTAGTTTGATGCGTATTTTGGTATGATAAGGGCAACGCCTTAAAGAAGACTTAAGTTTAGATGAGTTTTGATGAGATTTAAGGGAATATAGATCGAAAACCCTTGGAATCCAAGGGTTTTCGTTATCCATTACAAAATCTTATTGCCAAGATTTTTTGTTAGGATTTTGTTGTGGCTGTTGTTGGCCTGGTTTTTGCTCATGTCTTTGTGGTTGATCTTTGTTTGGTTGAGCTGGATTTTTGTTTGGTTGGTCTTTTTTAATATCGCCCATGGTGATTCTCCTTTTTTGGTTTAATATGATCCGCAGCAAACAAAAAAAGTTTTGCGGTTCACTTAAACTTAGATGTGACATTTTCATAAAAAAATGTCAAATAAAGTTTTTGTTTAACCAAAAAGATTAAGCTGAATCTCATTTTTAAGCGGCTTATTCTTAGGTGTTTGTGTTTTTTTGATTGCAGGAGGCTCGAATAAGCCTTTGCGATTTGCGTTCTCTTCCAAATGAATCAGGATTTCTTTTGCCCGCTGTATGGAAGCTACCGGAAGACCTGCAAGTCTTGCAACATGAATGCCATAACTTTTATCTGTGCCGCCGCGGACTATCTTATGTAAAAAGATGATTTGATCATCGCATTCATTAACTGCCACATTGTAGTTCACTGCGCCTTGAATTTTTTCTTCAAGCTTGGTCAATTCAAAATAATGGGTTGCAAATAAGGTTTTTGCCTGTTTGTTTTCTGTCGTTAATAAATACTCTGCAACAGACCAGGCAATAGATATACCATCATAAGTGCTTGTGCCGCGTCCAATCTCATCTAATATGACAAGCGATCTGGATGTCGCATTATTTAAGATATTAGCAGTCTCTGTCATCTCGACCATAAATGTCGATTGCCCGCGCGATAAATCATCGCTTGCGCCAATTCTTGTAAAAACCTTATCGATAATCCCAATCAGGGCGCTTTTTACAGGAATAAACGAACCGATTTGGGCCATAATACAAAGCAGGGCAACTTGTCTGATGTATGTTGATTTTCCTGCCATGTTAGGACCTGTAATCAGCGATAAACGATTATGTTCATCTCCCAAAAGCGTGTCATTGGGCACAAATTTTTGCGATTTGTTCGAGGCTTCAATGACAGGGTGTCTGCCATCTGCAATTTGCAGTATCAAGCTATCATCTACGATAGGTCTCTTGTAATCATTGATTTCAGCAGTTTTTGCAAGGCTTAAAAAACAGTCGATCATACTCAAGGATTTGGCAATCTGCTGTACTTTTGGGGCATATTTTGCAATTTCTAAACGAAGCTGTAAAAATAAATCATTTTCAATTTTTAATATGCTCTCTTCTGCGCTCAAAATCTTCATTTCAAATTCTTTTAGTTCCGGCGTGATGTAGCGCTCGCCATTGACTAATGTTTGCCTTCTTTGGAAAGAGTCCGGCATTCGTTCTGCCTGACCTTTGCTGACCTCGATGTAATAGCCAAACATACGCGTAAAGCCAACTTTCAAGGTTTTAATGCCCGTTTGTTCTCGCAAAAGCATTTGGTAGTTTGCAATCCAGGATTTGCTGTCCTGAGATAAAATTAAAAGCTCATCTAGTTCCGCATGAAAACCTGCTCTAAAAGTGCCGCCGTCGCTAATCCTTGCTGGAGGTTCATCGACAAGTGCATTTGCGATAAGTCCGGACATTTCTGGTAAATGGCTTAAAATGATATTTTCTTCGCGGATCAAAAGAGAAGCTTGAAAATTGCTTGTAAGTAAGTTTTTGATTGCAGGAATTGGGTCGAATGAACATTTTAAAGCAATTAAATCGCGTGGAGAGGCATATCCTGAGCAAATTTTGACCATCAGCCGTTCGATGTCTTTAACATGGCAAAGAAGATTTTTTAAACGCTCCATTGCCGCTTGATTGTCTAAAAATGCTTGTACGGCATCTTGTCTTTTGTTGATCTCCTGCACAGACAAAAGAGGCTTTTTGATAAGCCTTCGCATCAATCTTGCGCCCATCGGGGTTTCTGTCATATCCAAAACACTAAGCAAACTGTTTTTGCGCCCTCCAAATAACTGGGAAGTTGTCAGTTCCAAATTACGCTCTGTGATCCTATCTAAGGACATAAATTCAGATGCGTTAAATGTCATCATTTCGCTGATCTGTTCTATAGGGAGCGAAAGAATATCTTGAAAGTATTGTAAAAGTGCGCCTGCTGCATTAACGCCAGGAATCATGCCTTTAAGGCCGAATCCATCTAAGTTATGAACTTTAAAGTGCTGCGTTAAAAAGTTATAAGTCACTTGGTGTTCAAAATTCCAATCATCAATTGCTGTGATCAAGCATTCACTTGTTTTTTTGATTTCGTTAAACATGGCTTGATGTTTTTCAAAAAATCGTTTTGAAGTTAGAATTTCGGAGGGGCCGATGCGGCAAATTTCGTTTAAAAGTTCATTTTCATGCTCGACTTCAATCACGTAAAATTCAGATGTCGTTAAGTCTAAAAAGCTTATGCCAAAAATAGAGCCTACTTGGTTGAGGCAGACAAAAAAATTGTTGGACTTATCGGATAGAAGAGACGAGCTAATAATGGAGCCTGGTGTGATGACCCGTACGACTTCTCGTTTTACGAGACCTTTTGTCAGTTTTGGATCTTCTATCTGCTCAGCTATAGCCACACGAAAGCCTTTTTCTACAAGCTTATCAATATAGCCATCTACAGTATGATGAGGAATGCCACTCATCGGAATGTCATGTCTTTTTGTAAGTGTCAGATCAAGTTCTTTTGCAAGGAGTGCTGCATCGTCATAGAAAGCTTCATAAAAGTCGCCCATCCTAAAAAATAGCACGGCACCGGGGTGTTTTTCTTTGCAAGCATGCCACTGGGCCATCATGGGGCTTGGAGTCGTATTTTTAAGTGTCGTTTTTACTTCGGGTGTTTCTTCTTCAATTTCAAGGCTCATGATAAGGCTCTTTCATTTTTTATGATTTTTAAAAGCTTAAGATAACAGAAAACTCTTTTAAAAAAAACCGTCAAAAATTATTGTTTACGAAAAATTAATCTGTTCGAACTGAAGTAAAAAAACTCTTTTAAAAAGGCACTAAAAAAATGATTGATTTCAGAATTCCAATAACTTTATCTTGCCATGAAGATTTTGAGCCTGATTGTGATGTTTGTAAGGCTGCAAATGATATGCTACTCGTAAATTCGTGGAAACAAGTAAATTACAGAAAATTTCATGAATGTATGAACAAGGCTATAGACGATATTTGGAGCCGAATATGTACTGCTTATTTTTCTGGTGATACTCAGTATGATGACAAAATAAAAATTACTGATCAAATTTATTTAATCATAAAAAAGAAGATTGTTTCTTTGGGCGTGACTTTTACGAGGGAATGTTCAAAAAATGTTGAGAGGAGCGTATGTGGAGAAAAAAATTATTACTTTAGAATTTTTTGGGGAGACAACAATTTTCTACAATACAAACCTCTTGCTTTGAGAAATACATTACCATCAATTAGCAGAGTTACAATGCTTTGGGATCAAGCTGTCAAAGGAGAATATTGCGACATTTTGGTACATGCAAGGGCAGGAACATTACATGTTCACAAAAATGTACTTGCCACTTATTCAGAATATTTTAAAAAACTCATCGACTTTCCAAGAACAGCTGAGACACCTTTTGAAATTAATATAGATGCTAATGTAAAAATAGCTTCTGCATTTTTAGAGTATCTATATATCGGCCAATTAACCTCTTTAAGAGACCCAACATGCTATACGATTTTGGATCTTTATAAGTTATTTGTACTTTGCGATTTTTATCAAGAAGAGCCTCTTGCCAAAGACTGCCTACTAAAAATGCGTGAAAGAGCTGACTCTGAACAAGAAAAATTATTTTTAAAAATTAAAGAAAAACCCATTCATGAGAAAGTGCTTATTAATTTGCTTAAAAGCATAGAAGTATGGCCGCCTTCATTTTCATGGTTTGAAAAAGCTCTTGATGGCTGTGAAAGAAGTTTTTTCGATCAGCTCTTAGTAATTGCAAAAAACCATTATCAATTAACCAAAGTAGATAAATTCTTAAATAAGTATGCAGCTATTTTTGAAAAGGTAGAGAAACATGAATGATTTAATGAATCCCATAATACTATTTGATGTTCATGAAAATATACATCATGGTTGCGATGTTTGCCAATGTGTAGAGGATTGGCAAAAAGAAAATTATAAAATTAATGTTAATGAGCTTCATGAGTTAGCAAATGAACGCCTATGTTTGATTTGGAAAAGAATGTATGATGCTTATTTAGATCGTAAAGGTTTTTATGATGATTCGGTTGGTGGATACATTGATGAGATGGATCTTAAGTACTATAGCGACAAACCTTATTTATTTATAAAAAAAAAGATACTTACCTTAAATGTGAGCATAGAGAAGGAATTTTCAGCAACAGATAATCAATATAATTTTACAGTTTTTTGGGAAAATACTATTCCTTTTATTTTGAGAAGCACAACGCCGCTTGTACGAGAGAAGAGGCTTTTAAAACTTTGGAGTCAAGCAGTCAAAGGAGAATATTGCGACGTATCGGTGCGTACGGAAGATGGAATATTTCAAGTTCACAAAAATGTTCTTGCTTCTGAATCTGAATATTTTAAAAAACTCATTGAATTTCCACGGGAAGATGAAACCCCCTTTGAAATACATATAAATGCTGAAATAAAAGTTGCAACTGCTTTTTTTGAGCATCTTTATACAGGCGAATTAACCACATTAGGAGATCCAAAATGTTTTACAATTTTGGATCTCTATGAATTATTTATACTTGGAGATTTTTATCAATTGGAGAATCTTGTAATATTAAGTTTAGAAAAAATAACAGAAAGAACGGACCTGGAACACGAAAGCCTATTTTTAAAAATTCAAGAAAATCCCATTCATGAGGCAGCATTGACCAATTCGCTTAAAAGTATAGAAAGAAGGAGTGTATCCCTAAGATGGTTTAAAAAGGCTCTTTATCAATGCAAGAGAACTTTTTTTGATCAACTCTTTGAAATTTCAAAAAAACATCAATTTAAAAATGTGAATAAAACCTTAATAAATTACGCGGAATTTGCCCCTTTTACAGTGGAATCTTAAACTAAACAAAATTAAATAAAAGAGGTCTCAAATGCATTTAAATCTTTATAATAGTCCTTCAGTGTCATCTGGAGCAAATCCCACTTTGATTGCACATCCGGATCCTGTTGTTAAAGTATATAATGGTGCTAATGGGCAATCGCCTATTGCTGAAACTATAGATCAAATTGCCAAGGCACCATTTGGGGAAATGCTAAAGGATAGGTTTGATGATCCCGTTACAGAAATCGGTAAACGTTTCTTTCAACTTGTTGATAGGATTTCAGAGCATTTTACGAGATGGAACAATACATCCTGGTTTGGATATTCTATGGAAGTTTATACAAATGGTAAATTTTTGGAAGATGCTGATTTTGATGTAAAAAATCTCCCCATTAATGTTGCGGAAAATGATGATGAAGAGCCACTTAAAGCCTGTAAAAATTTATTTTATAAACATGAAGGTCTTAACAGTTTTGTACTCCAATTATCCTTAAATGGCTCTTGCCGAATTTTTAAGTCTCAGATGGATTGTATAGATAGTTACTTTTATTACTTATTTGACCTCAGACAAGGTGTCTTTAATCCATCGTTAGCACTTGCTCAACATGGCGGAGGAGAAAAATATATAAATATTTCTCATCCATCAAAGATTATCAATGCTTCATGGATTATCGAAGGGGAAGCTTATTCTATAAACTTTAATGAGTTTCTAATTGATTATATACATCAAAGATTAGAATTATTTATTGGATGCGAGGAAACGATCATTGAAGAAGAAAAAACTAAACACCTAGTCATTATAGGAGTTGTTAGTGGTTTTGCGGGAATAATTGTTGTTTGTTTAACAACATGTGGCATTGGATATTATCGTAGTTTGTTAGAAAAAGAAGAATTGAATGAAGAAAAGACAACACTGAAAAATGTTTTAATAACTTAGCGCTAAAACCTTTAAATTACCAATTTGTGTTTAGTCTTTTTTAAGTAACGACAATTATGGACAACACCGCCGGCTAACTATGTAATATCGCTTCTAAGGTTATGTAGCGAATGCGGCAAAACATGTTGACACATGCGTCAGCATCTTTTAGTCTCTTTTTTTATTATTTAGATCAACGAGGTCTCAAATGCAGTTAAGTCTTTATAATAGCCCTTTAGTATTATCTGGAGCAAATCCCACTTTAAGTGTACATCCAGATACTGTTGTTAAAGTATATAATGGAGCTAATGGGCAGTCGCCTATCGCTGAAATTATAGATCAAATTGCAAGAGCTCCTTTTGGAGAAATGTTAACCGATAAAGAAGAATCGGTCACAGAAGTAGCTAAGCGTTTTTTTCAAGTTTTTGACAAAGTTTCCGATTATATTAAGGGCTGGACTAATCAAACCGATTGGGATGGGACTGTCAATTTGGGGGTCTATAGAAATATTAAATTTTTGGGAGAAGGAGATTTTGTAAACAATAAGCTACCCATGAATATTCAGGAAAATGATACGGGAACTCTTAAGGAATGTATGAATTTGTTCTATTTTTTTTCAAATGATGCGTATAATGGAAGCTTTAGAATACGTTTATCTTTAAATGGCTCGTGCGATATCTTTAAGCCTCAACATGAGTGCATGCGGTATTTATACCCTATTTTTAATACTGAGCGCTTTGTCGTGTTAAATCCGTATATAGCACTTGACTTACGTGGCAATGGTGTGGTTGACAATTTCAAAAATTTCACACTCTCCCTACCATCAAAAATTATTAATGCTTCCTGGATTCTACAAGCGGAAGCTCATGGTAGATATTTTGAAGATACTTTTCCCGGATATGTTTTGGAAAAATTTAATCGTTTCAGTCAATGCGAACAGAAAAGCATCGATCAACAAAATTATAACTACAAAGTGATTACAGGACTTGGGTTTACAGGCATTATACTTGTTTTTCTTACAACAATTGGTATTGGATATCGTAATATGGTTTTGTTACGAGAAGAAGATCGGTTGAATGAAGAAAATACAGTAATGGCATGTCCTCCCGTTTAGTTTTTATGCACTACTAAACAAAAAACCGCGTGCTTATAGACGCGGTTTTTTTTTGTTAGATCATTTTTTTGCGCATCTTTTGCCATAACGAAAGGTATCGACACAAATATGAGTTAATTGCAAGGCACCAATAATACCAAGTAATTTTCCTGTATTTTTGAAATTACTAAATGCGTAAACAGAAGCTGCGATCACAAGTTGGATTAGGGAACTACTAATATGCGCTTTACGGATTTTTCTTTTTTTATTAGAACTGTCATATGTAAAAAAACCGTTTTCCAAATGAGGTAAATTATGATGTGTTTGGCTAAGCTGAATCGCAAAAGAAAATAGAGGAACTAATAAAGCATAAGTCGTTCCTTCATTCATATTATAGTCCATGTGTTTAACTTTTGTGTTAAAATTGTGTATTAAACTATTCATAATTCCAATCTCCTTATAATTAAAAAGATAATTATAATATTTAATTTAAAAAAGTCAAGTAATAATTGTTGGAAATAACAAAGTAAATATAGGGCCCCTGACCTTGTCTGACACCGATTCTCTCTCTTCCACCGAAAAATCCCCTTGCAATAGACTTCTTGCATAATTAATTTTTTGATATTTTCCATTACTTTACAAGGAGAATGTGATGGGAAAGTATGAAGAGCTTCTAGCAAAAAAAAACCTCTGACGAAAGATGAGAAAAAAGAGAATCAAAAAATCTCCAAGAGATAGG
>JBEPVN010000002.1:0-77698 GCA_041691015.1 Parachlamydiaceae bacterium | reverse complement strand
ACACGCTATTTTTTGTCGGGCGCAAACTTTGTTTTTGTTTTTTCCAAAAACCTATTTTTATTTTTTATAAAAAAATAAAAAAATATGTTCCCGCACTCCAAATTATACTCTGCTGTAACGAAATAGAAAAATTCCCATGAACGTCAAAAAGGGAGTTCCTATGGCAACAAACGGAGATAAAACTTGCCGCTCGCCGAGTACAAAGGCAGAATTCATGATGATATAAAAAGCCACAAGCCCAAAAATGCCCCAGGCATAGATCATAAAGAGGGGAAGATTTCTCGTAAAGTAGACGCAAAAAGGAATGGGCGCTATCACCGCAAGAAGGCAAAGCCATGGCATTGCCATTTTATAGTAAAAACTTGTCACAAGCTGCGCTTGTTTTTCACTCTTGATTTCTGTAAAAGAGGGGATTTTGGTTTGAAGATCGCTGTAGGACTGCTCTTCTGCTGTTGTCATAGACTCAAAAAGAGTTTGCTTGTTAAAATGCATATCCGGAAATGTCTTTGAAACATAAGAGGCAACTATTATTAAATTACCTTTAGGATCTCTTTTCAAATGTTCTACAAAACTACCCTCAGGAATCTTTTTTTCGGGATAAAGAAACTTAATGCGGTATATTTCATCGATGGATCGAATCCAATACGTATCTTTAAAGTGCTTTTCATTTGTTTCAAAATCTTGAAAGAGCAAAATAGAGCCGTCTTCCAAGCTTAAATGAAGAACAGGTTTTGTACCCAAATTTTTCGTTTTAGCAATTTGCCTTTCCTGACTAAAATTTTTTAGTTTTTTTAGAGCCTCCGGAAGCAAAACTTCTGTGTTGAAATAAAGGAGAGCAGTAAAAACAAGACCCAAAAAAATAAAAGGCCTCAGCAATCTTTTTAATTTGATTCCACTTGCTAAAAGTGCAATCAGTTCATTGTGAACATTTAGGGTTGTGATTGTTTTTATGGTCGATATTAAAAGGGCAAATGGAATTAATACTTCTAAAAGTTTAATGAAATCAAAAAAATAATAGAAAACTACAACCTTCCATTGAAACTCCTGCTGGGACTTATGAAAATGATGCAGATGAGTTGCATAGTCGATCAAGACATAAAGGCCAAAGAAACAGAAAATAAAAAGAAAAAAAGTTTTCAAACTCTGCTTGATAAAATAACGCTCCCAAGTCTTTGTTAACATGATTATTCAATTCCTTTCGAGAGTTTCATAAAGCTTAACGTCGATAATAAAATAATAACTAAATGCGGAACTAAATACAGAATAAAAGCTGCCGTAAATTGATACTCGATGCTTCTTGCGACAAAGTAACAAGCAAGATAAAGGGCTGCTAAACTAATAAGATAAATAACACCGCGATTTGACTTGTTTCTGCTTATGCTAGCCCCAAAGGAAAGACCCATTAAAGTGAATGTAAAGACAGCAATCGCAATCGAGATGCGACGCATAATTTCTGTGTATCCGCGGTTTACGTTTCTTTGAATGTTTTTAGAGGACTCTTTTGATGAATGTGCGTTTAGTTTTTCTTTTTCATCGGCAATACGCGTCATTAGGAGGTCTAGTTTTAAGTGATCGTTATTGATTTTGAAGATTTTTTTTTGAAGCATTTTTGAAAAATCTTGAATCGATGTCACGGATTTTCCCATATTCTCAATCATCAGTTGATCAAATTTTTTTTCATCCTTTGATTTGAGGCTTGAGATGTAAGTCATGAAGGAACCGGTAAAATTGACATCTGAGGCCGCTAAATTTTTTGCAATGATGAGATTAATGGGATTTTCTCCCTTTCCCGGCATTGCGATGATTACATCAGAGGCTGATTCACCAATTTTTGATTCGCCTAGGGAATCAAAAAAAATTCCTTTAAGACGCATCATGTGCTTATTGTGCAAAACCAAAAGAGGATTGATTTGACGAAGCTCTGATTTAAGGGTATTTGCCTGTAAATGTGAAGAAGTCGCAACTTCTGATACAATATAAAAATTCAAAACAGAGAGATAGCTTGCCAGGATCAAAAGGGGAGCGATGATGATTTTGATGGAAAGCCCGCTTGCCCTTAATGCTGTTAATTCATGGGACGATGAGAGTCTTTGTATCAGGATAAGTGCCGAAATTAAGGCAGAAATCGGAATGACGATCGGTAAAATATAGGGGATTTGGTACATGGTAAAGCGAAGGACTGCAAGACCGTCAGCGTGAAGAGAGGCAAAGTGGGCGATATCGTCTAGTCTTGTTGTTAATAAAACCGCAATAAACGAAAATGTAGCCAAGCTTAAAACTTTTATGTATTGCGATAATAGATAACGCCAAATAATCAACATCAATTAAAACCATGTAAGTGAAATAACAACAGAATACAATAATCATCTGATTTGTTACAATACAACATTTTATAAGGGATGGTATACATCTCTTAAAAAAGGCTTGCGCTGCTAATGCAATAACAAGTAGGGATGAAAATGGTTATTGAAACAATTAAAAATTTTTTAAAAGAGCATGCGGATCCTGCAAAACCGCTTCTGCTTGGACTCTCTGGAGGCCCCGATTCCATTGCGCTTTTTTATGCGCTTCTTGAATTAAAATTTAATTTTGGCATTGCACACATAAACCATAATTGGCGATCTGAAAGCCTCTCTGAAGCCCAGGAACTTAAAAAACTTAGCGATAAGTTCCACATACCTTTTCACTTGCATTCACTTGGCAAAACAAAGTTAGTCGGAAATTTAGAAAATGCGTGCCGGATGGAAAGGCTTAAATTTTTTAAAAAACTTTGTGATGAAGAAAGTTATCAAGCAGTAATTCTTGGTCATCACTTGGATGATCAGGCAGAAACTGTTTTAAAACGCTTGTTTGAAGGCTCTTCTATTTTTTGCCTCCAGAGTTTAAGGCAAGTCACAGAAATTGAAGGATTAAAGATTTTCAGACCGTTTTTACATCTGAAAAAAAAAACTATCAAGATTTGGCTTGGATCAAAAAATATTGCATTCTTTCAAGATAGCACAAATGAAAATACGAAGTTCATGAGGGCCAGATTTCGCCAAAACATTATTCCTTATCTAAATCAAGAGTTTGGTAAAGACATTACAGAACCGCTTTACCGTTTAAGCCTTCAAGCAAAAGAACTTAGCGATTATTTAGAAGAGAAGTTTTCATCTTTTAAACCCCTGATTGTCAGAGGCGTATTCGGAAATTATTTTGATTTTACGATAATTCACAACCCCTTTGAAATGAAATATATGGTTCGATTCTTGGCAAAAGAGTCAGGGGTGAGTTTATCCCATAGTTCTTTAGAAAAAGCAGAATGCTTGCTTCAAACAAATGCAGCGAATAAGTGTCTGATGGTTCAGGGAAGAAAAATTATTTTTGATCGGAAAAAAATGTTTGTTTTATCAAATCTTCCTGTTCAGGAATTTAAGTCTTTGGAACTCGATACTTCTAGAGAAGGGGAGTTTGCATTTGGTTTATTTAATGTCAGTATTAATAAAAAAAAATCTGATTCTAAAAATAGTCATTTCTCTTCCTGGCAAAATTTATTTAAAGGTTCGATGCGTCTTGATGTTTCAGAAGGGAAATACTTACTTAAGTCTGTAGAAACAAAGGAGAGGAAAATATTAAGCGATTTGTGGACAAAGCATAAGGTCCCAGCGTTTTTAAGGGATTGTTTTCCTGTGCTTTTTAACTCGGAAAGTATTTATGCTGAGTTTCTTACAGAAAAAAAATACCTGTCTTTGGAATCTTTGGAAACCCCATACGAAATAAGAGTTGAATATAGGGGCTTAAATAGAGTTGATGATGAAAAAAGAATCTGCTAGAATCGATTAATAGACGGCAAAGTATAATTTTTCAGCTTATCACGCGTTTTTTTCTCGTAATATGACCGTGGAGCAGTGTGAGTGCCTAAATTAAGTGTACTAAAAGTTAACGACACGAAGAAGCCCCAAGGCCCAAATAAAGTAGGTGATTATTATGAGTGATGATAACAAACAAGATTTTAAAAAAGGCTTTTCAAACAGTTTTGTATGGTTTTTGATGGCGGCTTTTTTGCTTGCTTTGATGGTACAAAATTTAATCGACACCAAATTTGCTAAAGTTTCATTCAGCTATCAGCTAGAACATCTTGTCAATCTTCAGCTTTTGCAACCAGAAGATAGTCGAAAAATTGCTTTAAACGACAATTTAGCGACATTTAGCGGTAAGTTTCGCGATCGTTTAACCGAAGAGGGTAAAAATCGTTATAAATTCTTAGATCTTTTAAATACAAGTCATATTCTTTCAAACGAAAAAGAACGTCTCCAAAAAGATCTTCAAAATCTTCAAGTAAAAGTTGCAAGCTCCGCTGAATTATTTTTAGCTTTAAGCGGGCAGGAAATTCCGAAAAATGGATACGTTGTTGTTGAAGATTTTTCAAATGGAGCTCTGCCAGGCCATGAATTGATCATTCAGGCTTTACCGAATAAAAATATAGGCAGCTTGCTCGATTTAAAACATAGATACGAACTTATTAGCGAAAATCCAACTCCTGCAAATGTTGAGCAGTTTGGCATAAGTTTAAATGCCTTAATCACAAGTCTCAGATCGCCGCAACTTGGAATTGGAAATGAAGCGCTAAAAGCTAATTTAAAAAATATTGAAACGGAAGTATTAAAGGCAAGTGAACTTCCAAAAACTACTTTAGAGCCTATTCTTGCAGCTTATTCCATTTCACTTTCTGACTTGAACGATATTGTCAGTGATTTAAATAAAGAAGAAAATGGAGCGAAGCTTACCAAACTAAGAAGTGTGCGCAACTACAAAGAATCTTTGGATGAACTTAACCAATTAAGCGCTAAAATTGATGATAACCAAGTACAACTCGATAAGGCCCGCCAATCTGTTGCCAATGTTATCTGGTATTTTAATAATCAGGAACTATCTACAAGAGCTCTTGAAAAAGAAGATAACGAAAAATTTAATCAATGGTTTATTAACGCAAAAGAAGAATTTGAAAATTTTAACAACAATAAAGGCGGCATCTTTAAAGCGCCGGATCAGCCTTTAAATAAAGTTTTAGAAAAAACATTTAAGAGTGAAGAACCGACCCCTAATTATTTAAGTTATTTATTTACTTTCCTGCCTGCTCTTTTAATTTTGGGCGTTCTTTGGTTTGTATTTGCAAGGCAGATGAAAGGCGTTGGATCCAATGCTATGAGCTTTGGGAAATCGCCTGCCAAGCTTTCTATTCAAAAAGGACCGAATAAAATTACTTTTAAAGATGTAGCTGGTGCTGATGAGGCAATAGAAGAATTGCAGGAAATTGTGGAATTTTTGAAAAATCCACAAAAATTTACAACTCTTGGCGGCCGAATTCCAAAAGGCGTATTATGTATCGGACCCCCAGGAACCGGTAAGACGCTGATCGCAAAAGCAGTTGCAGGAGAAGCTGACCGTCCATTTTTTTCGATTTCCGGTTCTGATTTTGTTGAAATGTTTGTAGGCGTTGGCGCAAGCCGTGTCCGTGATATGTTTGAACAAGCTAAGAAAAGTGCTCCTTGCATTATCTTTATGGACGAAATTGACGCTGTTGGGCGCCATCGCGGAGTAGGTGTTGGAGGCGGTCATGATGAAAGAGAACAGACCTTAAATCAGCTTCTCGTAGAGATGGACGGCTTTGATACAAATGAAGGTGTTATTCTGATGGCGGCAACAAACCGTCCGGACGTACTCGATAAAGCGCTTTTAAGACCAGGAAGGTTTGACCGTCGTGTTATTATTGGTCTTCCAGATATTAAAGGGCGTTTTGATATCTTAAAAGTTCATGCAAGAAAAATTAAACTCGATCCGACTGTGGATCTGATGTCTGTTGCAAGAAGTACTCCCGGAAGCTCCGGCGCTGACCTTGCTAACTTGCTAAATGAAGCGGCTCTGCTTGCTGCAAGACGTGGACGCACTGCGGTAACTGCGCAGGAAGTTACTGAAGCTCGCGATAAAGTGCTTTATGGTAAAGAGCGTCGCAGTTTAGAAATTGATGATGCTGAAAAACGCACCACAGCAGTTCATGAAGCAGGTCATACGATTGTAAGTATGTTTGTAGATCACGCAGATCCAATTGACAAAGTGACGATCATTCCAAGGGGATTGTCTTTGGGATCTACCATGTTCCTACCTAAAAAAAATCGTGTCAGCTATTGGAAAAAAGAATTGATCGACCAACTTGCTGTCTTAATGGGCGGGCGCGTTGCTGAAGAAATTTTTGTAAGCGATATTTCAAGTGGAGCGCGTCAAGATATTGAGCAGGCAACAGGTCTTGCAAGAAGTATGGTGTGCGAGTGGGGTATGAGCGATAAGCTTGGAGCTGTAGCTTATGATGAAAGCTCATCTAACTCTCAATATGGAGCGCATCATGAGAAAAAATATTCTGAAGTGACAGCGCGTGAAATTGATGCTGAAGTTCGCGAGATTTTAGATCAGGCGCACGATAGAGCCCTCCAAATTGTCAAAGATAAATCCATGGAAGTTCAGCTTATTACAGACATGCTTATGGAGTTTGAAACGCTCGACTTTAAAGATATTGAAGACATCGTTAAAGGTAACTGGGATATCGAAGAGAAAAAAATCAGGCTTAAAAAAGCAAATGATTTGCATAAGAAACCAATATCTAGTGAAAATATTTTACAACCAGAAGGCGGCGGCGGCGACAATTTGACGCTTACTCCAACTTCTGCTTGATAGCTAGGAAGTTTTGTAGGCTTTGTCAAGCTTTGTAGCTTAAGGCTTTAGCTGAAATTTTGTTTACTTTGTTGCAGGCTAAAGGCCTGCATATTTTATTCAAAGTCACCTAGGGCGTTGCCCTGAGAATTAGGCTGAAAGCCTGCAACAAAGTAAACAAAATTTCAGCTAAAGCCTTAAGCTACACAGGAAGCTATGTGCGAAATAACGATTGCTCCAAAAGAAAATGCTTACCACGTCAATACAATTTTCATTGATGATGAACCGTGGAAAGACATCCATACCTCTATTTTTGGCAGACAAGAACTTGAATTAATATCCACTGAACAATTTGAAATCCTCGAAGTAAAAAAGGTAAAAGCTTTTGTTTATAAAAAGTTAAGTCAAAAAAATTATTCAAGCTTTGAGCTAAAAAAAATCTTAAAAGAATATCTTGTCTCAGAATCAGTTATCGAATCAGTCATTAAGGAATGTAAGAATTTAGGCTACATCAATGATAAGGACTTTCTTGAAACTTTTATCAGGTCCGCAAAAGCAAAAAACAAAGGACCGGAATGGATTTTGCAAAAGCTGATGTTAAAAGGCCTCAAAAGAGAAACATGCCAAAAATTTTTAGAAACCCAAGATTCAAGCGATGATCGTGTCCTGCGCATCAAATCCCTTCTTGAAACTCGCTACAAAACAAAAGATTTGACAGATTTTGCGCAAAAGCAAAAGGTCATAGGCTCTCTTGCAAGGAAAGGCTATTCTTTTGAAGATATCAAATCTGCTTTAAAGGAGCATTCTTATGAGCTTGGTCATTAAAGATTTTATAAGTTGTAAAGAGCGCTTGGACCTCATGGGAGAGGTGGAATGTGTCAATTGGGCAGTTGGTTGGTCATATCCTCCGCTTGTCAATAAAATTACTGCTATTTTAGAGAGACCAGAAAGCCTTGCATTTTTTGCTTGGACTAAAAAAAATGACAACACAGAAATTATGAGCGGCTATGTAGTAGCCAATTATAAGGTTAATGATTTAAACGAAAAAATAAGCCTTCACGTGCATTTTTTAGCAGTACATCCAGATTATGGAAGGTTAGGTGTTGGCACGAAGCTTATGAAATTAATTTTTAAAGCGGCAAATCAAAATTCTTTGGTGGTAACACTAAAGTATTCAGCTAGTTATGAACTTTATCAATTTTATGGTAAATTCAAGCCTACCTGTGTGGATTCATCAAATATCTTAGATTTTTCCGATTTTGTTAAGCCTATATTCGATTCTAAAGTTTCATTACTGGCAATTAAAGAAGATTATAAACCAAATATTACTAATTATGATCCAATAGTTAAAATTGTTTATATATCTTTAACAATTTATGCGATTTTTAAGTATATGATTAATTGATTGACAGGTCAAACCTCTCACTTGAAGATAAATGCGAAATATGCTATTATATAAGTATAAGGTATTTGAAGTTTAAAGTTCTGATTTAAAAGAGGGGGTTTTAAAGCTATGACTTCTCCTATAAGTCCTCAAAATTCGAATGTGCCATCGGTTTCATCTACAGCTCCCTCTGCCGCGGATCCTGCGACTGCAGGAGCTGCGATGTCGACAAACGCCTCTGGTGAGGCTACTGGCGCAACAAAGATTTCTTCTCTAGCAGACCTAAAAAATAAGGCTCCAAAAGTATATTACCAGATGATGCTTGGTCTTGCAACGAGTGTAATTTCTGATATGAGAACACACCAGGATCGGTTAAAAGACATGCAGCAAAAAGCAAGAGATGAGGCAAATGGTTAAAAAAGATAGGAATACTCGCTAAATGACTCAATTTGATTCCCGTCTTTTTTTAGGCTTTTTGATCGACCCTAGTTTAAAGCAAAAATTAGATCTATTAAATCCCGCCTTAAAATCTCTATTTATCCAAAAAAACGACTCTTATTTACAGGAATTTTGTTTTAAAGAAAACGCTTATTTGGGTAAATTTATCGGAAAAAACAGCAATTTTGCAGAAATTCAGCTTATTTTCTTAAATCTTTGCAGTTTATTCAAAAAACTTGTTCCGGATCATGTAATTGATGAATCAGAACTTATGATAATGCCCCTAGTAGAGGAAAATCTTTAAAAAATGTCTTATATAGAGAATGAACTGATTATCATCACCAAAGAAGAGGAGACTCTACGTCTCGATAAGATTTTGGCCAATCGATTCCAACAAGTCAAATCCCGTAGTTATTTTCAGGATTTGATCGATAGGAATCAGGTTTTATTTAAAGGCTCGCCTGTAAAAAAGCGCTTTAAACCAAAAGCGTCAGATGAAATAGAAGTCAATTTCATGCTAACCCCTGAATTTAATCTCTCAGCTGAAAACATCCCTCTTGATATCGTATTTGAAGATGATCATATTTTAATTGTGAATAAAAAAGCAGGTATGTGCGTACATCCAGCTCCCGGTAATTGGACGGGGACTTTTGTAAATGCCCTTCTTTATCATTGCAAGGATTTGTTCCAAATGGACGAGGTGTTAAATACAAGGGGAAATTATCCAAGGCCGGGCATTGTCCATAGGCTTGATAAGGATACCTCAGGGCTTTTAATAGCAGCTAAAACATCTCTTGCCCATGAGCGTTTAATCCAAATGTTCAGCGCAAGGCTTGTCCATAAAGAATACCTTGCCATTTGCATAGGAAATCCCGGCAATACTGAAATTAAAAATCATATCTCAAGACACCCTGTAAATCGAAAACAGATGGCTGTAGTTACGATGGGTGGAAAAGAGGCTCATAGTATTTGTAAAACAATTGCCCATAACGAAAGATTCAGCCTTGTTAATATCATACTCAAAACCGGAAGAACACATCAGATAAGAGTTCATATGAAACACCTTGGAACTCCCATTCTTGGCTGCCCCGTTTATGGCAACGTCCAAGTAAATAATAAGTATAAGATCGCGCGGCAGATGCTGCATGCGAGTGTTTTAAGATTTAATCATCCGATAACAAATACACCTCTTGAATTTAAACTTGAATTACCGCTTGATATGAAGAATTTTATATCTGGCTTGAATTTTTAAGTAGATTAATAAACATAATATAGGTTAATCTATTGTAATAAGAGACGTTGCTCTATTTTATCTTGAGCAATTCTTGACATTAAAGAATCTTACCAATCATTCTCATTTTGAAGAGGATCGAACTATGAAAGAATTTGTTGCCTACATCGTCAAAAACCTCGTCGATCACCCCGATCAGGTAAAAATTAATGAAATCGGCGGAACTCAAACATTGATCATTGAATTATCAGTTGAAAAATCTGACATCGGCAAAATCATCGGCAAAAAAGGGAAAACAATCAATGCGATTAGAACTCTCTTAATGTCTGTTGCAAGCCGTAACGGAATCCGAGTAAATCTAGAAATTTTGGAAGATGGCGTTCCAAGACAAGACGCAGAAGCGTAATTATTCCTCTTGTCGCTCTAAAACGTTACTGACTTTTTAAAGCAGACTCAAAGCTGCCCCAAAACAGGTAAAGCTTTTTTCAACTAAAGAGGCTAAAGTATCACCACAACGTGGTGATACTTTAGCCTCTTTAGTTGAAGAAAGCTTGCACCATTTTGGGATTGAACAGAGTTTGTTATTTAGGAGAAGCTTGCACTGTATAAGAACAATCTTAAGTTTTTGTTATCTCTTGTTAGAGATTCGACTGGAAGTGTCTCGCTTTTAAATTAAAAAAAAGCTTGAACTATGTAAATCCTAATGTAACGCAGAAACAAACACAATATATCCCAAATCAGCCAAATTAATGATGCTGTGACGCATATTGTTAGCGCTTTCAACACCTTTTTCCACACCCTCAGCAATCACTTCATCAATCGATAATATCCCATTTATTTGATTCCAGACAAACCAATCACTGGATTTAAGTTTATAGTAAGTTTTTAATTTTGTATTTTTTAAGATCTGAATTGTTTCCCCATCAGGGTTCGTTTTACTAAAGTCTTCAACATTCGGGGATCGCTTAGGTCTGCTTCTTTCCATCGCAATTGATACAATGGATTTTGCAACAGTTTCGTGAGTGAGAAGAATTTTTTGAAATAAACTTTTGTTGATGACAAGTAGTTTTCCATTTTCCAACATTGTGGCAGAACCATTTCTTACAGAGTCCGTCAAAAGCGCTAATTCTCCAAAAATCATAGGGGCTTCCAATACAATGGATTTTGTGCTATTATTTTCCTGGATATTTATTTCTACTTTGCCAGATTGGATCAGATAACATTCATCCGATTTTTCACCTTGTTTGAATAAAATAGTGCCAACATTCACTTCACGCTCTTTTAGATGGGAGGCAATTTCAGCAATTTCACCAGTAGAAAGAGTTGTAAAGAAAGCTATTTTTTTAATGAAATTTAAACGTAAAATCAGATCGGCTGTTTGTTCCATCAAATTACCGATTTCTGGGTGGGTATGTAAAAAATCAATAAAGGCTTCTATTTGCCAACCTATCAAAGTAACATTGGAAACAGCTTTTAGGGTGGCTGTCCTGATGCCTTTTATTGAAAAAAAGCCGGTGTCATTAAGACCTATTGCATCTCCCGGGTTTAAAATCACTTCTAAAACGGGTTTTGTTTCTCTTGTTTCATCTTCTTTAGAGACTTCTACATTTCCGCTTACAATCAGGTAAACAGCATCAACATTTTCGCCCTGGCGGACGATGATCTCATCCTGGGAATAGTTTTTTACGATAGCCAATTTTAAAAGTTTTACAATATCTGCTTCACTTAAACCGGAAAAAAAAGGATGTGAAATGAGGATTTTTTCAAAATCGTCGATATTATGAGCGCTATTGAACATTGTATATTTGATTTTCATGTGTCCACTTAAAAGATTTAAATTAATATTTTAATGAATGGAACATCCTGAATTATTTGTCAAATCTAACTTGAATTAGAGAGAGGGGAAAAGATAAAATGGCGGACCGAGCAGGATTCGAACCTGCGACCACCCGCTTAGAAGGCGGGTGCTCTATCCACTGAGCTATCGGTCCAATTGGATATTAGAAACGATAGTTTACTGATTATCCGCCTTAATTACAAGCACAAAGTTCAGATACCTTTAAGAGCTCTTCTCGTTTAACTTAAAAGAGCACTCACACTAAGACATTTAAACTATCCAAAACAGATAAAAAAATCAAATTCCGGTATATTTATTGAAGCCTTTTAAAACCCCCAATAGTTTTTTCTAGCTAAATATTTACAATAAGAAGTATTATAATGTGTTCGAATTAAGTGACTTTTGTTTAATGATGAAGAGTTTAAAAGATGTGTATGTAGCCCTTGGCGGAAATATCGGCAATGTCGCTTTGGTTTTAAGGCAGGCATTGGCAAGCTTGAAAAGCTTCCCCGGAATTTTTGATCTGAAAATATCGCGCTTTTATAAGACAACGCCTGTCAGCGATTTAGTCCAAGACCCCTACATCAATGCTGTATGTTTTTTTAAAACCGATTACGCTCCTTCAAAACTCCTCGAAATATTACAGCAAATTGAAGTCGATTTTGGAAAAGTCGCAAAAGCTAAAAATGAACCGCGCAGGATAGACCTCGACATTTTATTTTTCGGTAAGGAATTGATTGAAGAAGAGCGTCTTGATATTCCTCATCCACGTTGGCAGGAGAGGCTTTTTGTTTTAATTCCCTTGTCTGATTTGGCAGAAGAAATTGAAGTGCCCGAAGGAAATAAGATTGTAAAAAAAAATATCAACTCTTTATTAAAAGAGTTTTCAAATATAAACAATGAAGAAGTTGTTTTATATGCCGATTCTTAAAATCCAAGCATAAAAACAACTTACGGGAAGAA
The DNA here is from genome assembly GCA_041691015.1 of Parachlamydiaceae bacterium. GTDB lineage: Bacteria > Chlamydiota > Chlamydiia > Chlamydiales > Parachlamydiaceae > JBBSJT01. Next base: position 65,161 of record JBEPVN010000002.1, on the reverse strand, counting down.
AAGTATGCATAAAGTTTTAGTAAAAAATTTTTATATTGGAAAAGGCGAACCCCTAACGATAATGTCTGGGCCTTGCGTGATTGAAAGTGAAGAGCACAGCATGCGATCTGCAGAAACTCTAAAAGCAATATTTTCAAAATTTCCAAATATAAATTTTATTTTTAAATCAAGCTATGACAAAGCAAATCGCTCTTCCATCCATTCTTTTAGGGGTCCGGGTCTTGAAGAGGGCTTGCGCATTTTAGAAAAAGTCAAAAAAGAATTTGATCTTCCCATAGTTTCTGATATTCACTCAAAAGAAGAAGCAAAAGCTGCAAGCGCAGTTTGCGATATTTTACAAATTCCGGCATTTCTTTGCAGGCAAACAGATCTTATCATTGCAGCAGCAGAGACAGGCGCTGTGATCAGTGTCAAAAAAGGACAATTTTTAGCGCCTATTGATATGGTAAATGTTGTAGACAAAATCAGGGAATGTAAAAATAATAATATTATTTTAGTCGATAGGGGCACCACATTTGGTTATAATAACTTAGTTAGCGATATGCGGGCAATTCCCATTATGCAAAGTTTTGGGGTTCCGGTCTGTTTTGATGCGACCCATTCAGTGCAACTTCCAGGGGGCCAGGGGAGCTCATCTGGCGGTCAACGAGAGTTTATCCCTATTCTTGCAAAAGCTGCCGTTGCAGCCGGAGTCAATACGGTTTTCATGGAAGCGCACGATAACCCAAGCCTTGCAAAAAGCGATGCTTCCTCGGTTCTTGATTTTAAAGATTTACCAAAGCTTATAGCTCAGCTAGAAAAAATTTATGCAGTCGTCAATGAAGAATGAAGAACGAATAGTTAATCAAACATCGTGGAAATTAACCGTGATTCCGGTTGTTTTGGGGTTTTTGTTGCTTCCTGCAATTATTTTCGGCGTTTTTAAGCTTGTCTTTTGGATCAATCAAGACACTCTAAAAACGTATCAGCAACTCATGACGGATACCGGCTTAAAAAAGGATGATTTAAAAAAAACGCCCTACCAGATAAGCCAGCATCGCTTTAATGTGCAGAAAGATATCCGATTTATAAAAAACGAAAATCCGATGCAGCTTAGATTACTTGCAGATAATGCTCAGATGATATTTGATCACCATGATTTTAAAACGGAAATGATCGAGCATATGAATTTGGTCGTGTGCTGCATGCAGGAGGAACTCTATTACATCTTGCCGTCTGGTGAAGAGGTGATTTTTTCAGATGACGGCAAACTCGTTTTAAGAAATCAGAATGAAAATAATGAAAAGAGAATTATTTCAAAAGAAAAGGATCGCTTAAAACCAATGCAAATTATGCGTTTCATGACAGCAGATCTTGGTACTTACTATTATAAAACAGATTCTTTTTATGCAAATCATGTTAAAATCGAGCGGTTTTTAGTGGAAGGGCATGAGTTTAGTGAAGCGCCCTTACATAAAAAAAAATTAATGAGCGGGATTGCAGAATCAGCAGAGTTTTCCCTAAAGGGAAAGAGCTTGGAATTTAAAGCCACAAAATTAAAAGCGACATTCTATCAACCAAAGAGCTAATTCTAAAAATGAATAAAAAAATCACTTTATTTTTTTCTGTCTTTTTCTTTTTCTTCTCAAGTCTTTTTGCAGAAGAAGAGGATGTTGTCGTCATCGATTCTTGCAAAGCCAATTATGACGGAAAGCAAATTGTTTTAAGCGGTGATGTGGTCGTGGAGCAGAAGCTTGGAAAAATTTATGCGAATCACATTGTTTTAACCCCGGAAGAGGGTAAAAAAAAATTAAGATTTGTGCATTTGACAATGGATGATAGTGTCAAAGTGGAACTTGAAGGGGGAGGTAGGTTTTTATGCTCCCATGCGGATCTTGACTACCTTGACTCGACGGGCAAATTTACCGGAAATTTTGAACAGGAATATGTCATTTATACAGAAAATTGTGCAATAAATGGCGAAAAAATTGTTCCTATTTTGTTTAAGAGCCGCAAAATGGATGTTCAGCTTACAAAAGAGGATCCCAAAAGTTTAAAAAATTCCATCTCTGAAATTACAGCCTTGCAAAATGTAACTTTAAATTATAATCATGATTTTATAGCCTCTTCTGACAGGGCAGTTTACCAACGTATAAAAAACGAGGAAGAACCAAAAAAAAATCCAGGCCGCATTAATTTGTCTGCTGCAAGTCAGCATGGAATGTGTCAGATTACGAATAAGAATGGCGATCTCATCAGAGCTACCAAAATTGATATCGACTCGGAAAAAAAAGACTTGGCCTTTACATTTCCACGAGGATTTCTCTCGCTTAGCGACAAAGAAGATACCTCTGAAAAAATTCATTTTGAAAGCGACATGATGCATTGGAATGAACAGTTTAAAACTTTAACTTTTACAGGCAACATCAGCATCCATCAAAAAAATTATGGAGAGCTTCAGAGCGAGCAAGAAGTAAAAATTTATTACGAGGAAATAGCCGGCAAAAAAAAAGTAATCTTGGTCGAGAGCTTGGATGAGACTGTGATTGCCCATATCGATCACGAAAAAAAGCTTATCCATACATTAACATCTTATGGAAAAGTAGCCGTGGATCATATCTTGCAAAAAACAACCATTGAAAGCCCCCGTGATATAAACGGCTATGTTTCAGATGGGATGCAAGTCTATTTTAACGATATTCTCGGTGAAATATATGCCGACTGCGCTGTTTTGGATTATGTTGAAAATGATGGGACGATCTGCCTTGAAAAATTAACCTTGGAAGGCAACATCCGTATTTTAAACAGATCAACAGTAAATCCTGAAGAATCCGAGGCGTTTTTACAATACGCCTTAGCAGATGTTGTTGAATTCTATCCTTTGACTAACGAGATGCAGATGACAAGCTCCAGTACCTCGAGGGTTCTTTTTTATGACAAAGCAAACAACTTACAAATTAGCGCTCCTTCTGTTAAAATCAAACGCGACCAAATGACAAAGAAAGAATCGATTCAAGGCTTTGGCGATGTGCGTTTTAGCCTAGAGGGACACGAGCTCGAAAAACTTAAAAATCATTTTTCTTTAGAGCCTGCAAAAGGAAATCCGTTATGAAAACATGTCTTCAAGTTAAGAATTTGGTCAAAAGCTATAGCGGCAGAACCGTTGTCAATGGTTTGAGTTTTGAGGTCGGTCAAGGAGAAATTGTGGGGCTTCTTGGCCCAAACGGCGCCGGGAAAACAACAGCTTTTTATATGACAATCGGGTTGATAAAGCCGGATAATGGCAGCGTCATTTTTCAAGATGTCGATGTCACAAACGAGCCTGTTCATAAAAGAGCGCGCATGGGAATGGGGTATTTAGCGCAAGAGCCTTCTGTTTTTCGTTATTTGACCGTGGAAGAAAACGTGATGAGTATTTTGGAATGCCTTCCTCTCACCAAAGCTGAAAGAAAACAGCGTTTGGAAGAACTGTTAGGAGAGCTTCACTTGGAAAAACTTGCCAAAAAGAAAGCTATAGCGCTCTCTGGCGGTGAAAGACGGCGCCTTGAAATTACAAGGGCTTTGGTCACAAACCCGACGTTTTTACTTCTTGATGAGCCTTTTGCAAATATAGATCCGATTTCTGTTCAAGAGGTCAAGCATATGGTGACTTTGCTTTCCAAAAAGAATATCAGCATTTTGATCACAGACCATAACGCAAGAGAGATTTTTTCAGTCGTTCATAGAAGTTATATTGTCCGCGATGGCAAAGTCATGATGAGCGGTCATGTCGATGAGCTGATTCACAATGAAGAGGCAAAGAGAACCTACCTTGGACTCGAATTCCGTATGTAAGGATTTACGATTTGCTGTACTAATTTAAAATAGGTCGTGGGGTTTGAAGAAGAACTCGATCTCTGTCTTGGCACTCTCCACACTATCTGAGCCATGGACAGCATTTTTGCCCATCGATTCCGCAAAGTCTTTTCTGATTGTGCCGGCATCTGCTTTTTTCGGGTCGGTAGCTCCCATGAGCTCTCTATTTTTCGCAACTGCATTGTCACCATCTAACACCATAATGACAACAGGAGATGAGCTCATGAATTCGACAAGTTCCCCATAAAAAGGACGGTCTTTATGCTCAGCATAAAATTTTCCGGCTTCTTGCCTATTAAGCTTCACCATTTTTAAGCCCGAAATTTTTAAATTATTTTTTTCAAATCGCGAGATAATCTCTCCTATATGATGATTTGAAACAGCATCCGGTTTTATTATGGAAAGTGTTTTTTCAGCATGCAAAGAAAAGTGTAGAAGCGTCGTTAAACAAAAAAGTGTTTTTTTTAACATAAAAAATATTCCTTTAATTTAAGTTATTTTTTTTGAGTTTATAAAATTTTGGAATAGTGTCAATCCTTTTTCAGTAGTCACAGATTCCGGATGAAACTGTACGGATTCAAGCGCGTATTCTTTATGCCTTAAGCCCATAATTTCGCCATCTGATGTTTCTGCAGATATAATGAGTTCCTTTGGAAAACTTTTTTTCTCAACAATAAGTGAGTGATAGCGTGTTGCAACAAAAGGTTTTGGCATTCCTTTAAAGAGACCCTTTTCGTCGTGATAGATTTTGCTTAACTTCCCATGCATCGGTTTTTTTGCCCTCAAAACAATACCTCCAAAAAATTCGGCAATGCATTGATGACCAAGACAAATGCCAAGAATGGGAATTTTGTTCAGATAGGTATGGATGAGCTCTTTCGAAATACCGGCAGAGGAAGGAGTCCCAGGACCTGGCCCAATGACTAAGTGGGTGGGTATAAAATCGATATGGGAAACATCATTGCAAACTACATGCACAGTACTTCCAATCATTTGGAAGCACTGTGCGATATTGTAAGTAAATGAATCGTAATTATCGATTAAAAGAATCATTTAAAACAATTATCTTGTGCGCGGGCAAACTTCTTCTGAATTGAAGAAAAATTTGATTTCTTCGCGCGCAGTTTCCGGAGCATCAGATCCATGAACTGCATTTTCATCGATGCTTTTTGCAATGTCTGCTCTAATTGTTCCGGCAGTAGCTTTTTTAGGATCTGTTGCGCCCATGATATCGCGGTTTTTCGCAATGGCGTTTTGGCCTTCTAAAACCATGATCAAAACAGGTCCTGTCGTCATGAATGAAACAAGATCGTTAAAGAAAGGGCGTTCTTTGTGAACTGAATAAAAACCTTCTGCTTTTTCTTTTGTAAGGTGTTGCATTTTAGCAGCAACAATTCTTAAACCTTGATCTTCAAAGCGCGAAATGATATTTCCGATTTTGTTTCCGCCGACAGCGTCTGGTTTGATGATGGATAGGGTTTGTTCTACAGTCATGATAGATCCTTTGATTTTTAGAGTTTATAAAGACAAGAGTCTATCAGAACAGGAGAAAATATTACAGAATAATTCTTGTTTTCTATTTAAAATTCCGTATGCTATTCTCTATAAATACTGATTAGTTTTAATTTAAAAAAAAGAATAAGCCCATGAAAATTCCATTAAGCTGGTTAAAAGAATTTATTGATATAAATCATCCCTCAAGAGAAATTGCAAAAACATTGACGCTTGCAGGTTTAGAAGTAGATGGCGTTGAAACAATCCACAACGAAACAGTTTTTGAGATTTCATTAACGCCAAATCTTGGGCATTGCTCCAGCGTTTTGGGCGTTGCAAGAGAGCTTTCCTGCGCCTATGATTTGCCGCTAAAAATGCCTGAAAACGCTCTTTTGGAAGATGATTTTAGTCCTATTGAAAACTCGTTGAAAGTCGATGTACAAGATTTGGATAAATCCCTAAGGTATTCATGCAGGCTTATAAAAGATGTTGTCATCGCCGATTCTCCAAAATGGCTCCAGGACAAACTTGAACTTTGCGGCATTCGTTCTGTCAATAACATCGTCGATATCACAAATTATGTGATGATGGCAGTTGGCAATCCCTTGCATGCCTTTGATTTTGACAAAATAAAAGATTCCACAATAGTTGTGCGGTCTGCCTCAAAAGAAGAAACCGTGACAACTCTTGATGAAAAACAAAAAAAATTGACAGAAGAGGATCTCTTGATTGCCGATCCTGAAAAAGCAATTGCCATTGCAGGCGTCATGGGCGGTTTAAATAGCGAAATTACTGGTAGCACAAAAAATGTTGTGATCGAATCGGCATGCTTTTTGCCGACTGCCATCCGCAAAACAAGTAAGCGGCTTGGCCTCCAAACAGATGCATCAAAGCGTTTTGAGAGAGCCACTGATCCAAATATTGTTTTGTATGCATTGGATTTTGCAGCAAGTCTTATGCAAAAAATAGCTTCTGGAAAGGTATCAAAAGGATTCATTGATATCAAAAAAAATGAATTTATAGAAAAAACAATTTCCTGCAGGTTAAACCGTGTAAACGAGCTTTTAGGCACCCATCTTGGTGTCAGTGAAATTGAGTCTATCTTTAAAAAATTAGATATGAAAAGCAGTGTGGACGGTAAATCGTGCTTTAGCGTAAAAGTTCCGACTTATAGAAACGACATCCAGAATGAAATAGATTTGGTCGAGGAAGTAGCTCGCGTCTATGGTTATGATAATATCCCAAAAGCGTATCCGAAGTATCACGTGTCCAATTTGCCGCACTCTCCGATGTACCTTTTTGAAACTGAAGTAAGAAATACTCTTTTAGCAGAAGGATTGCAGGAGTTTTTGACTTGCGACTTGATTGGTCCTACTCTTCTAAATGTTGTAAATGGTCCGAACATGTCAGAAGATGCTGTTGTAAAGGTGTTAAACCCAACATCGGTAGAGCAATCGATTTTAAGAACATCTCTTTTGCCGGGGCTTCTTCAGGCTGTTAAATATAATGCCGATCATCAAAACCATTCAATAAGCTCTTTTGAAATTGGACGCATTCACTTTAAGACAGAAAATAAATTTAAAGAACATTCCGTTCTTGGCATTATTTTGACAGGAAAAAAAGAGCATGACTCATGGAGTAAGCATCCGGAGAACATCGATTTTTTTGACCTGAAAGGGATTGTTGAAAATCTTTTGGAAAATCTTGGCATTAAAGATTGTGTCTTTAAAGAAAATCACCTTAAGACTTTTCACGATGCAAGACAAGCTGCAATCTTTGCAGGGGATTTGGAAATAGGTTCTCTTGGTGAGATACATCCTTCGATCCAAAGAAAATTAGATATCCAGACGAGGATTTTATTTGCTGAAATAAGCCTTCATGATTTATACCCTTTAAAGAAAAGCCATGTAAAAATGTCTCCTTTGCCGATATATCCAAGTTCGACAAGAGACTGGACAGTCACTTTGGAAGAAGCGATCAGTTATGATCAGATTCTTAAAATGATTTTTTCAGTTCCGTCAAAACTACTTGAGAGCGTTTTCTTAATTGATATTTATAGAAGCGAAAAATTAGGCAAGGGTTTAAAAAACGTTACCTTAAGACTCATTTATCGGGACAAGGAAAAAACAGTGTCTCAAGAAGATGTCGACGCTGAACATGCACGAATTACTAAAATTTAAATCAAAAGGACTAAACATCATGCGATTTCTTAAAATTTCAACTCTTTTTGCTTTATGCTTATTGCTAAACAGTTGCAATCGATCTAATAATTGCGGTCCCATTGTAGATGAGACTTATGTTCATCGCTATGGCGTTGCAGTTCCTGTTGAAGATTGGTCTTCAAGAGGTGGGCAAACAGGTAAAGTTATCACGACTTTAAAAAATGGCGTGATTGTCACAAAAAGCTTATCTTCCGGGGTTTTAGAGGGCGACACAACTTATACATTTCCACACAGCGAAGTGATTCAAAAAGTAGAAACATATTCACAAGGCAACCTCCAAAAAGTCATCGTTCATTACTATTCTGGAAAACCGGCCCACGAAATTATTTTTACAGGACAGCAAGGCCGTACGATTACAAGATGGTATGAAAATGGAGCTCCCCAATCCAAAGAGCAGATTGTAAATGATAAATTAATTGGCGGTGAATATTTTACTTCCAAAAACCAATTGGAAGCTAAAATTGCAGATGGTTTTGGAACAAGGGTTCAACGCGACAATTATGGCCAACATGTTTCCAATGATACAATTCAAAATGGGGAAATGATCCTTTGTACGACATGCCATGGAAATGGCGCTCCAAAGGAAGTGACACCTTATAAAAATAGAATCGTTGAAGGCAACCTTAAATCTTTTTTTCCGACAGGGGAGCCAAACACCACCGAAGTTTGGGTTAACGGTAAAAAAGAGGGCATTACTATTGTTTATCTGAACGGTGAAAAATATGCTGAAGTTCCTTATGTTGAAGGGGTTAAACATGGTATTGAAAAGCGCTTCAGGGATGGCAATCACTTGATCGAAGAAATTTCCTGGGTAAGCGATCAACGCCATGGTCCATCTTACGCCTATGTTGGAGATGTTATTAAAACTGATTGGTACTACCAAAACAGATTAGTCACCGAAAAAACGTTTGATCTTTTAAATCGCGGCAAACCGCTATAAAGTGCAATACCCCATATCTTAAAAACGATATGGGGTATCACAATCTTTTTTTAGGAATTTGAAATGCTAAGTGTTCCATCATTAGAATTTTGTCCTCTTATTGATACACTTGATCATATCTTTCCACATCTTTCTGGTGACGAAGTTGTTGCTGCAATGCAAGTCTGTAAGCTTTGGCATGGGAAAATTATTTTCCAAAAAAAATCCATCGCTTCGTCTTTGAATAAACTGATCCTCTTTATCTCTGCTATCTTCGAAAGAAATAAATTAGATTCTGTGAAAAAAGTCATGGAATCCCTTTCTACAACTAAATTTACCGCGCAAACATCTTTACTAGGTATGGAAGATGAACTAGATATTATCATACAAATAATAGCCGCACATATCATCCACTTGAACGAAGAGGAAAAACTGTCCATACTTTCAAACGATCAATTCCCCATGGAATTGACAGCTTGTTTACAGTTTTTTATGGCGATTGAAAAGATAAAATGTGAGGGTTATTTAGAGCATCATCTTCTTTGTTCTACCGTGTCGGAATATCCAGGGCAGTTAAGGTGGAAATGTAAATTAGAAAAAGAAATTCATTCAAGTACTTCTAAATATAAGCCTTACGCTATCTATTTTCATCTTATTTTGGAACTTGCAAAAAAAAGATATTTTGATTTGGCAATTCATTTATCTGAAAAATCTATGTATACAAGGGTATTTATCGCAAAGCACCTAGTGAAACAAACCCAAATTTCTAGGGCGTGTGAACTTCTTAAAGGCTTAACAGATTCACAACAACAAGTTAAGGGTTTGCTTAAAATTATTCCGCATGCTCCCTTGGATAAAATCATTCCTTTTTGGAGCATTGATAACATTTTTACATGTTTTATGAATTTCGATAAAACAGATTATGACACTTATAAGAAACACATTGTTTTATTGGTATACGAACTTTTTAAGAATAAATACGACAAAAAAGCGATGGAAATTGTACTAAAAGTGGGTCCTCAATTTTATAAGGATATTTTATCTCCTCTTGTGAAATTGTTACTTAAAGGAGATTTAATTGAGCAAGCGTTAGGGGTTATTGAAAAGTTTATGAATGGAGTAACCGAAAATCACCAAAAGCGGAATATTGAAGATGAGCAATCCAAGCTTTTGTTTTCTGTAGTAGCTTATTTATTTAGAACTGGAAACAAGCCAAAAAGTCTGGAAGTTGCTTCTATGATTCCAAATGCAACTACAAGGGATTTTGCTAAAAGTCAATTCAAACAAAATATTTGACAATAAATAGAAGTAATTCAGATAGTGTCATTCTTAAAGGTAGCTTTAGACTTATGTCTTAACTTTTTGAAGGAGTTTTTATGATCTTAGGATTCATTCAGCAGGCGAATAAATATTCCTGTTACCCGGATTATTTTACCGAACCTTTTTTAACAATTATTCATGAGTTTTCCGGTGATGAAATTACTGTATTGATGCAAGTCTGCAAACTTTGGAATGATATCATCTTAAAACGCGATCAAGCAATTGTTATGCCTTTAACAAATATGATCAACTTTACTGTGACCTGTCTAGAAAAAAAACAAAGAGAAGTAGAAAGTTTTTTTGCGAAGGCCTTATTTGATCCAACGTTTAAGGCTTCAAAAAACTTACCCCACACAAATCACATTGTAGCTCAACGGACAATCCCAAAAATTGCATGCGAAATAAATCACATAATCGGTGCTTTAGTGATGGAGTGTAAGGATTTAAGCCTTCTGGAAATAGAGGAGATTTCAACAGGTATTGAAATTAGTAATTATCCATTGAGATTAAAAAATCATTTTCACCACTGCATGGCGATGCGAAAATATGAATTTTCCAAGCTTTCATTTCTAACATCAAATGATCGTTATGATGAGACAGTGATGTCTTTGCTTAACTATTTATTAGAATTAAAAGGTCTTTTTTTTTGGAAAATAAATTTTTTAAAAAAATTGCAATACAATTGTCAAACAAAAAATGCTTTTCATTATGTAGCTCTTGAATTAGCTGAAAAAGGCTTTTTTAATTCTGCTTTTAATTTAGCTTTTTCAAAACACTTTATCGATGATATTTCAGGTGAATTAAGAACGCTTTTATTAGACAATTGCCAATCCGTAAGTCAATCTTGCATACTCATTCGTAAATTTAATAACCCTAAAGTTAAAAGTGAAGCATTATTAGACCTTCTTTCAAGAGATCAGGAGATTGTCGTGCAAAGTTTTGGCAGTGTTGTGGAGGTTTTTAATCATATTGCTCTCCTTGATGAAAGTTCATTAGTTGAAAGACCGCACTCTTGTGGTATTCTGATTGCATTGCTTGTGAAATATGGCGAGGATTGGCAATTTAATCATATTCTTAGCCTGGTAGATAGCCGTCATACTACATTTTATGAAACGATTTCATTAAAGCTTGTGGAGGCGCGCTTATTAGATAAGGCTTTATCAGTCATAGAAATGATAGAAACAAATTCTACTAATGGTAAACGTGTCGTAGCGAAGCTCCTTAATGAAATTTCTTTATCTTTTGGAAGAATCAAAAATTATATAAGAGCTTATAAAATTGCAGATCTTATTGAAAATCCCATTTCAAATAGAAGACTAAAAAACCAATTAAGAGACATGGAAGCAGAAGATATGGTAGCAGAGTTAGTTAAATTGTAATATCACCGTTTCAAATGTTATTGTAGGCATGTAACTAAAACCTTGAAATTTTGCATGTTCCATTTAGCTACAATCAGATCAGTAAACGTATGCGCATCCTCATCGAATTCATATTCTTTAAAAACCACCGGATGATCATTGGAATCAAACAAAATGACTCCATTGCAAGGATCGTGAAGTTTTTTGTAGAGCATTCGTTGGATTGAGATCAAAATCCCATGGGGAGATATTGCGTGGCATTCATAGCAGAAATCTTGCTTAAAAAAGTAGATTTCTTCAAAAACCAAACGATCATCCTGATCTCTTAAATGGCAGACAATTTTTTCTTCTGTTTCACTCACGGTTATTTTTTGCCAGGCTCTATGGTCCTCATTTTTTAAGTGCCTGAAATTAAGAAAGGCCGAGTCATAAACCATCTTTTGAAAAACATTTTTTTGGTATTGTTCTATGGAGATATGTTTTCTGTAGGGGTCCATCACTATTTTATAGGTAGGTTCATTAATAGTAGAGGGATCAACAGCTGCAATCCCATAAGGTATGCCTTCTTTCCAAAAATAATCACAATAATGATGAGTCATCTGTTCACTCCTTTAAATGTTATCTTAAACGCTCCTCAAGCTTAAGACCCCGGACCCTATCTGAACCCAGGTTCTCTCTCTTCTTCCGAAAAAGCCCTTTGCATTGGCTTTAAGCTTGATGCGTATGCCGCTGCCGCGACAGACTTAAAATGTTATTTTGCAGGATTTCTTTTGAAAATTAAATAAAAAAATCTGCTTTGGCATGGAATTTGCATCATATGCTTTATATTAGCGCTCCTTTTGTTTGGTTACCGAGCTTTCAACGCCGGAAATGTTGGAAGCTCGGTTTTTTTATGCCAATCGCCTTCTTAAAAAAACTTCTTCCTGCTAAACTTGGCACGGCTTTTGCATCAATCTCACCATAAGACAAACAAATCAGAGAGAAGGGCAAAAGGGGGATATATGACAAAGAAAGAATTAGAAAGAAAAATCGCAGGTCTTGAATCCATCAATGATCAACTTATCTCAGAATTAACCTATGTAGACCAATTGATGCGTGATGTCGGTTTTAGTCATGGTCTTGAAACAATCAAAGCAACAGCTAAAGAAATCAATGAAAACCCTGAAGTTTACATGGAAAACGATGATCAAGAGGTAGAGTAGGATCTATTAATTCCTAATTCCTGATATTTCGTTAATTTTATTAATAAAACGAAATATCAGTGGCTTTTAGTTAATTAACTTAATAAAAACTTAAAGTCATCTTCAGTAAAATTGGCAACTGATAATTCGTCATCCAAAATATCGGAAGCTACTTTTTCCTTATTTTTCTTCAAGGTCATCATTTTTTCTTCGATTGTTTCAAGCGTGATGTAGCGTTTTGCGAACACGGTATCTTTTCTTCCAATGCGGTGAGCTCTATTGATCGCCTGATTTTCAACAGCGTCATTCCACCAAGGATCAAATATAAAGACATAGTCTGCAGCCGTTAAATTAAGTCCGATGCCGCCAGCTTTTAAGCTGATTAGAAATAAAGGAATTTTTGAGTCTTCCTGAAATTCTGAAACAACTTTTTCCCTGTTTGTCGTACTACCGTCCAAATAAGCAAATTTTAAGTTTTTTTCTGTTACTGCTTTTGCAATCAATTTGAGCATGCTTGTAAACTGGCTATAAATAAGAATTTTTCTGCCTTCAGAAACTGCTGTATCAATGTCTTCTAAAAGCGATTCCAATTTTGCGCTTGGAATGTTTTCTTCCAAATCGTGTGATACCAATAGCGGATGGCAGCAAATTTGTCGCAGTCTTAAAATCGCTTCTAAAACTTCCATGCGGTGTTTTGATAAACCATCCAAGCTCACTTTTTTTATGAGGGAATTTTTAATCCCTGACAAGTAATCCTCATACACTTTACGCTGGAGCGGCTCCATTTCCACATAAACCGTTTGTTCAATTCGTTCCGGCAGGTCTTTTGCGACTTGGTTCTTTTTTCGCCTGATGATAAAAGGTTTGATCTTCTTCTTTATTTTTTGCAGGTAGCGCATATCGGATGCGGAAGCTTGCACATCTGCTAAAAAGAGGTTTTCATCTCCGAGTAGCTCCGGCATTAAGAAGTAAAAGTGTGACCAGAGTTCTTTTAAGTTGTTTTCAACCGGAGTGCCGGTTATCGAAAGTCTAAAGCGCGCTGTTAGAGAACATAAAGCTTTTGCAGTTATAGTATCAGCATTCTTTATGGTTTGTGCCTCATCCAAAATAAGGCATTCAAAGTCAACTTTTTGAAATAGATGCAAGTCCATTCTAATAATGCTGTAAGTTGTCAAAATAATATCAGCGCTTAAATCAATTGCAGGGAAACGGTTTTTTCCATGATGGATGGAAACTTTTAAGTGGGGCGTAAATTTTTTGATTTCGAGTTCCCAATTAAAGACCAATGATGCCGGAAGAACAATCAGCGTTGGATTTTTAGATTTTATTTGCGATAAAAAGGCAAGGACTTGAACTGTTTTTCCAAGCCCCATATCATCTGCAAGCATCCCGTGAAACTGAAAGTCATAAAGAAATTTCAGAAAATTGACTCCCTCCTGCTGATAGGGACGTAAAATGCCTTTAAATTCAGAGGGCGGAAGAAATAAGGAAACCCCGGAAAAACCTTTTAATTTTTCTTTTAAATCATGGAGCGATGAACTCAAAACAACATTTTTTGAACTCAGTAAATCTTCGATCGCACCTATTTTATGCGTTTTAAAAACAAGCGCATCTCCTACAACTTCTGAGATTTCCATCAAACTTTCGAGGTCTTTACTTTCAAAATGATCCGGAATTAAACAGATAGTATGATCTGAAATTTCAATGAAACGCTCTCTTTTGTTAAAAGCCCCTGCAACTCTTGATAAATCTACTTTATGGGAATCATAATTTAAAGAGCCTCTTACTAAGATTTTTTTATTTTCTTCATTTAATTCAAGCTCATAACTTGACGGCTTTAGGAGAGATCTGCCTTTAAAATCAAAGATTTTCCAGCCTATTTCAAGTAAAAAAGTCAAGCTTTTGGAAACCTTGTCTAAAGGACAGTAATAATTAGAATTACCCATTTGTTTTTTTACAAAATCAGTTTCGAATAAATCCTGCTCAAACGCTTTTTCTGAAGATGTTTTTAATTTTAGATCGTTGTAGGGCTTTTTATCATCTCCATAATCCATCCAAAGGTCTGCAAAAGCTCCTGTTCTATCTTTTAAGATTAGATAAGGGGTTGGCTCTTTGGATTGATTTAAGCAAAGTTTGGCATGGTTTGTAATATAAATTTTCGGTTCGTTTTCATCTTCCAAACTTAAAAGTTCCAATTCTTCAATGTCTGAGGGCTTAAACGTAAATCCATCCTGCAATTTTTTAAGTTCTTTATAAGTTACCTCTGTTCCTATGATTTTTAAATGGATGCCTTTAATAAAAAAAAGAGGGGGGCCTTGAAAAAGAAAGTCACAATCTAAAAGATCTATTTCCTGATTGCTCCACTTGAGTTTTCCGGATAATTTTATTTGGTTATTTATATTTTCAACATGGTAGGAAAAATCCACTTTCCCATAGAAGTCGGCAGCTAAATGTTTTCCATTAAAATAAATTTTACCTGTCATGGCCATTGCTTTTAATTCTTGAAGCCATTGACTTGGAACGATATTTTTGAGATAATGAGCATCCTTGCCAGATTCCGTCACTTTGACAACGAGAGCGGAGCTTTTAAGCGACAGATCTTTATCTATAGTATAGGTAATTTCTTTCATAATTTTTTGAATTATACACGAGTTTACTGTTATGAATAAATTAAAACTTTGGAATGCCCACCCAAATTGGGAAAAAGCTGAAGAAGAATGGGACAAAAATGCGAAACTTGCAGAAGAATGTAAGCCCATTAAAAAGCTTACCGTTTTGCCGAACATGCCGGGGATTACTCCTGAAACTGCAAAAAACTTGAAATGGAAAAGTTTTAAATGGATCATTAAGGAAGACCGCGATCTAAAAATCTTGAAAAGTGTTCTCAAACATCCTTTCAGGTATTTATCTAACTACATCAAATCAATCTTCAAGAAAAAATCTTATAAGAAATCAGGCGACTTTTTTCTTTATGGTATTGACTCCATCGAACAATTTAAAAAATTATTAGAAAACAAAAATAGCTTGTTTGTTTTGGGATTTTCCTATTGCCACAAGCCCTTTGAATGTCCATCCGGCAGATTTACAGATGCTTGCGTTCATGATTTGAACAATCCTGTCTGCAATCAATGCTTTATCGGAAAAGCAGTTCATGCGCTTCCGGACAAAAGATCCATTCCATTATTTATTCCAACCATTCATTATGTGGGTGGAAAAATATTTGATATTATTGAAGAAAATCCAGGGAAACAAATTTTATTCATGATCACAGCCTGTGAAATGACTTTGGAAATGTTTGGTGATTTGGGTAATATGGTGGATATTAAAGGAATAGGCGTCAGGCTTGATGGACGCATTTGCAATACAATGAAGGCGTTTGAACTTTCTGAAAAAGGAATTAAACCCGGACTCACTGTTGTTTTGGACTCTTCACAAAAACAAATGATGGACCTGATTCGTTTACGTCGAGAAATTTTAGTAAAAGAGGCTTTATAAATGGAAAAAGATTTTTGTAATCTCTATTTGGTGCGTCACGGTCAAACTGACTGGAACAAATTAAAAAAGCTCCAAGGGGGCACTGACATTCCTTTAAACAATGAAGGAAAAAAAGAAGCTGCCGCCTTGCAAGCGCAATTTACCGACTTAAAATTTGATGCTGTTTATTCTTCGGATTTAATGCGCGCAAAAGAAACCGCAGAAATTATTTCTTACGGAAGAAACCTCGAAGTTATTACGACAAGCAATCTTCGGGAACGCTCCTGGGGAAATCATGAAGGAAAAAGCTTTGATGGCCTAAAGCTTGAATATGGCGCCTGCTTTCAGCCCGTTATCGAGCACTTTGAGCCGGATTTTGAAAGCCTGCATCCGGAGCTAAAGCAAGTAGAAACTTATTCACAAGCAATTGGGAGAGTCATTCCTGTTTTTGAAGAAATCAAAAAACAATTTAGAGGAAAATCCGTACTTGTTGTTTCCCACGGAGGAATTCTTAAAGGGCTTCTTCTTTATTTAAAATTACAGGAATACAAAAAACCTTATGTCAATAATATGGCTTTTCTACATTTGGAAGCACACGATACTCACTTTATGCTAAAAGGCACCCAAGGCGTGATCGCTGATGGCGACCTCATTCCCGGCACGAATTAAGAGATAAATAATTATTCTAAATAATTATAAAACATATTATAATAGTTTCTTAAATTAAGGAACTATTATGACTATTCAAAATTACGTACCGAATCTAATTAAATCAGGTGATTTGGGACCAAAAGCAGATCTGACTGAACAGAGAAAAACCAATGAGTTTTACAAATTTCCATTTAATGAGTCTATCTCTATAAAAGATGAGCATGTTTTTGAGCATAACGTTTCTTATCTTTATTCAAAGCCTAAAATTAATAAGAAAAATTTAAAACGTCACAAAAGTCTTAAAATTCTTAAAACTCGGCTTAATAAAATAACGAAATTTCAAAAAAAAATTGAAAATAGACATAAGAATAAACAAAATAAACTCCCAAAAGTCTCTAAACGAAAAGCTTTTCAGCTAGCCATTGAAAAGACGGTTAATGAAGATAATACATTTTTAAGTAAAACTATTTTTGTAAATTCTAAAGAAGAAAGAGATGTTTGGTTAAACACGAGATCGTTGCTTGAAATATATAGCCCCTCAATCAATGAACATCTTTTAAGGCGTATTGAACATTTTCTTTTGCAACTAACCAGCTGTTGTTTTGGTACAGGACTTATCTTTAAAGTTGCGCCGACTCATCATCAAGCTGTTAGTGCTACCAAACTTCGTGTTAATTTTAAGGGCAAAGGAAAAACTGTTTGTAAAAGAAATGCGGCTCACGGCAGTACTTTCCCAAGTTTAATAGCTTATCATAAAGAGAGTAGGAAGAAAAAGGTCACGGTCCTACCCTACACGTATACGTACATTCGCATGAACTCTACTATGGCACTCCCAATTTGCATTAATCAAGCAGACATTAAGATAGACGGTACTAAACATGATTCAGACTTTAGCACTCTAGCTCTTAAAATACTCAATAAAGCAGCACAGGGAAAAATAATGCCGGTTGCTGCGATGGCAAAGTTTATCCAAGCGCTAACAACAGAAATACTTGAGGCAAAACAAAAAAAATTTAAGGATAGTGACACAAAAGAAGCAATTAAAGTTTTTTCTAGCGAAATGGAAATTTTAAATAAATTCTTTAAAAAAAATCTTAAGACTTGGGTTTTTAACCAACTTGATATGTTTATAGATAAAAAAACATCCAAAAAAAAATGCGATGTCATGTTAAAGCTTCGCATGGAAGCTATGAGACGGGACGTATCTGGACAAGCTAAAATTATGAATAGAATCTATATTTTAGCGCATAAAGTTTTAGCTCGTATTCAAGATGTTAAAACACCCCCTAATTATTTTGTAGTTTTTAAAAAGGTCCTTATAAAAACAATGAAGGGCAAGGACAGAATAAGACTTCAAAAACTTTTTAGTTTGGATTCGTCGGCTATATGCAAAGCTACTTCATCTAAAATTGAGGCACATGCTTCTAAAGAAGAACTGAAAAAACTTAACAAAAAAATTAGCGACTATATGAGTCAGATGAGGAAAAAGGAAAGAAATATCCGAGGAAAATCGATGATGATTCTTCGGGTAAGTAAAAATATGGAACAGAAAGAACTTTCTAAAAAACTTAAAAGTACCAAAATAGATCTTAAAAAGATAAATCAATTTGAAAATAATATTCTTCCACTTAACACTCAAAATGCAATAAAAGTGGCACGTGCCTTAAAGGTCCCAAAAGTACTTTTAGTGAATCGATCTTTTTTTAGTTAAAGGAAAGGACATAAATCATCTTGTTTTGAATTTGATTAGTGTGCAATAATCAAAATACTTAAAAAACAAGGAGGTTTATATGGGTTCTGGTGGAATTAGAAAAGGCTCCGGAAGACCAAAGGGCAGCGGCAAATTTGGTGTAGAGACAAAAGCCATTCGCATTCCTGTCTCTGAAATTGATTCTGTCATGAAATTCATTCATAACAAATGTTATCTATTGCCCTTTTATCAGCATACAGTTTCAGCAGGCTTTCCATCGCCTGCAGATGACTATATTGAAGATAGGCTAGACTTAAATGAATTGCTGATCAAACATCCATCGGCGACATTTTTTCTTAAGGTGTCCGGCTCATCGATGATTAAAGCAGGCATCCATCATAACGATATCTTAATTGTTGATCGCAGTATCGAGCCATCTCATGGCAAGATTGTGATTGCAAGCGTTAACGGGGAGCTTACGGTCAAAAGATTGAGTCGCTCACAAAACAAAATAGAACTTGTAGCAGAAAATGATGATTATCCTTCGATAGATATCACAGAAGAGATGGAACTTGTGTTTTGGGGTGTTGTCACAAATGTGATCCATCATCTATGAGCCACTTTATTTTAGCAGATTGCAATAATTTTTATGTTTCTTGTGAGAGGCTTTTAAATCCGCGGCTTGAAAATAAACCGGTCCTTGTTCTTTCCAATAATGACGGATGCGTAATTGCAAGGTCTGAAGAAGTTAAAGCCCTTGGCATCAAAATGGGAGAGCCTTTTTTTAAGATTGAGTCTTTTTGCAAGCGATCCAAGATCATCATTTATTCTTCCAACTATGAGCTTTATGGGGATATCTCAAGGAGGGTAATGAATGTTTTGGGCAGCATGGCTCCTGAAATGCAAATTTATTCCATTGATGAAACTTTTTTGAAATATCCGTCCATTATGACTTCGGAAGAAATTTGTGCCATTGCGCATATTTTAAGAAATACTGTTAAAAGATGGGTAGGCATTCCGATTTCCGTAGGAATAGGGCCAACCAAAACTTTGGCAAAAGTAGCTAATAATTTAGCCAAAAAATCCAAAAAAATTGTTTTTGATTTAAGTTTAAAAAGTTTTAGGGAAGAGATCTTTAAAAAATATCCTATTGGAGAGGTGTGGGGAATTGGTTTTAACCTTAAAGCAAGATTAAACGGCATAGGAATTTATACCGTTTACGATTTTATTTCTTCCGACGTCACATTTATCAGAAAAAAAATGGGGGTTGTAGGGGAGCGAATGTTTTTAGAACTGCAGGGCTTTTCCTGTTTGGATTTTGAGGAAGCTGCATCCAAAAAAAATATTACAAGCTCGCGCTCGTTCGGGCATTTTTTAACTGAAGAATCAGAAATTGCAGAAGCTCTTTCAACGTACGCTGCAAGGGCTTCTGTCAAACTTAGAAAACAAAACAGTTTTGCAAAAGCAATTTATGTTTTTTTAGAAACGCATCAGATAAAATCCCATGAATTTAATCGTCTTCAATTCAATTCCACGAAGGCTTTTGAAGTACCGACTAACGATACATCTGAAATCATCACAGCTGCAAAGAAGTGCTTAAAAAGCATTTTCAAACCAAATCAAGCGTATAAAAAATGCGGAATCATTCTTTTGGATTTATGCGAAGAAAAAGATATTGTTCCGGACCTATTCTTAAAGCCGGTAAATGAAAAACGTAAGGCTTTGATGCATGCAGTGGACGAATTGAATAAAAAATTCGGTAAGAATAAAATCTTTTTTGGGGCTATGGGAACAAGTTCTCACTGGCACATGAAGAGAGACTTCAAATCGTGCCACAACACCACAAGCTGGGAGCAGCTGCCTCTAGTCCATGCTAGCCTCAGATTGCTCTAAAACGGTACAAGTTTTTTTTGCTTTAAAAAAACTTCCATCACTTGCGGTAGTGGTGCAACCTCAAGAAGGGCTTATGCGTCTGATGCTGATAGGGCCGTACACGGTCTGCATTTTTACAAGTCTCATGGCAGCAGCCGGCAAACTCTTTTAGACAGTCAGGACAGCAAATAAACAATTGATTACAATCCATATTGGCGCAGTTGTAATAAGATTCAAACTGAGTGCTGCAATGGTGGCATGTTCCAATGACTTTTGTTTTTTCATCGGCTATTGGAACTACAAGCCTATCGTCAAATACAAACAATTTTCCAAGCCAATGTTCGCTTCCTTCTTCTATGCCGTAATTGATAACACCGCCATCTAGTTGGTATACTTTTTCAAATCCATGATCCATGAGGGCAGCAGAATAAAATTCACAACGGATTCCGCCTGTACAATACATCATGACAGGTGTGTTTTTAGGGTCGACTTTGGTTTTTAGATCTTTTGCGTAATTATCAAATTCGCGAAATGTCCCGCAAGGCGGTAAATCCGCTCCTTCAAAATGTCCGACTTTCCATTCGTAGTCATTGCGTACGTCAATTAAAATTTTGGAATTTTTTTCTTCAAGCATCGCTTTCCACTCTTTTGGAGAGACGTGAAGACCTCGCTTTTGCATATCTACCGGGCGATCATAAGCTACAAGCTGTTTTCGATACTTAACAACAGTCCTTGGAAAAGCTTGTTCGTGATGAGGCGTGATCTTAAATGGCATATCTTTGAACTCATCTCTTGTGCCAATCCATGTAATATAATCTTCTGCATCTTGGCAAGAAGCGCACATTTGGCCGTTGATTCCATCTTCGGAAATATAAATCCGAGAAGTCACATCCCTGCCTTTAAAGAAATTTTTATGTATCAAAACTTCTTCTTTAGGATCTGCAAGAGGGGTAATTTGATAGTAGGCTAATACCAAATAAGGATTGCTTTTTTCGTTCATATTTTTAAACCATTTTAATCTAGTAGGAATAGACAGTGTAACTGAAATGATGTTATTTTTTCAAGAAAGGAGTGAAAGCTTTTTTAAATGGAAAAAAACGAGCGTCCTCTGCTATAATTTAAACATCAAACAAAAAAAGGGAGTAATACCAATGAGCGGGAATCTTAAATATCTTGATGACAATAATTTTCAAAATGAAATTGCAACCGGGGTTACATTGGTTGACTTTTACGCAGACTGGTGCGGACCTTGCCGCATGATTGCCCCGATCGTTGAAGAACTATCAAATGAGATGCAGGGTCAGGCAAAAATTGCCAAATTAGACATTGAAAATGCCCAAAAAGTGACAGCTTCTTTTGGCGTTACATCCATTCCGACCATTATTTTGTTCAAAGATGGAAAAGAAATTAAGCGCATCGTCGGCCTGAAAGGTAAGGACGATTTAAAAGACATGATCACTCAAGCTCTTTAATAGATTTAAAGAAATGCATTTCCAAATAGGTGATGCAACATTGTCGGTTTTATCGTATATGGATATTCCGACAATAGTTGTGTTTTCAGACACATCTGCACAAGATAGAAAATCCACACTTGATTTCTTAAATTTGCAATTCAGCTGTTTATTAGAATATTGCAACGAAAGTGAAAAAAAGGATTTTCCTGCACGTTTTAAAAATAATATTTGTTTTTTGTTAACAAAAATAAGGGAAACCCTTCAAAAAGACGACGATGATCCTAAACTTAAAAACATGTTGGTAAAAGTTGAATGTGTTGCAAAACGTCTACAAATATTTTATGAAGTTATCCCAACAGATGAAATCCAGACAATTTTGCAGCTTAATTGCAAACTTTTGATCCGTGAGATGTTTGCGTTTAAGAAAAAAGAAGATTATATGAAGATTCGCAATCAGATCATAAAAATGAAGGGATTTTATCCTCAAATTAAACGTGAAGATACTATAAATCTTTTTCCTGCTGGCTATTGCATGAGATATTCTATGAGCGAAAAAGATAGTTATGGAAATGCAAAAATTGTCCTCAGCGCAAAACACAAAAAAATAAATAAAGTATTTCATTTTTTGATAGAAATTGAATATTTAGAAAATTATCTTCAATTTGGACAAAAAAGAGATGAAAAATTAGAGATTGTAAGCTCACTTAGATCAGAAAGAAAAATTCAATTGTTTGAACGCCTCATATACAACAATTCCAGTACTGGTAGCAAGGTTTAAACATCTAGCCCCTTTTTTCATAGGGATCGTTGCAAAACGGTCCGGCCATTTTTCTGAAAATATTTCCGGAAGTCCGGTCTGTTCCGATCCAAAGATCAGAAAGTCATCTGAAGAATAGGAGATATTGGAATAAACAGTAGAGGCTTTACTGGAATAAAAATAAAAGTTGTTTTTGGCATCCTCTAGAAGTTTGATTAGATCTTCAAGCTCATCAATGATCTGAACAGTTACCCCTTCCCAATAATCAAGACCTGCTCTTTTAAGCATACGATCAGAAGTGCTGAAACCTGGATTATAGATAATGACGTCGCACCCTGTGACTGCAGCCGTTCTTACGATGTTCCCTGTATTTTGTGGAATTTGCGGTTCGATAAGTATAATTTTCATTTAAAATCCTATTTGTATTGAAAATATATAGAAACGGAAGATTTTTTTCAACAGGATGCTAGTACACTTTACATCGGGCTAATAAATGTAGGGGTCATATAGGGGTCAGGCTTGACAGTATGGCAGGTTTTTTTTACTTAAGAATTTAATCTTGCATAATTAAAAAAAAAACTGTCATACTGTCAAGCCTGACCTAAGGACCCTGTTTCGGACATTTTTATGTGTAATAGCTTAACGCGTATGTGCTGACGCATGTAGCCACATGCTTTTACCGCATCTAAGGCAATAGAGCTTTAGCCCTTGTAAACAACTTAAGGCTGAAGTTTTAAGCTACATAGCTAAAAACAAAAAGGGCTTTGGAGATTTTTTTCAAATCTCCAAAGCCCTTTATTAACAAAGCTGACGATAAGCTATTAAGCTTTTTTCATAGGGGCTGCAGGTGTTTTTTTGTCATCTGCATCATCTGTATCGTCCTCATCATCATAATCATCATCTGCATTTGCAGACTGATTAGATGCTTGGTCTTTGTTATCTGCTTTTAAAACTTCGATTTCAAAGATTAGAAGAGAATTTGGAGGAAGCTGTCCTGTAGTTCCGTACCCCATATCCGGGTGAACAAATAATTTTCTCTTTTCGCCTTCTTTCATCCCAAGAATTCCCTTGCTAAAGCCTGGAATTGTTTGGTCTAAAGGAATCGTGATAGGCCCGCCGGCTTCTTCAGATGTACTAAATACAGTACCGTCTATGTAAGAGCCTTTATAATTAATTAAAGGAGCGTTATGTTCTACAACAGTAGCTCCGTTACCATCTTTTAAAACTGTGAACTGGAGCTTACCTGGTTCAATCTCTTTGACATTTGGTTTTGATTTGTTTTCGATGATGAATGCATCTGCATTTTTAAGATTTGTCGCTGAAAGTTCTTTAAAAGCTTTTTCCTGCATTTTTCCAAGCAACATTTCATATTCCTGATCGCTCATCGGAGCTGGTTTTCCGGCAGAGCCGTCGCGCATGCCTTTGATGATCATTTCGAGATCGAAATTCATGCCGGGTGTATGCAAATTTCTTCCGATGAAGTGACCGAATGCTTCTGAAAGCTTCGTCATTTCTTCTTTTTCAGATGCAGATGCGGGGATCACTGTAGGATTTTTAACTGCAACGTCTGCACTAAGCGATCCAAACGCTAAAATAGATGTCATTCCTGCCAATGTGCCAAGAATAGTTTTTTTAAGCATATAGCCTCCTGGTAAATTAAAAGTTACAATGTATGGATTTTTGCAAATTCTGTCTACAAATTTATGTTTTTAATATCCCTTGGATTGTCTCAATGGATTGAAGGAGGTTTGATGATACGTTTTTGATATCACTGATGTTTTGCGTAATTTTTTTGAGAAAAAAATCCGCTTCTGATTGATGCTTGAAAGGATGGGAGAGATCTTTCCATATCTTGGTAAAGTCTTCGGTTTCAGTTTCGATCTTTAAAATTCTGGTTAAACTTTCTAAAGGTACTTTGGATTGGTTACGAGAATCCATCTCTTTAAGGTCAACAACTCCTGCCTTTAATTCGTTTTCACCGACGACAACCACATATTTTGCGGAAATGTCATTTGCGTATTGCATGACTTTATTTAATTTTTTTCCGGTAAAATCCATTTCTGCAGATATTCCATTTTGACGCAAATCATTAAGGAGGGAAAAACAGGCAAGCTTTGCTTGATCGCCGAGCGGAATGATGAAAAGAGAAGGGCCTTGCTTTTTTTTAGGGGTGATATTTTGGCCGATCATTGTTTGAATAATACGTTCAATACCAGTTCCAAAGCCAATAGAGGCTAAATCAGGGCCTCCAAGGGATTTTAGCAGGCCATCATATCTTCCTCCAGCTCCTATGCTGTTTTGGCTCCCAAGTTCCCCTGCCGTAATTTCAAAAACAGTTTTGTTGTAATAATCCAAACCGCGCACGAGATGGTTATTGATAACAAAAGATATTTTTAATGAAATAAGAAGTTTTTGAACTGTCTCAAAATGTTTTTTACATTCGTCATCGAGGTAATCTAAAATGGAAGGCGCGTCTTTATTGATTTTGATGTCACCTGCATCTTTGGAATCCAAAATGCGTAAAGGGTTTTTTTCAAAACGTACTTTACTGTCTTGCGATAATTGCGCAAAAAATTGGCGGTAGTATTCTTGGAGCGCAGTCCTAAATTTATTCCTGCTTTCTTGATTGCCGATCGAATTCAAATTTACCTTAAGATTTTTTAATCCTAAACGCTGATAGAGGGTCAAAAGCATGACGATGACTTCGACATCTTGTTCTGGAGACGCATTCCCTATTGCTTCAACACCCCATTGATGGTGTTGGCGATATCTTCCGGCTTGTGCTCTTTCATAGCGGAACATCGGCCCGATGTAAAATAATTTGGTTACCGGAAAATTGACGTGTATTTGGTTCTCGATAAAAGAACGCATGACAGGAGCTGTCCCTTCCGGACGAAGCGTCATGGATCTATCTCCTTTATCCTGAAATGTATACATTTCTTTAGTCACAATATCGGATGTTTCGCCGACGGATCTTGTAAAAAGTTCTGTTCTTTCAAAAATAGGCGTTCTTATCTCATTGTAACCAAAGTCTTTTGCGACTTGACGCATTTCATTTTCAACAAAATTCCAAAGAAAGGAATTACGCCATTCGTTTTTTTCTTGGATGATGGGGAGAATATCGAAGACTCCAGGAGGGGTCGAAATCATAATGGGGGTCCTTAATTTAAATTATCAAACTCATTTAAGTAAAATGAGGCTTCATGGGGGTCTGTAATCCATGAAATTTCTAAAATATGATTTAGAATATTTCGATTATCGGCTTGGAATTCGCTCTTTGGCATTTCAAAGTCCCTTGAAAGCAGGAATTCTTCAAGTTTATCCGTTACAAGAAATTTGGTTTCATTTTGGTAGGATATGAGCTGTTCTGGATCCGGGATGAATTTCAAGGTCAGGAGATTAGCAGCTTTTGTTGTGCTATCATCCAACTCACCAAACGTCTTAGCTTTCTTGATCATTTGCAATTGCGCGCCGATGAGTTCTTCTGATAAGTTTTGTTCTTCCAAAGCCTTGCTTTGGCGCGAAAGCATTTCAGATATAATATGTTCAAGTCCGGCAGTTTTTGTGTAGGGCAAAACTTGAGCAAGTGGTAAATCCGAATAATCTTCATAGAGATCAGCTAGTATTTTACTGATTTTTTCTTTTTCTTCCATATCTTTTTGCTGGAATTGGATCGCAAGATCTGCAAGTTTTTCACTAAAATTCGGGTTATACTCCTGAATTTGATTATTTAAAAGAGTTTGGATTTCTTTTGCAATTGTTGTTAGTCCCTCCCGTCTTGCAGATGACAATGCGGAAAGTTGAAAAAGCATTGGGTGCTTCGCAACTTCTGATGAGGTATTGGAACTTATTGAAAACGTAAGGCCGTCATAAGGTTCGTAAGGACCATGGGATTTGTTGTAATCTTCTTCCATAACAAGACGGCTTCCAGAAATTTTTCCTTGGGAGTTAAAAATGACGTAGCCGTTTAGGAATTTACCAAAAGATACAAACGTTCCAAAAGCTTTTTCTGCTTGTATCGCAGATTCTATACCGTCTGAGGAATAAAGGATTAAATTGGGCAGTTTTGAAATATGGGCCATTTCCTGCTGGAGTCTTGTCAGGTCGTGATGTGTGCTATCTAATGATCTTGCAAGATCCAATGCGCGTCTGACATACGTCTCGGTGAATTGATAATACCGAGGAGCGTTATGAATTAAATTTTCAGCTCCGGGACGTCTCAAAGCGAGAGCTTTTGGCGGTGCAAATCCCAAATCTTTTGTTTCAAGGCTCAAAGTAGAAAGAGGGATTAAATTTCCGTTCTTGATGAGATTTGTGATTTCAGCGCCGTTTGCCCCATCTAGCGTGTTCGGGTTTACAAGGAGTCTATTTAAAGCTCTTAAATCCTCGATTTTTCGAAGTTCCATGGTGTCTGAATGTACAAAAATAGCATTTTTCGGGATAAGCCATTGCATAAGACTTGGCTCTGGCAAAGCGACAACAAGAAAACTTGTAAAGTTTTTATTTGTATAAATCCTTAAAAGATAAGGACAGTCATGAAATTGACCGTGTGAATCGACATTTGCTAAAAAAGCATATTCGGACGGAACAATTGCAGAAAAATTATTTTTTAAGAAATCGGGATTGGACCAATTTTGCGACAGGGGATTGATGTGGTTGACTTGCGCATAGGTAAGTGCCATTGCGACATCTGCAACACCCTCTGCCGCTGTAATCTCATCTTTTTTTGTTTTATCGCTAATGTTTGTGTAAAAGACGAGGAAGCATATCGCAAGCAAACTAATAATTGAAAGAGCAATGGTAAGAAATAATTTCCAATTACTCGCTTTGACATCGAATGCGTAAGGCGAGTTTAATTTTTTTTTGAAATTCGAGGGGTCGTGGGAATCTTCCAATTCATGGGATAGGAGAATCTTTTTTTTAAAGATACGGAAGATCGGATCTGCTTTTGGAGGTATCGATAATTTAATCATTTTATTTATTAGCCGCACTAACTTAGGGTCTTTACTTCTCGCGTGGTATATCAAATTGTGCTAAATCGTGTCAATTGGAATGTGAGCCATAGTAGGAATCTCATGCGAAGACGTTGCTAAAAAAGCGTAAAGTTTTTGAGCTATTGCTATCACTACAAATCAAAGCTTGCTAAAAAAAGAGCAGCATATTAGAATAAATTTCTTTTTTTAATTAAATAGAAAATGATAGAATAACAATAATTAAAATATTTGTTTATAAAAAAAACCATGTTAAGCAAGGAGCTCTGGAGTCTTGTGAGTTCAATATTAGATATATTTAAGCCGGCACCTTTTATAACACCGATACAAGATAAAGAAATTGTTGAAAAGAAATACCATTACTGGCGCATCCGGATCCTTTACTCCACATTTATTGGGTATGCCTTTTATTATTTTACGAGGAAAACCCTAAGTATTGCGATGCCCGGCATCATCCAGGATTTGCATTTTGACAAAAGCCAATTAGGACTTCTCGGCAGTATATTTTCCGTAACATATGGCGTTAGTAAATTTGCGAGCGGTTTGCTTGGCGACCGTTTAAACCCGCGCTATTTTATGGCGCTCGGACTTGTTTTGACAGGTATAGTTAATATTTTATTCGGCATGTCTTCAAGTATTTTGATGTTTGCGCTTTTCTGGGGATTGAATGGCTATTTTCAAGGATTTGGCTGGCCTCCTTGCGCAAGATTTTTGACTCAATGGTATTCCCATTCTGAAAGGGGATCGTGGTGGGCTACTTGGAATGTCTCACATAATGTGGGAGCATTTATTATACCGTATATAGCAGGGCCAGCTCTCCAGTATTTCGGATGGCGCTACGCGATGTATATTCCGGGTGTTTTATGCATATTCGGTGGATTATTCCTGATCAACCGCTTAAGGGATACGCCACAATCCTTAGGATTGCCTCCAATTGAAGAATTTCGCAATGATTATGGTACTTCCAAAGCGGTTTTTGAAGAAGAAAGTCTCCTTACAACAAGACAAGTTTTGATAGAATATGTCTTCAAGAATAAATACATGTGGCTTTTAGCTTTTGCTTATTTTTTCGTGTATGTTGTCAGAACCGGAATTAATGACTGGACGGCGCTTTACTTAATTGAGGCTAAAGGTTATTCTCAAATAGGCGCTAACGCAAGCGCTTCTTTTTTTGAAGCAGGCGGATTTATCGGAAGTCTTTTTGCAGGATGGGCATCTGACAGGCTTTTTGGAGCAAGAAGAGGACCCATTAATGTGATCTTCGCAGTTGGAATGCTCATATCCATTTGCTTTTTTTGGTTTCTTCCCGGCAATCAATCCTGGCTAAACTCAGTTGCAATCTTTTTTGTCGGTTTTTCCATATTCGGGCCTCAAATGCTAATAGGAGTGGCTGCAGCTGAAATGTCCCATAAGAAGGCAGCTGCGACATCCACTGGTTTTGTCGGCTTTTTTGCCTATCTTGGAGCTGCCATTGCTGGATATCCGCTCGGTAAAATTACGCAGGAATATGGCTGGGAAGGTTTTTTCTGGTCGCTTTTTATCTGCTGCCTCATTTCGCTTGCGTTTTTATTGCCTCTTTGGGGTGTAACGGAAAATGATAAAAAAATATAAGGAATAAATAACAATGTGGGTACCTTTACATGTTCATTCGCAATTTTCGATTCTAGACGCGACGCCCTCTGTTAAAGCAATTGCTGAAGCGGCAAAATCCTTTCAAATGAAAGCATGCGCACTAACAGACCACGGAAATTTATTCGGAGCGGTTGATTTTTATAAGGCATGTAAAGAAGAAAAAATCAAGCCCATTATCGGCGTTGAATTTTTTGTGGCACCAGATTGCATGCTTGATAAAAAAAAAGAATATGGAATAAGAACAAGCTACCATCTAACTCTTCTTGCCAAAAATAATCAAGGTTATCACAATCTTTGCAAATTAAGCTCCATTGGTTATCTCGAGGGTTTTTATTATAATCCAAGAATCGATCCAAAGACTCTAAAACAATATAGCGAAGGCTTGATTTGCTTATCGGGTTGTCAAAATAGCTTGGTTTTTCAAACTGCTTTAAATGGCTCAAGAGATGAGCTTATTGAAGTCATCAAATGGTATCACGATCTTTTTCAAGATGATTACTACATTGAATTGCAGCGCCATCAAATGAGCGAAGAGACGTTAAGACAAGATGGCATGTATGAGGAATCCTGGCTGATACAAGCTTATGAAGATTATATTTCAAAACAGCAAAAAGTAAATGCCCTTCTTGTTGAAATTGCAAGAGAGCTGAACATCAAAATTGTAGCAACAAATGATAGCCATTATATCAAGCGTTCGGATTTTAACGCTCATGAAATTCTACTAAACATTCAGTCAGGGGAACCTGTTGAAATCTGGCAAAAGGATTCTCTTGGAAATCCGAAATTCCGCGTTTTAAATCCAAAGCGCAAAATTTATCCCTCTCATGAGTATTACTTTAAATCGCAAGAAGAGATGCAGGAGTTATTTAAGGATCTGCCGGATGCTCTTATAACAACTATTGAAATTGCTGACAAATGCAACGTGGAATTGGATTTTAAAACCAAACATTATCCTGTCTATGTTCCGCCAAGCTTGGAGGGGAAGGAATTTACAAAAGAAACTCAAAGCGCGGAAGCAGAAAAATATTTGATGCAGCTATGTGAAGAGGGGATTTCCAAGCGCTACACAAAAGACAAACTTGATAAAATTAAAGAAATATATCCAGATCAAGACCCAGATACTGTAGTCAGGGATCGTTTAAAGCTCGAGCTTAGCGTCATTATTCCAAAGGGGATGAGCGATTATTTATTGATTGTCTGGGATTTTATCAACTGGGCAAAACTAAACGGCATTCCGATGGGTCCAGGAAGAGGTTCTGGCGCAGGTTCGATTATTCTTTATTTAATTGGCGTAACAGACATTGAACCTTTGAGATTTCATTTATTTTTTGAGCGCTTTATTAATCCTGAACGTATTTCCTATCCCGATATCGACGTCGATATTTGCATGGAAAGACGGGGGGATGTCATTAACTATACTTTAAACAAGTACGGTAAAGAGAATGTCGCGCAGATTATTACATTTGGTACGATGAAAGCCAAAATGACCATCAAGGATGTGGGACGTGTTTTGAGCGTGCCTCTTGTCAAAGTGAATGCTATTGCAAAACTTGTGCCGGAAGATTTGAATATTACCCTTGAAAAGGCTCTTGAAAAGGATGCTGATTTAAGAAAAATGTATGATGAGGATGAAGATGCAAAACGCATTATTGATTTGGGTCAAACTTTGGAAGGCTCCATCCGAAATACAGGAATTCATGCTGCAGGCATTATCATAAGCGGCGAGCCTTTGACTGATTTTATCCCTCTTTGCAACGCAAAAGATTCTGAAATGCCGGTAACGCAATATTCGATGAAACCGGTTGAACTTGTAGGGATGTTAAAAGTAGACTTTTTGGGATTAAAAACTTTAACTGCAATTCAGATATGTGTGGAAGCAATTTATGTAAACACAGGCAAAAGAATTGATTGGATAAATCTCGATTTAACAGACGCTAAGACGTTTGAGCTTTTAAACCAGGGAAAAACTTTAGGAATATTTCAGCTAGAATCCGGCGGCATGCAGGATTTGGCAAAGCAGCTGCATCTTGATAAATTTGAAGAGATCATTGCAGTCGGTGCCCTTTATAGACCAGGACCTATGGACATGATTCCATCCTTTATCAATCGTAAGCATGGCAGAGAACCTATCGAATACGATCATCCATGGATGCAGGATATTTTGTCAGAGACTTACGGCATTATGGTTTATCAAGAACAGGTGATGCAAATAGCAAGTAAGCTTGCTAAATATTCACTTGGAGAGGGTGATGTTTTAAGGCGGGCCATGGGTAAAAAAGATGCGGAACAAATGTCAAAGGAGCGGGAAAAATTCAGGCTCGGGGCTTTGGAAAACGAAATTGATGAAGAGACTTCGATGCGTATCTTTGATAAGATGGAAAAATTTGCGCAGTATGGGTTTAATAAGTCTCATGCGGCAGCCTACGGGTACTTATCCTATGTCACATCTTTTATGAAAGCCAATTATCCGAGCGAATGGATGGCAGCTTTAATGACATGCGATCGCGATGATTTGACTAAAGTTGCAAAATTCATTGGCGAGAGCCAATCGATGAACATTGAAACATTGCCACCAGATGTCAATGAAGCCGGAAACACCTTTATTGCTGCAAAAAGCGGTATTCGTTTTGCGATGACAGGGATTAAAGGTATCGGTGAGGGTGTCGTTGATGCAATTGTCAGCGAAAGACAGAAAAAAGGACCTTTTAAGAGCCTTTATGACTTTTTAAAGCGCATCGATACAAGCAAAGTCCATAAAAAATCCATTGAAAATTTGGTAGATGCCGGATGTTTTGATTTTACAGGATGGAGCCGCGATGCGCTAAAGCTAAGCGTGGATCCGATGTATGAGGCTGCTTTAAAAGACTATCAGGAAGCATCCATCGGAATCATGTCCCTTTTTTCTCTAATGGGCGATACAAATGAGGATCGATTTAAGAATGAGCCTCAAGTTAAGCTAAAACGCACGAAGCTTGAACTTCTATTAAGAGAAAAAGAATTGCTAGGTTTCTTTTTGACAGGACACCCCATGGACGCTTATGGCGATATTTTAAGACGACTTTCTTGCGTTCCTTTAAGTGATATCCCAAATTTAGACCACGATCATGTTTTTAGAGCAGCTTTAATCATAGAAACCGCAGATACAAGAATCTCATCTAAAACAGAAAAAAAATTCGCGATTTTGAATGTCAGCGATGGCGTTCATCGTTTTGAGCTCCCGGTTTGGCCAGAACTTTTTGAAGAAAAAGGGCATCTTTTAAAAGAAAACCAGCTGATCTATGCCGTTTTGCAGCTTGATAAAAAAGAAGATAACCTTAAACTAAGTTGTAAATGGCTCGATGATTTGACTGTTGTGAATGAAGCAATGGTAGATGCTTGCGATGTAGCTTTTGATAAGGCTAAATGCCAAGCCATGCGTTTTGCCAAAATGAAAGCTGCAAGCGGGGATGAATCAAAATCCCTGAAGAAACCGGTTATAAAAAAAGAAATTGAAAAAAAGGTTAAGATGTTAAGCGTAAAATTTGACGCCGATCAAATGCGATTAAGTCACATTCTTCAAATAAAAAAAATGTTTGCCAAAAAGAGAGGGACTACACCTGTTATGATAGAATTTCTCTCTCAAAATCGATCGGTCGGCACGTTGCATATCGATACCAAATGGGGAATCTCAATTGATGAGCTGCTTCAAATGAATATCAAAAATGTTCCCTCTTTTATGAACCTTGAAATTTTATAGTTTTGAGTTCACTTCGGTATATGATTGCGGAATTAAGAGATTTTTCATTATACTACGTCTTAAAAAAGCAATTCTTGAAGATTTAAAATGAAGGCTTACATCTTATGAGTTTACAATTGAATAAAAAATATCTTAGTTTATTTTTGATGAGCTGCATTTTTTTGACTGCAGAGACCAAGGTCCATGCCGGATGGACATTAAAAAATGGAAAACTTGTCGATAAGGAAAAAACAGCGACTTTATCGGTTAAAGAACACTACGACATTGCTCTTAACGCCTTAAACGCAGATGACTTTAGAACAGCTGCTACAAATTTTAATATTGTAGCAAAATGTTTTCCTCTCTCTCATTATGCACAAGATGCAAATTTTTATCTTGGCGTCTCTTTATTCCAATTGGAAGAATACGATTTTGCAAACGATGCATTTTCTGAGTATATCGGGGCAGAAACCCATCCTAAATTCTTTATGGAAGCGATCGAATATAAATTTTGCATTGCAGAAGCCTTTAAGGAAGGTGCTTGCAAACGTTTTTTTGGGACAAAAAAATTACCTAAATGGGCTTCCGGGCAAGCTCTTGGCTTGACTATTTACGATGAAGTGATCGCTGCTTTGCCAAGCCATGAATTTGCAGCAAGAGCCCTTTATTCAAAAGGCTGCTTTTTGCTAAAAATGAAGGAATACCGCGATAGCATCGATGCTTTGCAGCTTGTTGTAAAACGCTTTCCAAAGCATGAGCTTACGCCGGAGAGTTACTTGCTGATCACCCAAATTTATCTGGAACAAAGCAGATGCGAATTTCAAAATCCCGACCTCATAGCTTTTGCAGAGCTTAACGTGCGCCGTTTTAAAGAACAATTTCCGCGCGATGAAAAAGTGATTGAAGCTGCAAATACTGTCCTTGCAATCAAAGAATCTTATGCAAAAGGGCTATATGATACGGGACAATTTTATGAGCGCATTGAAGAGCCGCGGGCTTCTATTATTTACTACCAAAACGTAATCAGACAGTTTCCGGAGACAGTTATTGCGGGCCTTTGCGAAGGGCGTTTATCCTGCCTGATTAAAAATTATGCTGCAAACAAACTCCCTAAGGAATGTAAGGAAACGACTCATTGAAAAATCTTGTTCTTTCTCTATGCTTAATTTTTCTCACCGGCTGCGGTTATCAATTTGGTAATGGGACATTGGCTTCGAGGTATGAATCGATTACTGTGCCTTATGCAGAAGATGATTTTGATGGAAGTTTCACAACAGAACTTATCAAGCAAATTTCAACAAGCGGTGTATACCGCTATCAGCGTTGTTCGGCAGATCTTGTTTTAAAGGTGCGTTTGATGGATTTTGATGATGATAACATCGGATTTCGTTACTATCGCAATAAAAAAAATAGGCTGACACGGGAGACAATCCCTACAGAAACAAGGCTTTTTTTGACGGCCGAAATTTCTTTGATAGATAGATCATCCGGTCTTATCATACAAGGGCCTGTCAGACTTATGGCTACAACAGATTTTGATCATGACTATTACTCAACTAAAGAAGCGATCAACGTCTTTTCGCTTGGACAGTTAACAGATTATGATGAAGCTTTGGATGCAGCTATGAAGCCGCTTTATATCAACCTCTCTAAAAAAATCGTGGACTACTTAGCTGACAGCTGGTAGGTAGGGGTCAAAGGTCCGGGCCCCGGACCTTGTATTAATGCAGTTTTTGGAGGGCATCTTCGTTTTCGTGAATTTCAAAGAGAAAGCTTTCTAATACACTCAAAACTAGGTGGGATGTGTTATAAACACCGGAAAGGAGAAATACAAGCTCAAATTTTGGCTCTTTTTCACCATTAATTGC
The DNA here is from genome assembly GCA_041691015.1 of Parachlamydiaceae bacterium. Lineage (GTDB taxonomy): Bacteria > Chlamydiota > Chlamydiia > Chlamydiales > Parachlamydiaceae > JBBSJT01. The sequence continues at coordinate 30,729 of JBEPVN010000002.1, read as the reverse complement.
AACAATTGTATAAGTCATGCTCTTCCCATCGATATTTTCAGGGACAATCCAAATCACAAATTCTTCATTGATAAGGGTGATTTTGTCTGGAGTTTCAACGACTTGAAAGTATCTGGTCAATCCATAATCAAAGGATTTTGTTTCATGGAATTTAAGAAGATCGAACTCATGCAGAAGATTTAAATCGACATGAATAAAATTTTCCGGAGTTAAGTCTGGAAAACTTTTTAAGTATTTTCTAAAGTATTTTTCAAGTGTTTTTATATTATGCATATTAAAAATTCCTTGTTATATTTAAATTATAACATTTTTTAGAAATAATAATAAATTGTTATATGCAAAAAACATGCCATTGACTTAAACAAACTAAATTCTTTAAAATTTGATTTTTTTAGAAAATATGGGGTATAGTGCAAGATTATACTAAAATTAGAGGTGACTGCTTAATGTTTTATTTCAAAATAATGACTTGTTGGATGATATTTTTCTCTGTAAACAGTCAGCTTTTTGCCAAATATCTGGAAATTTCAGTGAACGCAGAATCAGCGATCATGATAAATGCGGATACAGGGGCTGTTTTATACGAAAAAAATAGTCAAAAGCAGCAATTTCCGGCAAGCATCACTAAAATAGCTACAGCTCTTTATGCCCTCACTGTTAAAGGCGATCAATTAGACGCTGTCATTGCTGCAAAGCAAGAAGCAATAGCCTCTGTGACTGAAAGTGCCATCCGCCGCTCAGAATATAAGTTGCCATCTTACTATATTGAACAAGGAAGCTCGCATATCGGCATTAAGAAAGGCGAAGAGCTAAAATTTAGCGATCTACTCTATGGGATGATGCTGCCTTCTGCAAATGATGCCTCTAATGTTATTGCTCATTTTGTAAGTCCTTCAATCCCTGAATTTGTAGTTGAATTAAATGCCTACGTTAAGACAATTGGCTGCAAAAATACCAATTTTTGCAACCCGCATGGGCTGCATCACCCAAATCACGTCACAACGGCCTATGATATGTCCCTAATTGCAAAAGAAGCGTTAAAACATCCTTTTTTACGTGAAGTTGTCAAAACTGTCCGTTTTACGCGTCCAAAGACAAATAAGCAGGAACCGACAACGCTTGTCCAACTGAATAAATTACTAAGAAATGGAAATTACTATTATAAACCGGCAATCGGTATAAAAACAGGGCACACGACTATTGCTTTAAACACCTTTGTCGGCGCAGCAGAAAATTCTGATAGAAGGCTTATTCTAGTTCTTCTAAAAACCAAAGAGCGAAGCCATATTTTTTTAGATACAATCAAAGCCTTTGATATAGCTTTTAATGAAGAAAAAGTGGAAAAAACTTTGGTTAAATCCGGTAAGCAAAAGTTTGTTTTGGCATCGGATTCTGCAAATAAACCCATTGAAACTTATGTAGAAGATGATTTTATCATTAGGTATTATCCATCTGAGGAGCCAGTGATCAAGTCTTTTATCAAATGGGATGAGCTTCAGTTTCCTCTTGCAAAAGGAACTAAAGTTGGGGAGCTTATCATAAACAATGAAACATTGAACAAAACCAAGCAGATCAAGCTTTATGCTTTAGAAGATGTTTCTTCAAGTTGGCTCAGCTATCTAAAAAACCTGTTTTAGCCCTGTAGCATAGGCTTTACCTTAAGTTTGTTTTGAGGGCTTTAGCCCTGTAGCATAGGCTTTAGCCTGTGTTTGTTTTTGAGGGCTTTAGCCCTCAAGTATTTTAGATACACTTGAGGCTCTGACTGTTTTTTGGTTTAGTTTGCAACACTTGAGGGCTAAAGCCCTCAAAACAAACTTAATGTAAAAGCCTATGCTACAGGGCTAAAGCCTATGCTACGGGATAAATTGACAATTTTTCGAATAAGGCAATGAACTGTTCCAAAGAAAGCGTTTCTGGGCGTGCAAGGGGATTGAACCCAAGATCTGTCAAGGCTTTGGTGACAGCTTCTGGCGTATAAAGCTCTTTTAAAGAAGCTCTAAGCATTTTTCTTCTCTGCTCAAAAGATTTACGGGTCATTTTAAAGAAGTTTTCTTCACAGGAAACTTTTGGAGGCACTTTTAAATCCAAAGTTACAATGGCAGATTCCACACGTGGAACAGGATAAAAACAGTTTCTGCTAACTTGAAAAGAATAACGCGGTTCTGAAAAGAAATTTAAGAAAACTGTGAATGAACTATACTCAGCAGTTCCAGGCTTTCCTATAAAACGCTTTGCTACCTCATCTTGCACCATTAATGTCAGCGATGAAAACAACTGGTTTTGAGGGATAAGCTTTGCGATAATTGGCGTTGTGATGTTGTAGGGTAGGTTTGCAATCACTTTTAATTTTTTACCGGGAAATTTACCGCAGATTTTTTCTATTGGAAAAGCTAAAATATCATCGCAATAAACGTCCAGCTTTCTTCCAGGGGTTTTTAGTCTTTCTAGCGCTGACGCTAAAACCTGATCTTTTTCAACAGCTATAACGTGGGCGCCTGTTTCCAAAAGGGCTTCTGTTAAGGATCCAGGTCCAGGACCCACTTCTAAGACGATATCATCTGCTGTAACGTTTGCAGACGCTACGATCTTGCGAATAATATTGCCATCAATCAAGAAATTTTGTGATAAAGCTTTTTTAGGATTGATCCCAAGCTCTTTTAGGAACTCTAAAAGTTCTGTCGGTTTATATATTGCCACTTAATTTTTGTTACTTCATGCTGAAAGGTTGATATTCTTCGTCTGTCAATTCTGTCAAATGGCTTTCCTGAACATCGAAATGATCTCTTAATTTTTTTAGGTAAGCAATCGACTCTTTTTCGACTGCTATATCGATAAGTCTGTCTTTAATTTTGTTTTCAACTTCGTTAAAAGGAGGTACGCCCCCCAAATTTTTATCTTTCAAATAAAAAATACGAAAAACAGTGGAATTATCCGCTCTACTTTTTTGAGCAATCGGAGCACTAAAACTTGCCGGAGTAAGCTTAAGGATGACTTCTTTGTAGGCTAAAGACATTTCCTTTTCAGTATGCTTAAACTCTTCTGTAACTGAAATGGAAGTTCCTTGACCATAGCTGGAAATTTCTTTTATCTTTTCTGCAAGGTCTTGAAGTGAAAGAGTCTTATCTTCCAATTCTTTTCCGATTTGAGTGGCAACTTTTTGACCCTTATCAGAATCGGAATCGCGAACTGAGATCACATGATAAACAAAACTTTCAGGGACTACATTTTCTTTAGAAAATTCTTGGTAGGATAAACGCATTGCTTGGGGAGTTACATCCCTCATTGCTTTTGCATTGACCTTGAAATGAATCATGCGGCGTAGCGTAATATCGCCTTTGACAATATTCCAGGCTTCATCATAGCTCATTCCGATTTTATCGAGATTTCCGATGATGTTCGGACCAAAAAGCGTTTCCATTTCCTGTCTGATATCACCGTTTGTTAAAGGGAGTTTATTTTCATTGGCATCTGCTAAGATAAGTTCTTTGTCGATAAGATCACTGATCACGTGTTTCCAATTGATTTGATAAAATTGAAAGCGTGCTGGAACAGATGAGGTATACTGCGGAAATTGGCGGTAAAAAAGCATATCCATTTTTTTCATGACATCTACAACAGAGATAGCTTTCCCATTCACTTTAGCTAAAATGCGATTATTGATGATAATGTGAAGGGCATCTTCATTTCCAAAAAGAAAAGGCTCCGGTTTTGCTGTAAGCGACGCGGAACCTAAAAATGTTAAAAAAGTTAAAGGCAAAATGAATTTTTTCATAATTTTATCATGCTTTGGTAGTATAACTTAAAGGAAATCGTAACATAGCGTACCCATTTAATACAAGAAATAGACTAAAAATGAAGTGCTGCATTTGTCAATTATTATATTCAAAAGTTGCGGCAAAAAAACCATCCATTCCACCATCTGACGGATAAGTCTGGAAAGGCTCTCCAACAAGTTTTAGATTGTAGGTCTCAAGAAAATGATTCACTTGGTCCTGATTCTCATAATTTAAGATGCTGCACGTCGCATAAATAATTTTGCCTTTTGGATGCATAAAACTTAAAGCTTTTTCAAAGATAGTGCGTTGCTGCCCGACAAGTCTTGGCACGGTTTCTTCTTTAAAAGACCATTTCATATCCGGATTTCGTCGCATGGTGCCAGTTCCGGAGCAGGGTGCGTCAACAAGTACAACATCCATTTTTTTCTTGAGTTTTTTAAGACGATTTTCATCGTGGGCTTCCACTACTTGCGCATTTTGAATTCCGGCTCGCCTCAATCTGATTTTAGCTTCTGCAAGCGCCCTTGTTCTAATGTCATGTAAAAAAATTTGGCCTTTATTTTCCATCGAAGGGGCAAATGCCAAAGTTTTTCCGCCGGAGCCTGCGCAATAATCCATGATTTGCTGACCTGGTTTTGGGTTGACAAGCCCTGCAAGAAGTTGACTTCCTTCATCTTGTACTTCAAATAGTCCGGCTTTAAATTCCGGCGTTCCAAAAAGATTAATTTTTTTGAGGAAAACAATCCCATTTTCTGAAAATTTGCAATTGCCGACCAAATACAATTCTTTAAACGTTTGCATCAGGGCATCGCGAGTTGTTTTCATCGTATTAACACGAATTGTAGTTGGAGCTGGTTTATTGCTAATTTTGCAAAGTTCTATAGCTCGTTCTTCCCCGACGCTTTTAACGATAAGCTCAAAGAGGTGTGTTGGAAAACTAAGCCTGATCGGAAGTGGGATTTCTTCATTGTTCTGATAATCATTTAAAGTGACAGTTGTGTAGGTCTTAAATCTTTTTTCCCAGGTAATCGGCTTTTCTGTCAAGTAATCGATAAGTGCCTGCCACCTAATCATGGAATAGATCATTTCAGCGATAGCTCCGCGATCTTTTGAGCCCAAGGATTTATTAGCCCGAAAATAATGGCTGATGAAAAGGTCTAAAGGAAGGCTTTGATTTTCATAACCTTCTAAAATTTCTAAAACGTGATAATCACGGAAAGGAAGAGGATCCATATTAGCTATTTACCAAATAAAAATTAATGATGTGAAATCCAGTATACAGGAGTTGCTACTAATAATCATTATAATTTTTAAATTTTTATACGGATGATTCAAATTGAAAATGTTTTAAGACTATTTATAGTTGAAAAGGTCTTTAACATTTTCAGTTTGAAATTATATCTATGCATGTCCATCAAATAAATTCAAGGTCGTATGCCCATGATTGACCAAAATCAAAGATAGGTTAGTCGCAAATTTATTTAGTTCGGTTTGGGATAAATTAATGCCTAAGGCTTTCAAATGGCTTACCGTTTCTTTAATTATTCCGGAAATCCCTTCTGCAATAGCTGTTCGTGCTGTGACTTCAGCTTGTGCTTCTTGTCTTGCTAACAATAACTTTGCAACGCTTTGATGATATTCAACGTTGATCAAGCGAAAAGATTCAATTTTTACACCCACAAAATCAACCATTTTTTGAAAAACTTCAACGAGTTTTTTGTCGATATGATTGGATTGCTTTACCAAGCAATCGACTTTATTTTTACTATGACCATCGTCTACATCATAGGGGTATAGAGCCAAAACTGCACGCATCGCAGATTCAGCTTGATCTGTTAAAAACTTTTCTAAATTTCCTGTTCTAAAAGTTGCGTTTAGTGAATTTGTCACTCTGTAAACAAATTGAGCAGAAACCGTGAGTGGACTTCCATGAAGATCGTTTGCTCCTTTTTTATTAATTTCTATAGTGTTCAGGCCCATGTAAACATCCATTGTCTCAACGCAGCAAAAACCAACACAATAGGGTCCAGGTTCCCTTAAAATTTCAGTCACTATTCCGCACTTACTAATGATAGTGTCTGTCATGGGGGTGACTGTTTTGATGTTGGCACAACATGTAAAAGGAAAGCATAGCCAAAAAAGGGAATTTACAAGACACGAAATTGAGCAGTCTAATTCTAGAAGTTTTTCGTTATCACGTTTTGTTTCAAATAATGCAGCATGAGGATCAATTCCTTTATCGGATATGAGGCTTATTTTTTCAAGATTCATGTTTATTCCTATTGTTCAAAATTTTATTTTTTAATGGGACCGTACTCAAAAGTTCTTCTAAAGAAGGAACGCCGCTTAAAAATTTAAGTTCCACATCTTCGCCTTTACAAATGAGGTAAATAAAGTTGGTGGTCAAAATACTTTTATCTTTTTCCGTAAGTTCAATTTTATTTTTCTTAAGCTCTTCTAATGTCGATTCCAAATTCAAAATCGCTCCTCTTGCAATTATTTTGCGCCCCTGAAAATAAGCTGCGGCTTTTGTTTTAGCAAGAGTTAGTTCTTGTATTTCCTGACTTACGAAAACCCCTGTAATAGTAAAGGAAGAGATGAGAACGCCGATTTCTTTGACATACTCATTTAAACGTTTTTTGATTTTTGTATCTTGAGAATTGCTGTGGCAACAATAAATTTTTTGCAAGGCAATTTCTGCCTGTGTTTTTACAAAAGAATGAAAATCAAGCGTCTTAAATGTAGCCTCTAAAGAATCTATAACTCGATAATTACAAGTTGCAGATACGAAATAAGGTAATGCGTTTGGATTGATCACAGGAACTTTTGTAAGAGTAATCATCCAGGATCCTATAAAGACATTTTTTGTTTCTAAGCCAGCTCCATTCAACCAATAAAATCCAGGCTCTCTTAAAATTTGTGTCACAACTCCATAATGGCTGACAATGACATCGTAATTTGGCATGACTTGTAAGGAAGAGCCTGTAATATAGCTTAAAATGTCTAGAAGCGAAAAGCACCCCCATGCAAACCCTGAAATCCGCGAATTTGTTGCGGTGATATCTTGGTTCTGCCGTTTTTTTGTCAAATCTCGGGTTTGAGCATTTAAGTTTGCGTAAGATTGCAGCGCTATTTCTTGAGATGAATTCATTTTTTATGACCTCAATTTAAAGTATGAAGTTTCAGATCGTAACAAAAAAAAATATAAATTGTCAAAAATTTAAAATTTTAATTTTCAGAAAACCTCCTGAGATTTTTCTATCTTAAAATTTTTTTATCATGTACACAGTTGAGATAAGTTATTTTAAAATCAGGAGTCTTTTATGAAGCTTTGTTGTTCAGCACTTTTATTTCTTGGCAGGTTGTGCCTTAGCGCGATTTTTCTTATTGCCGGTATCGGTAAATTTATCGATTATGAAGGAACAGTTAATTATATGGCCTCAAAAGGCTTAAAATTTATTCCGGTACTTTTGGTTACGGCAGCGCTCGTTGAAATATTATCCGCTCTTGCTTTGATCTTTGGATTTAAAACAAGATATGCGGCTTTTATTCTTTTCTTATTTCTTATTCCGACCACTTATCTATTTCATGATTTTTGGAATGTATCCCCGGAAGATGCAAAACTTCAGTTCGCAATGTTTATGAAAAATTTGAGCATTTCAGGTGGGCTTCTTTATATAATGGCAGTTGGCGCAGGCGGACTTTCCATCGATAGATGCTACTGCTCCTCAGATTGCAGAATTGATGAAAATCAAACAGTGTGAAGTTTATATTTAAAAAAATAGGTCATTGATTTAGAATTGCTTACATGAATAAAGAACATATTTTATCCAAGCCTCTGCAATTTTTTTTAGGCTTGATCTCTCTTTTTATTGTAGCCTTCGGTCAGCCTGCAAGGAGCTTATTTTTATGCGTCTTTGCAGCAAGTATTGGCTATGCGCTGTTTTGGAGGGTGCTTCTTTGTTATGAAAGTAATAAAAAGCGCTTTTATCTATCCGCTATTTGGTTTACCGGTGTGCAGCTTATCCAGCTTTCCTGGATGATATCACACCCTTTTTACTATATTTTGGGGCCTTATTTTATTTTTTCAGCGCTTCAGGGAATACAATTTGGGCTTCTTGGTCTTTTCATTACAGTGGAGAACATTTCAAGAATTATCAAAATCTTAAGCATTGCTGCCTTTTGGGTTTTGATGGAGTGGTCGAGGCTCTTTTTTTTATCAGGGTACTCATGGAACCCCTCTGGAATGGCATTAGCTGGAAACTTATACTCTTTGCAAATGGCATCTTTTTTTGGAGTTTATGGTCTTTCTTTTTGGGTAATTCTTGTAAATTTACTTTTGCTAAAATGTTTTTTAGAATACAAATCCAATTTAAAAATTATAGCATCTGCCGGATTGTTTACCATAGCTTCCCTTACGCCCTATATTTATGGTGCGATTCATCTATCTATTCATGAGTCCAAAAGTTTTGACGAAAAGGAATCTTTCAATGCGGTTTTAGTGCAGCCTTCTTTTGCAGTGGAGGGAATGGATCATATTTATGATCGGAAGGTTTTGATCGCTTATGTGATGGAGCAATGGAAACAAATTCTTTTGATTACAAAAAAACAGCAAACTAAAAAAATAGATTTGATTGTACTTCCTGAATATGTGGTTCCTTTTGGAACTTATACATCTGTTTTTCCTTTGGAAACTGTAAAACAAATTTTTACGGAAGTTTTCGGTGAAAAAATTCTTGAAAAAATGCCGAGCCTTGATGAGCACTTAATCCAGCAATTTCAAAAGTCTCAAAAAGAATCAACAGAGTCTACCATTACATTTGTAAATAATGCATTTTGGCTTCAAGCTTTTGCAAACGTGTTTGATGCGCCGATCGTCGCAGGTCTTGAAGATGTGGATGATATCGCTCTTGGTAAAAGACAACACTATAGCGCAGCTCTTTATTTTTTTCCAGCCTGCACGTCGTGCGCAATTCCTGAACGTTATGAAAAACGTGTTTTAGTTCCTCTTGGGGAGTACATTCCATTTAGTTTTTGCAGGCAGCTTGCAATCAGTTACGGAGTTGAAGGCTCTTTTACGAAAGGGGAAAAAGCAAAAGTTTTTTTCCACCCGAAAAAACCATTTGGCGTCTCGATTTGTTATGAAGAGACATTTGGCCATGTCATGCGAGAAAATAAACAAAATGGAGCTGAAATATTAGTCAACCTGACAAATGACGGTTGGTTTCCTAATTCCACATTAACAAAGCAGCATTTTGATCATGCCAGATTAAGAAGTGTGGAGTGCGGCATTCCGCTTATTCGCGCTTGCAATACGGGAATAACAGGTGGTTTTGACAGCTTGGGCAGGGTGGTTTCAGTGCTTGGTGATTTAAATAAAAATTTTGAAACCGTCTCGGATTCCTTATTTATTCAAATGCCGACGTATAATTATCAAACACTTTATTCAAAATTTGGGGATCATCTGATCTTGGTTTTTTCGGGACTTGCTCTTTTTGGCTTATTGCTTCCCTCGCGAAAACCATAATTTAAAGACAATATTGTTCAAACTCGAAGCTGTTTCTCATCATTTTTGTAGCCAAATAATAGATTTAAAAGTATGATATTAAAAATCCTAATGCATTGCGAATTAGCAGATAATGGGGTGATTTTATTATTTTTTAAAGGCAAATTATTGTGGTTTCAGTCAGGCCGAATTTGAAAACAGTTTCCAGAAAACAAAAAACGCTAAAACAAGAAGCTTCTTTTTCAGGGATTGGCATTCATACCGGCGTTCAAGTTTTTATGCGTTTTGTTCCCGCAAAAGTTTCAACCGGAATAGTCTTTAAACGAATAGATTTGCCGGGGCAGCCTGTGATTCCTGCAACTGTAGAATATGTTTTAGATACTGAAAGAAGCACGACAATAGGTCTTGCTAATATCCGGGTTCATACAGTTGAACATGTTCTTGCAGCGATCAGAGCCTATGAAATCGATAATTTATGTATTGAAGTTTCAAATATCGAGCCGCCAATTGGTAACGGAAGTTCGGATGTTTTTGTCGAGATGATAGAAAATGCAGGTATAGTCGAACAGGACCTTGATGTATCGATTGTAAAATTACAAAATCCGGTTTATTTTTCAGAAGGAGATATTCATCTTGTAGCAATACCCTATGATGGATACCGTATTAGCTATACTCTGAATTACCCGGAATCGGTTATTTTAAAGTCACAGAATCATTCAGTGCTTGTAAGTCCGGAAAACTTTAAGGAGCAAATAGCTCCTTGCCGCACATTTTCACTCTACAAGGAAGTTGCCTTTTTGATGGACAGGGGATTGATCAAAGGCGGAAGCTTGGACAATGCTGTGATCATTAAGGATGAAGTTGTGTTTAGTAAGAATGGACTCTTTTTCCCGGATGAAATGGTGAGGCATAAAATTTTGGATATGATCGGTGATCTCTCCTTGATAGGTTTTCACTTTCATGCCCATATTATCGCATTGCGTTCCGGGCATAGCACAAATTTTGCATTTGCAAAAAAATTATTTAATTATATTACGATGGAGAACATCTGATGAGCAATATGAATGGTGATCAAAACAAAACACTTGATGTGAAAGAAATCATCAAAATTCTTCCTCATCGTTACCCATTTTTACTTGTTGACCGAATTTTGGAAATTGATCTGGAAAGAGGATACATTGTTGGCCAGAAAAATTTGACGATCAATGAAGCTTTTTTTCAAGGTCATTTCCCAGAAGCCCCTATTATGCCGGGTGTTTTGATATTGGAAGCTTTAGCGCAAACCGGAGGGGTCTTGGTTCATTTAAAAGGTCAGGTGGAAAAAATTGCAGTTTTATTAAATGTCAATAACGCTAAATTCAGACATCCTGTAAGACCTGGCGATGTGTTGTTATTACAGTGTGAAGGATTGCATTTTAGTACTAAAGGCGGCAGGGTTAAAGCAAGGGCTTTAGTGAACGATAAGATTGCTGCAGAAGCTGAAATTGGATTTGCACTTGTGAGCAAAAGCCAAATTTAGTAGGGTGAAAATAAATTAAATAGTCTAACTAATAAAAGAGTTTTTTTTGTACATGAACAAATCAAATATACATTCTACAGCCATTGTTGAAGAGGGTGCGACAATTGGTAATGGCGTAACGATAGAACCCTACGCGATCATCAAATCAAATGTTATTTTAGAAGATAATGTCACGATCAAATCGCATGCCTACATCGATGGTTATACAACCATTGGCGAGGGGACTGTAGTCTATCCTTCAGCTAGCATCGGCACTAAAACGCAAGATTTGAAATTCCGCGGAGAAAAAACATTTGTTAAAATCGGTAAATTTTGTGAAATTCGCGAGTTTGTTACAATCAATTCATCCTGCCAGGAAAATTCTGTAGTTTCAGTCGGCGATCATTGTCTGATCATGGCTTATTGCCATGTAGCTCATAACTGCGAAGTTGGAAATCACGTCATCATGAGCAATAACGCAACGCTTGCAGGTCATGTGATCGTTGAAGATTATGCTATTGTTGGAGGCATGACTCCTATTCATCAATTTGTCCGCATCGGAAAACATGCTATGGTCGGCGGAATGAGCCGCGTCACGCACGATGTCCCTCCCTTTACGATCGGAGCTGGTATTCCATTTAAATTTGGCGGATTAAACATTATTGGTCTTAAACGACATGGCTTTAATTTAGAAATAAGAAGGGAGCTTGCACGAGCATTCAAGCTTTTGTACCGCTCTAAATTACATTTTGAAGAAGCTCTAAACCAAATCGAAAGAGAACTTAAGCCCCTTTCTGAACTTCAGCATCTGATCAAGTTTTGTCGTGAGTCAAAACGAGGAATCATGAGTCCTGGAACTGAGCCTGAAGATTCATTAGAAGAAGAAGAAGCTGAAGAAACAGTTACTGTATAGAACGATACCTTAAACTTAATATCAAAGCTTTTAATCGGTAAGATTGCTTTGCAAACAAATCGTTTTAAGCTTTTTTCTAAAAACTTCAAAAATTAAAAAACGCACTAATTTTAGTAATCACCCTTTATACTACAAGTTACAACTATGAAAGTTATTTATTTTGGCACTCCGGATATCGCTGCAAATGTTTTAGAATATTTAATGGAGCATGGCATTGATGTTGTGGCTGTCGTGACAAAGCCGGACAAACCAAAAGGGCGATCAGGGACTCCTGTTCCAACTGCCGTTAAATCGAAAATATTGAACATAAATCCCTCTATGCCTTTGTATCAGCCAGAATTGGTTTCTGAAATTTCATTTGCGCCTGTGTTGCAGGAATATGAAGCGGATCTTTTTGTTGTGGTAGCTTATGGTGAAATTATAAAACAACACCTCTTGGATATGCCAAAGCTTGGCTGTATCAATTTGCACGCAAGTCTTTTGCCAAAATACAGGGGAGCTGCGCCTATTCAACGAGCTATCATGGATGGGGAACTTGAGACTGGTGTTACCATCATGCATATGGCAAAAAAAATGGACGCCGGCGATATCATCGAGATGGTTCAGGTCAAGATAACCCCTGATATGACAGCAGGCGAGTTGACAGAGGAGCTTTGTCGGGTAGGTTCAAAAGCACTCCTCGATGTTATTCTTCAATTTCAGCAAGGCATTATCAAGCGAGTTCCACAAGACCATGAAAAAGCAACTTTTGCTCCAAAAGTAGAACTTGAAGACTGTGAAATTGATTGGAGCAAAGAAGCAGAAGCTATTCACAATAAAGTGAGAGGGTCAATGCCAATCCCTGGGAGTTTTTGTTTTGTAACAGTCAAAGGTGAGAAAAAACGTTTGAAGATAAAAAAAACAAAAGTAGAGTCTCTCTTGACAGGTATTCCAGGAACAATTCTTCTTGCAGATCAAGATGGAATTGTAGTTGCCTGCGGCAAAAATGCCCTACGCATTTTGGATCTACAACTTGAGGGTAAAAAACCTATGCCTTTAGTTGAATTTTTACGTGGCATCCCCGCAGACAAAATTAATTTCTGTTAAGAATTAATCAAGCCTACAAGCTTTGATCCTAAAGATTTTTTCTCTTTAACAAAAAACGAGAAATCATACTCAAGAGTATTTTTGAATTACCTTGACAGTACATCAAAATTATCCATTTAATAATTCCTTGCTTAAGATCCTCTCTTTTTGTTATGATAAATATTTAAAAAAAACAATATCGTTTCAATCTTTAAAAAAACTAAGGAGTTTTAATGGAACCATTACCCGCATCATCATGGTCAATTCCAAATTTAAAATCATACATTCCAAGCATTCCGAATTTTGATATCGCTTCAAAGTTAAAATACACGGAAAAGCTGTTCTCAAATTCGCTTTCACTGATCAAAGCCGATGCTGATGCTACAAGCAAAACTTTTTCAGTTTTAGCATCCGGCATGGAACTTACTGGATTAAATTCATTGAATGCAGCTGTTTTGTCATTGCGCAGTGCATCTCTTATGGCAGACATTTGGCAAATAGCCGATTCGATAGGTTATTTTGCAAAAAATTTCTTTACAGATACAAAGGTTAATATTTTAGAGAAAACTGGATTTGCTGTTGCAAATCTCAATGAAGCACTCTCTTTTGCAAATGATGTAAAAATTATTGATTTGGATAACTCTTCATCCAAAATATTGCCAGCTTTAAGCACCGCTGGAACAGTGGGAGCAATCATTGGTTTGTCAGCGCTTAGTGTACAAACTTTTGTTACATTAAGAAAACAATTTTCTAATGTTTGGATTAACAATGATGAATTTACCGGTGTGAATACAAAAGAATTGAAAGCTAAAATTTTAAGTAATTTACCTGATCTATTATCTATTGCTTCTAGTACTACAGAGCTTGCGCTTATCGCACTTAAATATGTACCAATACGCTATGTGCCAAAAGACTCTACTCTAACATCTGTGTCTATTCTTGCAAAAGTTTGCGGTATAGGATCGTTTTTATTCGCAAAGAATATTGAGAAAAACTAAATACAAAAATACTAAATAAGAGAGATAACAAATGACTCGTACATATGCTGAAACAATCCAAGGATTCACTGCTGCAACATGGGTTGCGATACAACAAGATATAAAATATTTACCTGAATCTTTGGCAAGTCTAACAGAAGTCCAAGATAAAACTCGCAAATTTATCCTCCAATTTTGTTCTTGTAATTCAAGCATTACTACAGATTTTAAAAATGCAGGAAACGCCTTTACATTACTGACTTTTCCAGTCTCAATGAAAGAGGTTTATGAAAACGGCCTACAAGGCCTTACGCGGGTTAAAGAACTTAGCAAAGCTTTTTTACTTGTTACTCAAGGGACAGAAGTTGTATCAATTTTAGATAAATTCGAACTTATTTCACTTGTAAAAATCAACAATTTTGTAAGTTCATTTTCCTTGTTTAAGCCTCTGATAGGAACAGATTCTACTTTTGCATCCATTACAGAAAACATGACTCTAGTTAAAAATTCGTGTGTTTTTGCCGGAACTTTTTGTTCCTTAACATCTACTTATAAAGAGTGGAAAACTTTGGAATACGAAGGCGGAGTATTATCCAATACAGGATTTACCAAAATTGTAGGGATTGTCTCAAATGTATTTAAATTAGCGATAGTTAGCTTATCTATTGCAGTTTCGACTACAAATTTAAAAAATCTAACAGTAGAAACAAGATTTGGTAAAGTCACACTCAATGGCACAATAAATGTTTTGAGCTACTTCTCAACAGCAACTGCACTTTTCAAATCCATTCATGATGGCGGTACGGATGCAGCAAAAGCCGTAGCAGACAAAGCAGCAGCAGACAAAGCAGCAGCGGATAAAGCGGTAGCGGATAAAGCAGCAGCGGATACAGCAGCAGCGGATAAAGCAGCAGCGGATAAAGCAGCAGCGGATAAAGCAGCAGAAGCTGTAGAAAAAGCTTATAAAGGAGAAGCACATACTCATGGAACAGCTCTTCTAGGAGCAGCTCATCATGGAACAGCTCATAAAGGAGCAGCTCATCATGGAACAGCTCATAAAGGAGCAGCTCATCAAGGAGCAGCTCATCCAGTATCATTACCTAAAGAAGGAGATACAAATACCGTAACCACAGTTGTAGATCTAAATCCTCCTCCTAAATTTAACGGTGCAGGTTCTATAGACTAAACTATTTTTGAAATGGACTAACATTCAGTAAAAATGTTAAATTCCTCAAAAGCTGTAAAGTTCTTTTTAGAATTTTGCAGCTTTTTTTTTAACCTTTAATACAAATCAAACATGCAAAAAAATGAAAATAATCTTTTGACACAGGAATGGCTGGTTATTGTTTTTCTAATTATCCTATTAATTATTTTAACTCTGTCATCGCATTCCTTCGATGGTCAAAGTGTTCCAGAAGTTGAAAAAAATTCGCATAATCTTGTGAAGTCTGACATGGAAGTTTTCATAGAGGGCGAAGTGGAAGCTCCGGGAAAATATTTGGTCAAACGCGGCTCTAAAATTGAAGATTTGGTAGCGCTTGCAGTGCCGAAAACAACAGCTGATTTAAAAGGTGTTAAATTGAAGAATCTATTGAAGAAAGGTCAATGTATCAAGGTATCATGTATAAAAATGATAAAAATTTACTTGAAATTTTACGATGGGAAATTAGAGGAGCTCACAGTCCCCAAAAGTTCCAAATTTACGGATTTACCTATTATATATTCTTTTAAAGAAGAGGTAGATGTCAGTAAATTTATGAAAAAACGACTTTTAAAAGATGGTGAGACAATAGTGGTGAATATAAAAAAGAACTTTAAGATATCCTCTAAGCAAGGTTTTAGTCCGGAAAGTAAAAATAATTAAGAAATGTGTTGTTAAAAAAACAATACTTCTGATAACCTCCTATTTTAAGCATAAAAAAAGATGCTTTAAAAACAGGTTTTTCTCTTGAAAAAGGGAAGAGTTTGTTAGAATGAAAGTCCCTTTGAAGCTCTGATTAAGAACGCATCTCGTGCGCAGCTTTTCACTAGTCAATAAGGTAGTCGATTCTAAACAATTATTGCATAAAATAAGTCAGGTCGCTATAGTTTATAGCGATAGTATCATATGAGTGAAGGATTTAAGCATTATGGCGCTTAAGCTAATGGGTAAAAAACGTGGTATGATTCAAGTTTTTGATGACAAAGGCAACGTGATTGTCGGAACTGTTATTGAAGCTGAACCAAATATCATAACACAAATTAAAACAAAAGAAACGGATGGCTACAATGCCATTCAATCAAGCTTTGAAAAAGTAAAAGTTAAAGATCCTCGCACGTTGAATAGAAGAACAACGAAGCCGATGAGAGGTCACTTTGCCAAAGCTTCTGTAGAGCCTCGTAAGTATCTAGTTGAATCTCGTGTCGATGCAGTAACAGAGTTCAGTCTAGGTCAAGAGCTAAATGTTGATATGTTTGCTGAGATTGCTTTTGTTGATGTGATAGGCATTACAAAAGGTAAAGGTTACCAAGGTGTGATGAAACTTTATCATTTCGCCGGCGGCCCTGCTTCTCACGGTTCTAGCTTTCATAGACATGCAGGTTCAACCGGTATGCGTACGACTCCTGGTCGTTGCTTTCCTGGTGGAAAACGTGCAAGCCATATGGGTTATGAGCAAAAAACAGTGCAAAATGTGCAAGTAGTCAAAATACATGGCGCTGAAAATGTAATTGTCGTGAAAGGTCAAGTCCCGGGACCAGTAAATGGATTGGTTTACATTTCGCAAGCAGTAAAAAAAACCAATACCAAGAAACATGCTAAAAAATAAGATTGTGTGGAGTTAAATTGTGTCAACACTAAAAAAATATAATCTCGCAGGCCAGGAAGTTGGTAATGTTGCTGTAAGCGAAGTGCTTACATTAGCAGAAGCTAATGGCCAGATGATCAAAGACTATATTGTTGCATTGCGCGCGAACGCAAGACAATGGTCAGCCAATACAAAGACTCGAGCAGAAGTTAATCACTCAACGAAGAAACCCCATCCTCAAAAAGGTGGCGGTAGAGCGCGTCAAGGTAGATTATCATCTCCTCAGTATAAAGGTGGCGGTCGAGTATTTGGTCCAAGACCAAAATTTGATCAACATGTGAAAATCAACAAAAAAGAACGCAAAGCTGCGATCCGCTTTTTGATTTCAGAGAAAATTAGAGAGAATCACATTTTTATCTTGGATTCAATAGATGTTAAAGAACCAAGAACAAAAACTGTTGCAGAGTTTATTGAAAAAGCCGGCCTAACCGGTATCATTCTGTTTCTCGGCGAAGGTCAATATGCTGAAGTGAAAACGGAAGATGTTGTAAAGCGTGTTAGTGTGCAAACTGAAAAACACGACAACTTTATCAAGAGTATGCGCAATATCCCAAAGGCCGAGTTTTCACTCGCGACTAATATTAGTGGATATGATGTCATGAGAGCGAGAAATATCGTGATGACTGAAGCTGCTTTTAATGAGTTGAATGACTGGTTAACTTAAAGGAATTAGAATGATTAATAAAAATCCCTATCATGTTATCAAGCATCAACATGTGACAGAAAAAGCGATGATGCTTCAAAATTTAAAAAATGCTGAGAGCAATGTTTCTCTTAAGCGTTGTGAATCTCCAAAATATGTTTTTATTGTCGATAATAAGGCAAATAAACATGAGATCGCAGTTGCGCTAGAAGAGATTTATCGCGAAAAAAATATTAAGGTTGTTGCTGTCAACACGATTAATGTTAAACCGAAAGCAAGACGAGTGCGTGGTCGCTTAGGTAATACATCTGCATTTAAAAAAGCGGTTGTTACCTTGGAAAAAGGCGACAGCTTGGACAACGTATAACAAGAGGCTAGGAAAGATAAATGTTAAAAAAATATCGACCTATTACACCTGGAACGCGTCAATTAGTTTTACCTGCTAATCTAGAATTAACGCGCGCAGTTGAAGGTAAAAAAGCTGTTGTAAAGCCTACTAAATCACTTCTTTTAACAAAGAAACGCACGAACGGCCGCAATAATAATGGACATATTACCTGTCGACACAAAGGTGGCGGACATAAACGTCACTACCGTATCATTGACTTCAAACGTGATAAGATAGATATTCCTGCACGTGTTGCCTCAATTGAGTACGATCCGAACCGTTCAGCTTATATTGCGCTTTTGAATTATGCTGATGGTGAAAAACGTTACATTATTGCCCCACATGGTCTAAAAGCCGGCGATACTGTAAAAACAAGCAAAGAGCCTCCATTTACTATTGGTTCTTGCATGCAACTAAAATATATGCCCCTTGGTTCTACAATTCATAACATTGAAATGTATCCGGGTAAAGGCGCTGTTTTAGTCCGTTCAGCAGGTCTTTCAGCTCAGCTGATGGCAAGAAGCGGAGGTTATGCAACCTTACGTATGCCTTCTGGTGAAACTCGATTGATCAATGAAGATTGTTATGCAACATTTGGGACTGTTTCAAATTCTGAATACAACTTACGCGTTGAAGGTAAAGCTGGACGTATGCGTTGGAAAGGTGTTCGTCCTACAGTTCGTGGTACAGCTATGAATCCTGTCGATCACCCACACGGTGGTGGTGAAGGTAAACATAGAGGTAATATTCCACAAACTCCTTGGGCTATGTATACACGCGGACTTCGAACAAGATCTCAGAAGAAATCGCTTAAGTTTATTGTTAAAGATCGAAGGAAGAGATAGGTATGGCAAGATCCTTAAAAAAAGGTCCTTTTGTTGATCATCATTTATTGAAAAAGGTCACATCAGGAATTAAAAAACCGATTAAAACATGGTCTAGACGTTCGATGATTATCCCTGAAATGATTGGTCTTACTTTCGAAGTACATAATGGAAAAAAATTTATTTCCGTTTTTGTTTCCGAGAATATGGTTGGACATCGTTTAGGTGAATTTTCACCAACTCGTACGTTTAAGGGCCACCCAATTAAGAAGTAAAGGTTACAGAAAATATGATGGAAGCTAAAGCGATTACTAAATATATACGTATAAGTCCGCGTAAAGCGCGTCTTGCTGCAGCGTTAATTCGCGGGCAGACAGTGGCGAACGCAAGGACACAGCTCACTTTCTGTAGCATGAAAGGTGGACGTCTCTTAATCAAGACCCTGGATAGTGCTGTAGCCAACGCCGAAAGTCAGTTGGATGCAAGAAGCGAAAACCTGAAAGTTAAAGAAGTTCGCGTTGATGAAGGCCCGAGGTTAAAACGCTCAAAGCCTAAAAACCGTGGTGGTCAACATGCGATCTTGAAAAGAACAAGTCACTTCACAGTGATCGTTAGTACTGAATAAGGAGTTAATTTAATGGGACAAAAAACGAACCCGACGGGCTTTCGCCTTGTTCGTAATCGCAACTGGCGCTCAAAGTGGTATGCGAATAAACAAGAGTTTGGCAATTTACTCATAGAAGATCATAAGATCCGTACTTTCTTATTAAAGAAACCAGCTTGTGCCGGTGCTTCTCAAATTAAGATACGTCGTATGAGTGAAAAAATTGAAGTGACGATTGCTACTGCAAGACCTGGTCTGGTAATTGGTAAGAAAGGTGCTGAGATTGACATTCTCAAATCAGAACTTTTCAAACTTACCGGAAAAGAAGTTTGGGTTGAAGTAGAAGAGATTAAAAGACCAGACATCGATGCAAAAATTGTTGCGGACGCAATTGCCAAACAATTAGAGCGTAGAATTCCATTTAGACGCGCAATGAAAAAAGCAATGCAAGCTGCTATGGAAGCTGGCGCGCTTGGTATTAAAGTTGAGTGTTCAGGACGTATCGGCGGAGCTGAAATTGCCCGTACCGAATGGTATAAAGAAGGAAGTACTCCTCTTCATACTATAAGAGCAGATATTGACTACGCAATGGGCCGTGCTGAAACTACTTACGGAAGTATCGGAGTTAAAGTCTGGATCTATAAAGGTGAAGACACAGAGACTAAGGGAGGTAACTAACCATGCCTTTAATGCCAAAGAAGACAAAACATCGCAAGATGCAGAAAGGTCAATTTGCTGGATTAAGCAAAGGGGCAGCTTTCGTACATTTTGGTGAATTCGGAATACAAGTTTTAGAGCGCGGTTGGATTACTAACCAGCAAATCGAAGCTTGCCGTGTAACAATTAACCGCTTTTTCCAACGCCGCGGTAAAGTATGGATCAGGATTTTTCCTGATAAGCCGATTACTAAAAAGCCGGCTGAAGTACGTATGGGAAAAGGTAAAGGTGCTGTTGATCATTGGGTAGCTGTAGTCAAGCCTGGAAGAATACTTTTTGAAGTAGGAAACGTTCCAAGAGAGCTTGCTCAAAGTGCTCTTAGAAGAGCTGCTGCTAAGTTAGGTTTAAAGACACGTTTTGTTGAACGTGTAGAACAAGTTTAAGGTGGAAATATGTTAAAAGCAAAAGATTTAAGAGACCAAGCTATCGAGGAATTGGAAGCGATTCACGGTGAATATCAAAAGTCCCTTTTCCGTCTCGTAAACGAAGCTAAACTAGCGAAAAAAGCAGAAAAACCGCATTTAATTCGTGAGAAAAGAAAAGATATCGCCAGGTTGCTGACAGTGATGCATCAGAAACAATTGGCAAAACAATAAGCGTGGCTTGAAGGAAAATCATGGATAATGAACTAGAAGTAAGAAACAAGCGCAAAGTTCGTAAAGGAACTGTAGTTTCTAATAAAATGGACAAGACAGTCGTTGTCAAAATTGAACGTAGAATACGTCACCCTCAATATGGCAAAGTGATTACACAGGCCACAAAAGTTTATGCACACAATGATGTGAAGAAATTAGAGATCGGCGACGAAGTTACTGTTATTGAAACAAGACCAATGTCAAAACTAAAAAGATGGCGGGTTGTCGCTTCGGCGTAATCCAAAAAATAGTGGAGTTAGTAAGTTATGGCAATACAAAAAGAAACCCAGCTGGAAGTTGCAGATAACTCGGGTGCAAAACGAGTTAAATGTTTTGGAATAAAAGGTGGAACAAGACGCCGTTATGCTGCAGTTGGCGATATTATTATTTGTTCTGTCCAAGATGCAACCCCTGATAGTAGCACTAAGAAGGGTGATGTTGTTCAGGCTGTTATTATAAGACAAAAAAAATACATTAACCGTCCGGACGGCACAAAGCTAAGATTTGATCATAATGCTTGTGTTATCATTGATGAAAAAAACAATCCAAAAGGAACTCGTGTTTTTGGGCCAGTAGCCCGTGAAATCCGTGATAAAAATTTTATGAAAATCGCTTCCTTAGCTCCTGAAGTGATTTAAAGAAAAGGCAAAACTGATGAATAATAAAAAGCCAGAAAATAAAAAATTAAATAATAGAATTCGCAAAGGCGATAAAGTAATCGCCATTGCAGGAAACTACCGTGGACAGACTGGAACCGTACTTAAACGTATGGGAGAAAAAGCAGTAGTTCAAGGGTTGAACGTTCGTAAGAAACATGTTAAAGCAGATCAAGCAAATCCAAAAGGCGGGATTGTGGAGTTGGAAAAACCTATCCACTTGTCCAATTTGCGTGTTTGTGATGCGTTGGGTAAACCATTGAAGCTTAAAGTAAGCCAAAATGAAAATGGCGAACGAGAGCTTTTTTATAAAGCTGATGAGAAACAAGTGGTTTATCGTTCAATCAAAAAATCATAAATTTAAAAAGAGTTAAGATTAAAATGGCTAGGTTGTACAAAAAATATCTAGAAGAAGTAAAAGGGGAATTGCTCAAAAAATTTGAGTATTCCAATCCTATGATGATACCTGCGTTGAAGAAAATAGTCATCAACATGGGAATCGCAGAAGCTTCGAAGGATAAAAACTCTATACAAGATTGCGTAAATGAATTAACATTGCTTTCCGGCCAAAAACCGGTGATTGTGAAGGCTAAAAAGGCAATTTCAAATTTTAAACTTCGTGAAGGTCAACCAATTGGTATCAAAGTTACTCTTCGCGGAAAACGTATGTTTGATTTTATCGATAGATTCTTCAACATTGTTTGCCCGCGTATCGGAGACTTTAGAGGATTTGAAACGAAATGTGACGGTCGGGGAAACTATACTTTAGGATTAACTGATCAACAAATATTTCCAGAAATTAATCTGGACAATGTTAAACGCGCCCAAGGGATGAACATCACGTTTGTGACTACAGCTGAAAAAGATGCAGAGTGCATTGAATTGCTGAGATCACTTGGTCTACCATTTAAAAATTTACCGGTATCGGTACTAGCTTAAGTATAGGAGAAGGAATTCATGGCACTAAGTGATCCAATAGCCGATTTCCTGACAAGGATTCGCAATGCTACTAAAGCTGAACATCGCTATGTTGATGTAAGCTGGAGTAAAGTAAAGCAAAATATTGCAGACATACTCAAAAATCAAGGTTTCGTTGAGAACTATTTAGTTCAGCGCGATGAAAATCAACGTGGCACAATGCGTGTTTTCTTGAAATATGCAAATGGTCGTCAGCCAGTTATTCAAGGCATAAAAAGGGTTTCAAAACCTGGCCTGAGAAAATATGTTGGCCATGATGATATTCCAAGATTTTATGGCGATATGGGACTATCAATTATATCAACATCTCAAGGTGTTGTGACGGGAAATGAAGCGAGAAAGCGTAAGATTGGCGGCGAATTACTGTGTTTAGTATGGTAACCGCTTAATCATTAAGGAGTGTTTTTAATGTCACGTAAAGGTAATCAACCAGTACCCTTGCCAAAAGGGGTTGAAGTTAACGTTAATGGTTTAGTCGTTACAGTTAAAGGTCCAAAGGGATCTCTAAACCAGGAAATCCGCAAAGGTATAGAAGTTAAAGTTGACAATGATCATATCGTAGTCTCTTTGGCTGAAACACATGCACAAGATGGAAATTTTCATGGATTGTATCGTACTTTAATCGACAATATGGTTCTAGGTGTTACAAAAGGTTTTGAACGTCGATTAGAAATGATCGGGGTTGGATATAGAGCTTCTGTTAAAGGGCACCTGCTCGATTTACAAATCGGTTGTTCCCATCCTGTTGAGGTTTCAATACCAAAGGGTGTGGATGTTAAAGTAGAAAAAAATAATATCATTATTGCTACAGGCAGTGATAAGCAAGTGCTTGGTCAGTTTGTTGCAAGCGTGAGAGCGAAGAAGCCACCTGAACCGTATCAAGGTAAAGGGATTCGCTACACAGGTGAATTCGTTCGTAAGAAAGCTGGTAAGTCAGCTTCTAAGAAGTAAATAAAGTAAGGGTTTTATGAGAAGTACAATACTTAAAAATCAGCTGATCCGTAAAAAACGTGCGTGGAGAATTCGCAAGCGTCTTCATGGAACTGCATCAAGACCACGTTTAAGCGTAATTAAAAGCAATAAGCATATTCAAGTTCAATTGATTGATGATGACGCGCATGCAACAATAGGTGCTGTTTCCACAAACAAAAAAGAATTCCGTAATACAGAATTTGGACGTAAGAATAAGACTGCTGCACGTAATTTGGGCGAGTATATCGCAAAAGTTGCACAAGAAAAAAACATCAAAGAAGTAGTCTTTGATCGCGGCCCTTTCAATTATCATGGGATCTTAAGCGAACTTGCCGACGCAGCGCGTGCTGCCGGATTACAGTTCTAATTACATCTAAGGAAACCACATGGCAAAATTTAACGATTCGAAAAGAGAAAAAGAAAAAGCGCATAGCGACCTAACCGAAAAAGTTCTCTATATTAACCGCTGTTCTAAAGTTGTTAAGGGTGGAAGAAAATTTAGCTTTTCTGCCTTAATTTTAGTAGGAAATGGTAAGGGAGAAGTAGGTTACGGTTTTGGTAAAGCCAATGAATTAACAGATGCTATTCGAAAAGGCGGCGATGACGCTCGTAAGAATATGCATAAAGTTGTTCAAAACGGCACAACTATCCCGCACGAAGTTTATGTTCATTGGGATGGAGCTAGAATACTTTTGAAACCTGCCCCTGAGGGTGCCGGTGTTATTGCAGGGTCACAACCGCGCGCTGTTCTTGAACTAGCCGGAATAAAAGATGTGACTGCGAAAAGCTTAGGTTCAAACTGCCCGGTGAACCAAGTTAAAGCTACTTTTAAAGCATTGAAAATGTTGAAAAGCCGCAGTGAGATTAAAGCGATGAGAGGTATTAATGAACAGTAAAGATAAAAAAATTACAGCTGATAATTTAAACTCTCTAAAAGACGTTACAAGATATCGCAAGAAAGTAAGAAGAAAGGGTCGAGGACCAGGTTGCGGCAAAGGTAAAACTTGCGGTCGCGGTGAAAAAGGCGCAGGAGCAAGATCCGGATGGAAAAGACGCGACACCTACGAGGGCGGTCAGTTCAGAACATTTATGAAGATGCCGATCCGTGGATTTAGCAATGTTCGTTTTGCAAAGCGTCTTGATTCTGTAAACCTAAATGAAATCGAAGCAATGTACCAAGATGGTGAAGTTGTGAACGCAGAAACTTTGGTTTCTAAGGGATTTCTTTCAGGAAGAACAAACGGAATTAAAGTTTTAGGCAATGGTGAGTTAACAAAGAAAGTCACATTGGATGTGCATTCAGTTAGTGAATCAGCAAAACAGAAACTTCAACTTGCAAAAATTGCTTTTACTGTAAAAGAATAATTGGCAAAAAAAAGATTGAATGGCAAAATGTTATCGACAAAAGATTTATAAACCATCTGACTTAAGGCTAGAAAATGTTCCAAGAATTGCAGAAGATATTTCAAGTAGCTGAATTAAGATCGAAAATTACATTCACGTTGCTTATGTTGGTTGTTTGTAGGATTGGTGGATTTATCCCAGTCCCTGGTATTAACGGCGAAATTGCATTGAGTTTTTTTCGACATGCAACCGGTGGGGGACAGAATCTCTTTCAAATGGTTGATATATTTTCTGGCGGTGCATTTTCGCAAATGACCGTCATTGCACTAGGGGTGGTGCCTTATATCTCTGCCTCTATTATCATGCAGCTTTTAGTGGCCCTTTGGCCATCTCTGCAAAGAGAAATGCGTGAAAACAGTGAACTTGGACGTAGAAAAGTTAATAAGATGACGAGGTTTTTAACCGTTGTTCTCTCTTTTTTGCAATCGGGTCTTTTTGCTAAATACGCGATACAAATGAATTATACGCGTCCTGGAATTATAACAGGTGAATTGCTGGATTTCCAAGTGTTTGGAGTCCCTTTGTTGTTTTTTGTGATCGTAATGTTCACAATGACAACAGGAACTGTATTTCTTATGTGGCTTGGAGAACAAATCACTGAGCGTGGAATCGGCAATGGCATGAGTTTGATCATTATGTTGGGTATTGTTTCCCAACTGCCGACAGCATTCGGAATGATTTTGCAACAACTGAATCTAGACTCGCAAGTTCCGGGTCAGATGAACTTTGCAAGCATTGTTATTCTCTGTGCAGTTTTTGTTTTGGTGACTCTTGCGACTATATTGATCATCCAGGGTAATAGACGTGTGCCATTGCAATACGCAAGAAGAGTTGTAGGAAGAAAAGAAGTTCAAGGTGGAACTTCTTACTTACCTCTTAAGATCAATTATGCAGGAGTTATTCCTGTTATTTTTGCCTCTTCGCTCCTTATGTTCCCTGCAACGTTAAGTACGTTTGTTGGAACAGGAAATTGGCTTGGAGAAATTGGAAGCTGGATATCGCCAGGAAGCACCCTTTATATGGTTCTTTTTGTCAGCCTTATTATCTTCTTTACCTACTTTTGGACGGCTACACAATTTAAGCCGGACCAAATTGCATCGGACATGAAGAAAAATGGAGCGTTTATTCCGGGGATTAGACAAGGAAAGCCAACTCAGGACTATTTGGAATCGACGATGAACCGAGTGACTATGATTGGAGCGATATTCCTAGCGATTATTGCGATCTTGCCGACAATGGTTGGACGCATATTAGGAATTCCTCAAACAATTAGTTACTTTTTTGGTGGAACCGCACTATTAATTTTAGTAGGCGTTGTTCTGGACACTATGAAACAAATAGAATCGCATTTGCTGATGAAGCGTTATGATGGATTTATGAAGCGTGGAAAAGTGCGCGGACGTTAGGTATACCTTTTGTGGTATAAATACCTTTGCATTAAATGCAAAAGTTTGATAAAGTATTTAAATTCAAGGAAAATTGTAGGAGTATTCAATGCCTAGAGTTATCGGTATAGATATACCGGATAATAAACGATTAGAAATTAGCCTGACATACATCTATGGCGTGGGTCGTTGTTTATCTAATGAGATTATTGAGAAGTTAAAATTAGATCGTAACATGCGTGCTAATAAATTGACGCAAGATGATATTGCGCGTCTTAGTAACGTGTTGCAATCTGAATATATTGTTGAAGGGGACTTACGTCGCCAAATTCAAAACAATATTAAGCGTTTAGTAAATATCCACGCTTATCGTGGAACGCGGCATCGTCTTGGATTGCCAGTTAGAGGGCAGAGGTCACGTACCAACGCAAGAACTCGCAAGGGTAAACGTAAAACTGTTGCAAACAAGAAAAAATAAAGTAAAGAGGAGTCCTTAACTTTGGCTAAGCAATCTGAACAAATGCAGAAAAAAACTGTAAAACCAAAAAGAAAAGGTTCGCAAAATATTCCGTCAGGAGTAGCTCATGTAAAAGCGACCTTTAATAACACTATTGTCTCTATTACTGATCCGGCAGGACATGTTATTTCATGGGCTTCTGCAGGTAAAGTTAATTTTTCCGGTTCGAGAAAATCCTCTGCATTTGCAGCTACAGTAGCAGCTCAAGATGCAGGACGTAATGCGGTTTCCATGGGAATGAGAGAAGTGGAAGTGAATTTAAGAGGGCCTGGAGCCGGTCGTGAGTCTGCTGTCCGTGGATTGCAAAGTGCCGGTTTGACGATTACATTAATTAGAGATACGACGCCTGTAGCACATAATGGATGTCGTCCACGTAAACGTCGACGTGTCTAAACAACCGGAACTTTTTTTATTATTAATTTAGCAGGAGTCGCATCATGACAGTTAAGTATGGCAAGTTTGAAATGCCTCATAAAATTTCCGTTGATGAAAAAAATGCAGAGCAAAATAATGTATTATCACTTGCTAAGCAATTTTACGCACGCTTCATTATTGAGCCTTTCGAACGTGGTTTTGGGCATACATTAGGCAACTCGATGCGCCGCATGATGTTGTCCTCTCTAGAGGCACCATCAATTATTTCGGTTAGAATTGAAGGTATTTCGCACGAATATATGGCGATTGAAGGTATTGTCGAAGATATGACAAACATTATCCTGAATTTGAAAGGCGCTTTATTGCGCAAGCTTACGATGGATACTGATGTTAATTCAAGAAGTACTAGAATTTTAACAACAGTACTTGAAATTACTCAGGAAGATCTCGATCAGAATGAAGGGCAATTCAATGTTACTTTGGGTCATGTGGTCAAAAACGGAAATTATGAAGTTGTGAATCCTGAACTGCACCTTTTTGCAGTTACCAAACCTATGAAGCGCCAAGTTGATTTGCGTGTTGCGATCGGACGCGGATATGTGCCGTCGGAACGTCACGTTGTTCGAGATAAAACATCTGATGAGATTTTAATTGACTCAAGTTTTTCTCCTGTGCGCATGGTTAACTATTTTGTTGAAAATACGCGCGTCGGGCAAGATACTGATTTTGACCGTCTTATACTTGAAGTTAAAACTGACGGAAGAGTAACGCCAGTTGAGGCAGTGACATTTGCAGCACAAATCGGATCAAAGCATTTTGAAGTTTTTGATCAAATTCAAGAAAATGCTTTATCTTTTGATGAAGGTTTTAGTGATGGAGATGTCGGCGGAGATGAGATGATCGATAAGCTTTGCTTAAGAATTGATGAAATAGAACTTTCTGTTCGTTCAACAAACTGCTTAAGCGGTGCAAATATTGACACAATTGCCGAGTTAGTTTCGATTCCTGAACGAAAAATGTTAGAATTTAGAAACTTCGGTAAAAAATCTCTCAACGAAATTAAAGCTAAATTACATGAGATGAATTTATCTCTTGGAATGGATCTTGCGCGTTATGGAATCACTCCTGATAATGCAAAAGAAAAAATTAAGCAATATCAAGAAGAGAGAAAAAGCAAAAAAGAATACGCGAGAAAAGAAGAATAAGCAAGGTAAGTTATGAGACATTTAAAAGACACATGCAAGTTAAACAGAACATCGTCACACAGACGCTGTATGTTTGCTAATATGTTAAAATCGTTAATTGATAATGAACGTATTGAAACAACAGTAGCTAAGGCGAAAGCATTAAGACGTTATGCTGATAAAATGATTACTTTAGCTAAGACAAACACATTAGCTGCAAGACGTCGTGCTATTAGCGAACTCATGATTCGTTTTAATACGCTGACAGACAAAGAAGCTCGTGCAGCGCGTGAGGGCAATACTTCAAGTTATAATACTGACCGTAAGGTTATTGATAAATTATTTACTGTTTTGGGCACTCGTTTTGCAACAAGAAACGGTGGTTATACACGTATCATCAAGAGCCACAGACGCAAAGGTGATAACTCACAAACTTGTATTATCGAGTATTTAGATCAATAGTTTTTATCTCGAAAACCCTTCATTTTGATGAAGGGTTTTCGAAATAAATTTTTCATTCTTTTCCTTTACATTCTCCTTCTAATTGTTTATGCTAGCACTTGGACAAGAATAGGAGTCTTTTTTTATATGATCAATGTAGCAATTAATGGTTTTGGCCGAATTGGCCGTCTGGTCTTTCGTCTTTTATCCAAATCATCCAATGTTCATATAGTCGCAATTAATGATCTTGTTCCTGCAGATAATTTAGCTTATTTATTAGAATATGACTCAACACATGGTCGTTTTCATGCCGATATTAAAGTTAGCGAAAATACAATTATTGTCGATGGAAAAACTACCAAAGTTTTTTCTGAAAAAGATCCAAAGGATTTACCTTGGAAAGACTTAAAAGTAGATTATGTATTGGAATCTACGGGTCATTTTACAAGCCTCGAACTTAGCCAAAAGCACTTGGATGCCGGCGCTAAGCGTGTATTGATTACAGCGCCAGGTAAGGGTGATGTTCCAACGTTTGTCATGGGCGTTAACCATGAAAAATTTAATCCAAAAACGGACACCATTGTCTCAAATGCTTCTTGCACTACAAATTGCTTAGCCCCGATCACGAAAGTGTTACTGGATAATTTCGGCATTGAAGAAGGATTGATGACAACTGTCCACTCACTGACAGCAACCCAGCCCACAGTAGATGGCCCATCAAAGAAAGATTGGCGTGGTGGACGAGGTGCTTGTCAAAATATTATACCTTCCTCAACAGGTGCTGCACGAGCTGTCGGCCTTTGCATTCCTGAGGTTATGGGTAAATTAACTGGAATGGCTTTAAGAGTTCCTACTGCTGATGTTTCTGTTGTGGATTTAACTGTGCGTTTATCAACAAAAACAACATATGAAGAAATTTGCAAAGCTATGAAACAAGCAGCTGATGGGTATATGAAAGGTCTTCTTAGTTATTGCGACGAACTCCTTGTGTCTTCTGATTTTATCGGATCTACCTATTCAGCTATATTTGATAAACACGCGGGAATTGCTTTAAACGAAACATTTTACAAAATTATCGCTTGGTATGACAATGAAATGGGTTATGCCTGCCGTTGTGCAGATTTATTAGTGTATATGGCGTCTAAAGAATAATCCCACGATTATAAAAAAACAACGAAAATAACCAGGATTGAAATTACAGTGGATTTTACGAGAGAACCTATTATTGAAACAGTAGTCACCCCGAAAGAGGGGTGTAAATTAGTGGTACGCAGCAGTAAGGCTGGCGGACAGGAAGAGTACTTTGTTGATTCGGTGGAAGTCGTGTCGTTTGGAAATTCAGTCTTCTTCCGCTCACAGGAGCGTCCAAAAGCATTTATTGTACCGGCAGCTGATTATGAAGTATTGGAAGTTAGAGAAGCCCGCATGGTCTTAAAAAACGTCGGTTTGGATCGTTCGATCAAAATTGGCGGCGGTCGCGAAAACAACAATCCGAAACAGGCAAAAGAACCACAAGCTGAAAAAGCGCCGGCTCCTCAAGTACAAGAAGAGCCTGAACAACAGCTAGCTACAGCGGATGCTCAAGCTCAGCCAAAAGCTGACGGGCGTAAAAAAGATCGCCGCAGACAGTATAGAAAAAGGCGCGGACGTGAAGACGGTCAAGAAGGAGAGACGGATGAATCTCAATCTGACTCATCAAATCCGGATCAACCAGCAACAAACGGCCAAGCTCCAAGCTCAGTTGTGAATGTGATTTTGGCACCACCGCCTATGCTTATCTCCGAAACGATTGCACGCTATAAGGACAACGCTCTTTTTAAAGGCGCATTTTATACAAAAGATGAAGTCTTGAAAGAAACGTTAGAAACAGATAGTGAAATTGTAGCTAAAGAACTTGTTGAACCCCCTTTCATACCATTAGCTCAGCCGGAATACGGTTCATTTGAAGCTTCTGAAGATGAAGAGGAAGCAATTTATCAACAAAGAATGCATCAGCCCTTTTTGAAGGAAAGCGATGACATACAGCCGACGACTCATTTTGGGGAAGAACAATTTCCTGAAAAGGATTATTCTCAGCCAAACCATGATGAGCGCTCATAAATTCATCTTGCCCTTGCAATTTTTTTGCAGGGGCATTTTTTTTGTTGACTAATATCATCAAAAAAGATACCTTCTTAGTTTATTCCATCAGCTCGGGTGGTGAAATGGTAGACACAAGGGACTTAAAATCCCTCGGGAGCAATCCTGTGCCGGTTCGAGTCCGGCTCCGAGCATCATAAAACCTCAAGTTCTCACGAACTTGAGGTTTTTTTTATCTCTTTCTATTTCAATTAAAAAAATATTTTATTTTTGCTAAGTCCGAAACGAAGTGAGGACGTCTGAACCATTTAGCCCATAGTGACTGGAAGTCCGAAACGAAGTGAGG
>JBEPVN010000001.1:0-101228 GCA_041691015.1 Parachlamydiaceae bacterium | reverse complement strand
ATGCGTGTTATTTAGCAAGCGCCTTTTTTCACTATTTTCAGTTTATTGCTGACAACATACTCAAAGCGCGATATTTTTTTATTTAAGACTAAAAAAACAGACATAATTTTCATGCTTTTTGCTCCAAAATAAGAGGAAAAAGAGTTGAAAAAAGATCAAATTAGTAATAGAATATTTTTTACATCAAAATTTTAGATAAAAGGGATTAAAGATATGTTTAGAAAAAGAATCAAAAAGACATTTCCGGAAGGAACCTTTATCCCCACAAATCAAAGAGTCATGGCAATTATTCAGCTATGCCTTGCCTTGACCGCGCTTCTATTCTTAGCATCGAAACCTTTTATGCAGGACCATTTTGCCTTAAAATCAGACTCATTAGTCTATGACTACGTCTTGGGGAAAAATAACGAACAGAGGCTGGAATACTTTCATCAATTGCAAGAACCAACCAAAGAAACAATACTTTTAAAATATAAAATATTACTCAACGCATTTAACGTACCCTTTCATGAAAAACTCCAAAGCTCTATCTATACTATTTTTTTTAAATCTTCAATTTATGAAAGAGCCTGGATACTTTTTGGGATCGTCATTCCGATCATGCTTTTAAAGAAAAGAGAAGGCGCAAAGCATGCCGCCTGGATTTTACCCTTGATTGTGGTGGCATTTCTGATAAGTAATGCAAATCTGAAGAATCAAACTTTAAGTGAAGAGATGAAACTTTATCCATCTGAGGATATGTTGGTGACCAATTATTTAAATGCGCCTTTAAGCAACTATTCATATGAAGAGCAACAAAAGCTCCTTTTAAAAGCCTGGCATTCATATCTTGTAGAAAACTACACAAAAGAAATCCCTGCCACAAACCAGAATGTATTCAAAAACCAAGTTGCAAAAGGAGAGCATGCTTTCCACGCAGCTAAATTACTGAAAATGCCGGAGAGTCGTACTCAAAAAACAAATGATAAGCAATCAACATTTTTAATGACTGCCTACCTTTTGTGGAATCTATTATTCGCGTATATCTCATCTACTAGAAGTAAATATAAAAAAGAGCCCCTGCAAAAAATCCAAGAAGCGCCGGCAAACTAATGCGCTTCAAATACCAAAAGAAATC
The DNA here is from genome assembly GCA_041691015.1 of Parachlamydiaceae bacterium. Classification (GTDB taxonomy): domain Bacteria; phylum Chlamydiota; class Chlamydiia; order Chlamydiales; family Parachlamydiaceae; genus JBBSJT01. Next base: position 100,111 of record JBEPVN010000001.1, on the reverse strand, counting down.
AGCTTTTTCCATGGCCATAAAAACAACCCCTGCAGCAGAACCAAAAATCAAAATACTGCCTCCTGTTCCTGCAGTATAGGCAATCAAGGACCAAAAATTAGAGTCTGTCGGGTAATTGTTCAGGCTATACATCCCCATTGTAGCTGCGACCAAAGGAACGTTATCTACAATGGCAGAGGCTAATCCGATAAGAATTCCTATTACATTCGTATTGCCTATTCCTTCGTCCAAAAATACTGCCAACCTGTTTAATATTCCTGCAGAATCCAACGCATCGATACAAAGTAAAATGCCAAGAAAGAATAGAGCACTGGACAAATCAATTTTTGAAAGAATATGAGGAACTTTTAGGCTTTCTCTATTTGTATCTTTTCGATGAATAACATCTGTCAAAAGCCAAAGAACACCAAGTGCGAATAATATCCCCATAAAAGGCGGCAAGCCTGTCAATGCCTTAAAAAAAGGTACAAAGATCAATAGACCGATGCCAAGACACAAAATGAATGTGCCATACGGCTTGACATCTTCTTTTGTGGAACTTGTCTTAAATTCGATTTTACCCTTTAGCGTAAAGCTTAAAAGAAAAAATGAGACTAAAAAGCAAATCATGCTTGGAAGAAATATTTCTCGCATGATGGAAAAAGTTGAAATTTGATTTCCAATCCAAAGCATGGTTGTGGTGACATCGCCAATTGGAGTCCACGCACCCCCCGCATTTGCGGCAATGACGATTCCGCCGCCAAAAAGCCATCTGTCTTCTTTTGATTTTATCACTTTTTGCAAAAATGCAATCATGACAATTGTTGTTGTCAAATTATCCAAAATCGATGAGAGAAAAAAAGTAATGAAGCCGACAGTCCAAAACATTTTTTTCTTGGATTGTATTTGGACATAATCTGAAATGACTTTAAATCCGTTATGAGCGCTGATAATCTCAACAACTGCCAAAGCGCCGATCAGAAAAAATATCACTTGGCTTATATTGCCAAGGTGCTCTCCAAGAAAAGTGATGTTTTCCTGATGCGTAAATCCTTGATTTGCAAATTGCAAAATCCAACAGATGACAGCCATTAACAAAGCAACAGTTGCTTTATTAATGTGTGTGATGTGCTCAATTGTAATCATTAGATAGCCAATAAAAAAAACAACTATCATCGCATTCAAATAAAATTCATGCCCAATCATTTTTATCCCAAATAAATCGTGTTATGTGTAAAAAGAAGAGAAAATCCTCTTAATACTGATATTTATGACATTCAAGTTTCCAAATACTCTTAAATTTCAAGTCATGTATCTTTGTGTTTTTTGTGCCCTAATAATTTTAAGTTACAATGCTTTATTAAGTGAATCAATTGAAAAGAGTCCTAATACAAAAGAACTTATCTTAAATCCAGAACAATATCTGGACAATAATTATGATAGCATAAAAAAACAACTCCTACATCGTATTGAAATTCAACCTTTTAATGCAATAGCATTCCTAATTTTTGTATGCGCAATCACACATACTTTTTTTGCGAGAAAAATAAATCAATTATCTGAAAATCTAAAAAAAAAATATAAAGATCAAAAACAATCTCCGATTCAATTATTTTTTATTGAACTCTTGACATTCATGGGAGAAATAGAAGTTATTTTGGGTTTATGGGTCATTCCGCTTTTAATTGCCATGACGAAATTTTATGATTGGCACACAACCATTAATTATTTAAATAACATAAGTTATATTGAGCCAATGTTTGTTGTCGTCGTGATGGCAATTGCTTCAACAAAGCCCATCTTAAAATTTGCTGAAAAATGCCTCCAAAATGTAGCAAAAATTGGAAATGGCTCTGTCCAAAGTTTTTGGTGGACACTTCTTACAGTAGGACCCTTACTTGGATCATTTATTACAGAGGCAGCTTCCATGACGATTTGCTCGCTTCTTTTAGCAAAGCAATTCTATAAGCTTCGTCCAAGCAATAAATTTGCTTATGCCACTTTGGGGCTTCTTTTTACGAATATTTCTGTTGGGGGTGTATTAACAAACTATGCGGCGCCTCCTGTTTTGATGGTTGTGAAAGCTTGGAATTATACTGGCTCTTATATGTTCAAAACATTTGGTATTAACGCAATCATGGGAATTGTTCTATCAAATTTTATTTACTTTCTTATATTCAGATCAGAATTTGTTACAATGGAGCAAAACCGCAAAGGCTTAAATAATGACGAAGTTGCAGAAAAACCAATTCCTATATGGATCACAGCAATTCACTTGATATTTTTAGTCTGGATTGTCCTGCATTTGCATTATCCTGTGATATTTATCGGATCATTTCTTCTCTACCTTGGATTTTATAAGGCAACTTTGCCATTTCAAAGTACGCTTGAGCTAAAAACGCCGATTCTTGTCGGGTTTTTTCTTTCCTCTTTGATTATTCATGGAAATTTGCAGGAATGGTGGCTTGCACCCCTGTTACAAGATGTCTCAAAAGAGCTTTTGATGGGAATTGCAATCGTTTTAACAGCATTTAATGATAATGCCCAAATTACATTTTTAGCCTCGCTGATGCCGAATTTTGATGCTGCCATGAAATATGCAATAGTTTCTGGAGCTGTTGTCGGGGGTGGTTTGACAATTATTGCAAATGCGCCAAATCTTGTCGGACAATCATTCTTAAAAAAATATTTTCCGGAAGGCATTTCTTTTTTAAGGCTTTTTTTGGGCGCCCTCATGCCAACAATTGTCATGACAATCATTTTTTATATTTTTCAACCCTCAATTTAAGAAAAGAATGTCTTTAAAATTACGATCCTCAATTAAACCGGATCTTTTAAATAAAGCGTTGAGACAAGGAATGATTTTTGCAAGTCTTGGTTGTTTTATTTTGCTTTTTTCAGGAGTTTTTATCCCTGAGCAATGCTTAAAAATATTTGGTCTTCCACTTGTTTTAATTTCGATTTTATTGATCACTTTTGGACTATACCCCTACCAAAAGCTTAAAAAACTGGAAACAAACCCTCATGAGATTATTTTTTTGAAAGACGACCATTTTCTATTTTCCTGGAAACAAAAACCTGTTCTCAACATCCCTTTTTCAGAAATATCAGATTGTAGATTTATAGATCTGAACAAAAGCTACGGCATTGCACTTGATTTGAAAAATCCTGCTTTGATTCATGTGTGTCATAAAGATTTTGATAAGTTTAAGTTTATGGATGCTTGCAAGGTAAAGTATGGATGTGACTTATTTTTTCCCTATTTTACCAAACGCAGTTTTGAGCAATTCATGAGCCATCAAGAAGAGTAATTTTAAGTTTTTTGGACTTCTTTTTGTATATTGGTCTTTTTGTATAAATGTTCTCAAGTTTTATGGACATGATGGACTTTATGGACAATCTCAAGTTTTATGGACATGATGGACTTTATGGACTTTATGGACTTTATGGACTTTGTATTCTATTTAAGTTAAAAGAAAACAAAGTCCATGTTGTCCATAATGTCCATATCCGAATTCGCAAAATGAGATAAAAAAAGTACCGTATACTCTATTTCCAATTGGAATATCTTTCGTCACACTTTGAGCATCGCAGCAACCCCAGTATTATATTTGTCGCATTCTGGCTCTATTTTGAGACCTCTTTTTGTTATGCAAACAGCTACTTTATGCATATTAAAACAGATCTCAGCTTCTTCACAACGCGTGAAGCAACTATCAAGTAGTAAATTATCAAATTTAAGGTGATGGCTTGCTAAAATGATCGACGTTTTTAGTAAAGTTGGATATTCGTGCTTTTTCAAAGTCTTTTTATTCAATTGATCAATGAGGTCCACTTGTCCAATATACGTTTTGTTTTGGGTTTTAGGAAGAAGTTTTCTTGTTATACTTATCCAGCCGGACTCTTCAAGTTCAAGACGTCCCCAACGATTCATGACTTTTATATCGAAAGATTGCTTAAAATAATAATCTTTCTGCATTTTTTCTAGTTTCAACAACGAAGTACCTTTTTGACCCCAGCAAAGGGCATAGTTTTCAAAGTCAATACCGAGCGGTAAAGATCTAAATGCTAAATTCTTTTCTTCAGTTGTAGTACAAGCCTTGTAATATAAATCCCAATCTTCTGCTAGAAAAACTATTCTACTGAATTCAAGTCTGATAGGGTAAAGCTTGTGATTAACAACCAAGTTCCAGGTTTTAGATACTTGTGAACAACTTGGGTTGATTTGTAATCCTATATTATCAATAATGATATTTGCCATATCTGAAGGACAGCGTGGAAATATCTTATTAAGAGCAGAGGAATAATTATATTCTGTTAAAAGGTCTTCAAAATAGGGATTATCTATTCTTTGTTTTTTTAATGGGGGTTCCATATAAGCCTTAAGAGTTAAAGTTTAAGCTGTACCGCAATTCCTTTATGATAGGCAGGAATTAGATTAGAATCTATCGCAATTTGGATTGCGACACTCCGATCCCCACCAACCAAAATTTTTAAATTGTCAGCGCTTTCCTGACAATGTGTAAAGCCATTTATCAAAGGTTTCTCAAATTTGATTAGTTCTCCAATAATACAAATAACAGCGTCTAGTAATTTTGGGACCGTGTGAACTTTTGATGTTATGCGATTAAAGTCCTCAAGTTCTTGTTCTTCTCCAAAAGTTCTGTATTTAAAGTGTTTAGATCTTTTAATCGCGATCCATTGGGATTTTGCAAGGCTACAATCCCCATATATTTTAGAAATGTTCTCGTCAATTGATATAAATCCAGAAAACGGATTTTTTTTGTAATATTCATTCAAAAATTCATGGAAAGAATTAATCGTCATACTTCTTGTTGACCCCCAAGCTACGCAATAAGAATTCATGTCCAGTTTTAAGGGAAGAGATCTGAAAGCTTGCTTCCTTTCGTCTATCGGGATACCGAAATAGGTAGGCGACGCATGATTCCAATCTTCAGGGTTAATAACACTTTTAAAAATTTCTGCCCTAAGGGGCGCTAAATGATGATTTGCTATGCTATTCCAGTTTTTGCAAACCAAGGTCAACCTTACAAAATCATCAAGTTCAAAAGTCTGTAAAATGACTTTAGCTAAGTCCGAACATAATTTATTTGGAATAAAAGTGCTTAAACTTAAGTTATAGTCGTCATCTAAAAGGCGATCTCCATAGTAGGGATCGATTTTTTGTTTTTTTAATGGGGGTTCCACGAAATCACAGCCCCGACTGCAAGATATCGTGCAGTCTGATTAAGCCAACCACTTTTTTATTTTCATCCAAGACAGGAAGAACAGTGATCGCTTTTTTCTGATCGCTTTCCATTTTTTTTAAGGCATTGATGGCAAGATCCGCATCTTCAATCGATTTTGGGTTTGCAGTCATTAGCTCGCGCATCTCTTTTTCAAGTACGGAAGCTCCATGATTTTGTAGGGAGCGTCTTAAGTCACCGTCCGTAAATATGCCTTCAAGATCACACGCATCACTTAAAACAAGAACGCAGCCGGAGCGTTTATTAGAAAGCTCCACCAGCACATCCACAAGCTTATCTTGCGGTTTTGAGACAGGGAGTAATTCTTCTTTAATCATCAAGTCCCTGACTTTAAGATTGATCCTTTTGCCAATCCTTCCTGCGGGATGATTTTGTACAAATTGCTCTTTGCTAAAATCTTTGAGCCGCATCAGAGCAATTGCCAGAATGTCGCCAAAAATCATTTGAAGGGTTGTAGAGACAGTAGGGGCCATGTCAAACGGGCAAAGCTCATGTTTACAGGGAAGATTAATGGTGACATCAGAACCTTTTGAGAGACGGCTTGAAGAGTTTGAAACAATAGCTATTGTTTTTATTTGTTTATTTCTTAAAACAGGAAGCAGGTTTAAGATCTCATCGCTTTCGCCGCTTTTGCTTAAAAGAAAAAACAAATCCTGATTTGTAACAATGCCGATGTCGCCATGCAGAGCGTCCAAGGGTGAGATAAAAAGTGCTTTTGTTCCAGTCGAAGTCAATGTCTGGGCTATTTTTTTTGCGATCAGCCCACTTTTTCCAACGCCTGTAACAAAAATAATTCCTTGGTTTTTACGCAATATTTCAAGAAGGGGTTCCATTTGATTCAAATCAAATTGATCAAAAAAGTTGTTTAAAGCATCCCTTTCTTTTTGAAATAGCTCCTGAATGAAATGAGGAGATAAGCAAGATATGCCTTGATTTAATCTCGTATCGATTTTAGATTTAAGTAATTCATCCAACATGCTAAAGAAGCCCTCTGATTTAGTACCATGGATTTTAAATTAAAGAAAGATTAGTATCAAGTAGAGTTTTAACTAAAAAAGGACTTTAAATGGCTGTTTCAAATATTCCTATTACAGTGGCTTTTGGCGATGGCATTGGACCAGAAATCATGGCTGCCGCATTGGAAATTCTTGAAAAAGCGAAAGCCCCACTTGAAATCCACACGGTAGAAGTTGGTGAAAAAGTTTATTTAAAAGGAAATCCATCCGGTATTGAGCCTGAAACTTGGGAAACCATCCGTAAAACCAAAGCTTTTTTAAAAGCCCCAATGACAACGCCCCAAGGCGGTGGATTTAAAAGCTTGAATGTGACAATCAGAACCAGCATGGGTCTTTACGCAAATGTGCGTCCTTGTGTTTCGTACTATCCATTTGTTGAAACAAAACATCCTGTAATGGATGTTGTCATTGTGCGTGAAAATGAAGAAGATCTCTACACAGGGATTGAATACAGACAAACAGAAAATACTTATCACGCATTAAAAGTCATCACGCGGGAGGGTTCAGAAAAAATCATTCACTACGCATTTCAATACGCAAAAGCAAACGGACGCAAAAAAGTCACCTGTTTTACTAAAGATAATATTTTAAAACTCTCAGATGGACTTTTCCATAAAATTTTTGATGAAATAGCACCACTCTATCCAGAAATTATTCCCGAACATTGGATTGTAGATATTGGCGCTGCAAAACTTGCAGATTCTCCAGAAGATTTTGATGTGGTCGTTCTCCCAAATCTTTATGGGGATATTTTATCCGATGTTGCAGCTCAAATTGCAGGGTCTGTCGGTCTTGCCGGAAGCGCAAATATCGGTCAGCATGGCGCCATGTTCGAGGCAATTCATGGCTCTGCTCCAAGAAGAGCCGGGCAAAATGTCGCAAATCCTTCCGGCTTAATTTTAGCATCCGTCATGATGCTTGTGCATTTGGGCCTAACAGATATTGCGACAAGCATCCATAATGCCTGGCTCAAAACGTTAGAAGATGGCATTCATACGTATGATATTTTTAAGACAGGAATCAGCAAAGAAAAAGTAGGCACTAAGGAATTTACACAAGCAGTAATCGCTCGTCTTGGACAAAAACCGACAACATTAAAAGAAGTCCATTATAAACAAGCTGCAAAACTGCAGCATCACGAAATGAAAAAAGAAAAACATCTGAAAGCAGAAATTGCCGGAATTGATGTTTTTGTAGAACATCACAAATCAGTCGATGCCCTTTATCAAGTTCTAAAAACATTTGATGAGGACAAACTTCATTTGACCATGATTGGAAATCGTGGTGTCAGAGTCTGGCCAAATACCATGAGCGAGACTTCCCTTGGAGACAACTTCCGCTGCCGTTTCATGTTTAAAAAACAAGGAACCCAAAAAGAAATTGTAACATTGCTGCAAAAATTTGATTATGCAGGACTTATATTTAATCAAACAGAGCTTCTTCAAAGATTTGATGGCAAACCAGGGTACACACTTTCGCAAGATGAGCAGTAAATGTTAGCTTAAAACGACTTGACATTTCTTTATTATTCAAATAATATATCTTTTATTATATTTTTTTAAATAAAGGAATTAAAAAATGAGTTACTTATCTAACAGGATACATAAAAATTTAAAAGATGCTTTTAGTCAAAACAACATTACGATCGAAGTTAAAATAGATCACGTTACTGTAAAAGATTTTCATGATAGAAAAAAAATCCATGACATTGTTAAATCCGCTGGTTTTTTTCCTATTTTATCTGATAATATCCCTCCTTGTTTTACAGTCTCTCCCTATAGAGTTCCCTCTTTTTTTAATTATTTTAGCATGAATGAAATATCAAAACTGCTAAAGCCTATGCTTTTTAAGGAGAGATCGCAAGAAAATATTGAAGACCCTTGGGCTTTAATTAACGAAACCAGATTTACTGTTTTGAGTGCTCTTAATAAAGGATTATCTGAAATTATCTTTAAAAGCTTAACAAAAGGATATCCAATCTTGGAAATTGGAAGTGGAAAAGGCTATAGTATTCCTGAAGAGTTAGCACAAAACATTATTCGGACGCAAATGAGCGATAAACAGTGTCAGTTATTAAGAAAATCCATACTTGGCCCTATTTATCAAATAGACATTAACGGTCTTTGCAAAAGTCTTTCGGTTACAGGGAAAAAAATTCCACTTATTTTTGCTTTAAATGTTTTTGATACAATGGATATTCCTCTTAGAGAAAATTGTTTATTGGAGTTATCCAAGCTTCAAAATCCCGGCGATCGCATTTTATCCATCCACGATACAAATCCCTTTTTAAATGTGGTAATAAACCAGTTGGAAGCTAAATATCCAGAACATGGCGTATTCCCTTATGTTCCTCTAAAAGATGATCCAGAAAGTAACAATTTCGGAAGGCTCTCTTTTGTAGTTTTACCGGGAGAATTTAAGCCTAGTAGAAGTGAGTTTGAAAGTTTATTACGCACTATTCTTTTAGAATCAATGGACGGTAAAGTATCGGAACTTCAACAGAGCATAGAGTCAGTAAGATTAAAATATAATGCCATTCCCATGAATTTTGAAGATTATTTTATTGAACAAATAAAAAATAATTTTGAAAACACCGGATACAAAGTAAATATTTACTACCATGCATCTTTTACCGTGGGAAAACTTCCACCGACGGTGACTCATCCTATTACAGAAAATCTTATTTATAAGGCAACTGCTGGTTCAGCTACTCTAAGGCAATGGGCATTGACAGATGCAAATTTACAAATTCAATTAAAAGCAAAAGGTCTTGAATTCCCTGCCTATTTTAAGGATAAAATGTTTCGTATAGGCCTTATAGAAAATGGTCATAAAGTATTTGGCGCTGAGCTTTTGATTATCGAAGCTACCAAACTATAGTTCAAAGAGTTAAGGGGTCCTAGCTTGACCCCAATATATTTAAAACTCTTTTTTGAATGTTATTTCTAGGCTAGAGGGAACAACAGGAACTGGCTTGCTTTTAAGTTGAAAAAAACTCCACCGTTTTTAAAACTCTCTGTTAATCGGTTTCGATTTCCACAAGGTCCTCATGATAATATTGTCGTTCATCAAACTCGCCCTCTTGCTTAGCGATGCAAACCGCGCAAACAGCATCTCCAAGTACATTCAATACCGTCGATCCCATTTCACGAATACGATCTATGCCGGCAATTAACGCTAAGCCCTCTATTGGCAAATTGGCAGAGGCAAATACAACTGATAACATGATAAAACCGCTTCCCGGAATACCTGCTGCACCAATTGCAGATAAGGTTCCTGTAATGACGATTGTCAAAAGACTTTGAATATCCAAATTAATATCATAAGCATTGGCAACAAAAACTGCCGCCATGCCTTGAAAAATAGCAGCCCCATTCATATTCACGGTAGATCCAAGAGGGAGCATAAAATTTGTGATGTTTTTTGAGACGCCTAGGTTTTTTTGGACGCAATGCATCGAAACTGGCAATGTCGCGGTACTGCTTGATGTCGAAAAGGCTAACATGATCGCATCGCTCATCCCTTTAAAAAATGGTAGAGGATTTAGCCTTGCAATCAAGGAGAGCATCCCGCAATAGACAAATATCAGATGAACCAAGCACGCAAAATAATAAATAAACAAAAATTTAAATAAAGGCAATAAAACGTGCGTTCCAAAAGTTCCTGCAACATAGGCCATGATAGCAAAAACCCCGATCGGCGAAAATTCCATAATAATCGATGTCAACCGATACATGACATCTGCTAGCGATTCCAGTACATTTAATAGAGGTTTTCCTTTTTCACCGGAAAAATTGATGGCAAAACCGAGGAAAAGAGCAAACACGATAATCTGCAAGATATTTCCTTGTGCTAGTGAGGCTATCGGGTTACTTGGAATCACCGACATAAATATCTCACCAAGCGTTGGAGTATCGCCTGTTTTTATTTCACCCGTGAATTTAAAATCAAGACCTGAGCCCAAACTAAAAAATTTGGAAAACAACAATCCAAGAAGAATGGCAACAACTGTTGTTGTCCCATAATACAAAATGGTCTTAGTCCCGATCTTGCTTAATTTTTTGGGATCATGAATGCTTGTGATACCGACAGTCATGGACGACAAAACAAGCAATACAATAATCATATTGATCAGACTTAAAAAAATCGTTCCCACAGGCTTTAACACGATCGCATCAGGGCCCAAAGCGACTCCCGTAATTACTCCTAAAATCAATGCAATTAATATTTTCATCCAAAGTTTCATTAAATAATTCCTTATATCGATATTAGTAATATGAGTATTTCAAGATATAGAGATCTCAATATTAAAATGAAAATCTTTTTTTTAACTTGAGATTTTAGTTATATTCGTCGAATTATATCTTTTTTTAAATTTTGAATAAAGACATTCCAATCATCCTGTCCATATATAATCTGCAACCTGACTTTGATCCAAACAACAGGAAGTGAAAGATTTAAGTTTTTTGGAAATTTAACCTTATCTTTTTCTGTGCAAATAAGCATTTCAATTCCTTGAACCCTGCAGTTGTTTGCAAATTTTTCTAATTTGTCTTCATCAAAGGGCATATGGTCTGGAATAAAATATTCTGCAGAAATTTGACCGCCTTCATTTAAAACAGTCTGTTTGAATTTCAAAGGTTTTGCAATGGCGCAAAATAAGGCAACCTTTTTATCTTTTATGGAAACAATCTCATTGCCTTTTAAGTCAAAAATATCCTGAACTTTTAATTCAGAACCGATCACAAGGCTCTCTGAGTACTCTTTAACTTCTGTTTTAAGTCTCAAAAACTGTTTTTCGCTCTCAACATGATTCAAAATAATGAGATCGGCTCTTGATAGTGCTTGCGGACTTTCCCGAAGCAAGCCCCGGGGAAGAAAACTGCCTTGTCCAAAAGGATCTTCTGCGTCCATTAAAACAATTTCAAAATCCCTTGCAAGCTGCCTTTGCTGCATGCCATCATCTAAAATAATCAGTTCTGCGCCGGATTTTGCAGCCATATTGGAGGCATCGTGCCGGTTTCTGCCTACAATCACAATTGCTTTTGGCAGGTTTTCTGCAATCAAATAGGGCTCATCCCCAGAAAAGCTCGCAGGATGCATAGGCCCAAAGCCTTGGCATAGGAATAAGGGGGTAGGTTGTTTTTCGGCATGTGAGCGATAACCCCTGGACAAAACAGCAATTTTGAATTCATCATAAAAGGCCTCTGCAACAAAAAGCACAGCAGGTGTTTTTCCGGTGCCTCCGGCTACAATATTTCCTATACTGATCACTAAGGGAACTGGGGGTCTATATTTACTAAACAAGCCTGTATCGTAGGCTTTGTTTCGCAATTTGACAATTGCTTCAAAGAAAAAACTTACAATGAATAGAAAAAATTTGACGATAGACGGAATAATTCCTTTCTTTTTCCCATTGATGATATCTAAAACGTAAGACTCAAAATCCATTTAGAATAACCGCTCTTCAATAAGTTCTATAATGACATGCATCGCAGCCATATGAACTTCCTGGATACGGTCTGAAGTGTTAAAATCTTCAATGATGAGCTCAAGATCAGAAACGCCCTTTAGTTTTCCGCCGCCTTTTCCTAAAAAAGCAATCGTCTTAAGATTGTTTTCTTTTGCAGCCTCTATTGCCTTTAAAATATTTGGTGAGTTTCCGCTTGTTGTCAGCGCAATAAAAACATCTCCTGCCTTCCCATAAGCTTCAATACATCTTGCAAAAACGAATTCAAATCCAAGATCGTTTGCAACACATGTGATGTGACCTGGCTCTGAGAGCGAAATTGCAGGAAGGGGTTTTCTGTGAGTTCTAAAAAATCCTGTCAACTCTTCTGCAAAATGGGAAGCATCGCACAAGCTGCCGCCATTTCCAGCAATAAGGACTTTGTTTCCGGATTCAAAACAATCAGCGATCATATGTGCTGATTTTTCAATAAACGTTAAGGTTGAAGTTTTTTTTAGTTGATGCGCCGCTAAAATAATATCATCAATTGATTTTAATAATTTCTCATTCATTAATTTACCTATAAATATCCCATATTTTTAAACTTTATCACAATTATTCTCAAGCCTCAAATTCTATGAGTCTTAAGAAAAGTATAAAGTCCTTGAATTTTTTGAAATGAATGGATTAAAAATAATGAAATCAATGCGGTTCACTTTAAGGCTCTTTTATGAAGCTTAAAGTGAACCGCAGCTTAAGCTCTTTTAACTTAAAAAGTGCGACCGATATAAAGTTTTGCCCCAAAGTCGCTTGCTTTCAACTCAGGAACTCTAAAAGTTTCTATGTCACATGTGAAAAAATTTGATTTTCCATTTTGCATATAACGATAAAAGGGTGCCAATGTGATAAATAGATTCTCACAATAACAGCTGGAAACTTCGTATCTTATTGGAAGTTCAATTTGACATCCCCATCTATCTTTTAGATTAACATCCTTGCAAAATCTGTTAAAATGAACGTATGTGTTAAAAGGAATAAAGCCTTCTACATCAAGACCAATTGTGAAACAATCGGTATACTGCCAGTCTATTCTTCCCCCAATAATTCCAAACCAATTATTATAAGTAAATCTTGAGCCTTGTGACAGATTGTGGCGTTCATACCAATAACCAATACCCCCATAAGGCGTCAAAGTCAGGCAATTGTATTGAAAATTGTAACCTGCTTTCAATGTAGTAAAATATTCATTTATATGACTTTTTGGATAGCTTCCAGGACAATTATTTCCTTTAATGTGACCTGTTCCATAGTCAAATTCCGCATTAAAATAATAATTGCATGGATTTTTGTACGTATATCCGACAACTGCCCCCCATAGGGTTCCAGAAGCGTGATGTCCTTCATCTGATCCAAAAAAATCATCGAGGCCAACCACCGAATCATCAACTCTTCTATTGGCACCATAACCTATGGTTCCCACATAAAATTCTGAATAGTTATCGCAACAGTCTCTTTCAACATAGCAAGGATCGCACTGAGGTTTGCCGGCCGCATACGAAGAGCAATCTGCAGTTAAAGCAAGTTTATATAAAACTGCTATAACAAAGAAAAATCTAGATAAAAATAGCATTTAATTTCTCATTTTTTTGATGTTATTAATTATACCGAAGTGAACTCAAAATTTTTGAATTTCGAATTCACCTCGTATAGGCCTAGCCGCCGTTTTTGATAATAATAGCTGCTTGCTGACCAATAAAATAAGCCGCATAAGCTGTATTGCCATCTTCAATTTCAGGCTCGATGCTAACATCTGCTACCATTAGGTTTTTCACGCCAAAGACCTGTAAATTGCCATCAACAACTGAATCAGCAGCTGATAATCCCATACGCGCTGTGCCAACAGTGTGATAGGTTATGATCATATTGCTAAGTGTTTGCGCATAACTTAATAACGCAGCATCTCCAGCAAGGTATACACTAGCTGGCGGTGAAAGAAGCGGATAACCTGTGGCCAAGGAAATAGCTGGCAAAGTCTTTAAAAATGTTACAGTATTATAAGCATCTGTACCCACAGTTCCAACCGGTCCATCAGAGTACATATTCAAATCAAGTCTTACATCGATAGTAGGATTAGAACTAACAATATGAGCAGAACCTTGACTCTTTGGTGCTACAAGTGCTCCGCTACTAACAGTAATGCCTGTGCCGATAGGTGTAAGGGAAATCCCTTGGATTCTTCGAATTCCATCTCCAAATCCGTTGTCTGTAAATGAATCCAAAAATGGAAAAGCTGTTGTGATTCCAAGGAAAGTACCACTTGCTCCATAATGATTAAACAAATGTTCCCCGACATTTGGATTATCTACAAGTACCGGAATATTAAGCGATGTTAACAAAGCCGAACCACCGATCCCAGATCTTTCCAAAATTGCAGGTGTACGTGGAGCGCCTGCTGAAAGAATGACTTTTTTCTTAGCTTTTACAAAAGCGACTCTATTGACATCTCCATCAATATAGTACTGAACTCCAATAGCAGTATTATTCTTAAAAATTACTTTATCAACTAATGCATTAGACACAATCCGCAATTTGCGACCATTTAGCCCAAACCCATCTGCATCAACAATTTCTCCAACATTTGTAAATGCATTTGAAGAAAAAGAGCGATGACTGTCTGGTACTGGTGTAATCCATTCTTGGTGCGCAGAAACGCAAATATTTCCGCCTTCGGCCGGATTGTTATAATCTGGTGCAAAGGGTGTCCCTGTTGCCGCTGAATAACCTTGTGCAAAATGATCCCCTGTAACCGGCGGTCTTTGCGTAATAAAAAGTGGGCCTGACAATCCACGTTGTGCCGGATCTGCAACAGTTCCATTTGGAGTATAATGCTCAGTTGCTAAAAAGAGAGGGAGCATATTATTATAGCTCCATCTTGGCTGACCGCTTAAAGCTGCCCAATCATTATAAATTTTTGGAGTTCCTCTAACGGCAAATAAGCCATTATGAGCGCTGCTCCCACCCCACATTCTTCCATCCGAATAGATAAAATATTGAGGAGCCTTGTTTGGAAAATTTATGGTTACTATAGGATTAACTGCATAAAGAGGGTCATTTGTCAATGGCCCTGAAAACGCAAAAACATCCGGACTTAAAACAGCGGGGTCATTTGTTAGATTTTTTCCCCACTCAAGTACTAAGACCCTATTTCTGTTGCCATCGGATAGCTCACGAGCAAGGGTTGCCCCTGCTGTACCATTTCCAACAATAACGTAATCCCAATCTTTGCAATTTGCAGCCATCACTTGAGTAGAGGCGCATATAAATAAAGTTAACGCTAATAAATATTTTAATTTTTTCATGGACACTTCCTTTTTTTAAGCAATGTAAATTAATATTTTATATATTTAAAGTTTTTTTTTACTTTTTTTAATTGCTGACTCTTCATCACTATTTTAAAAACACTCCAAATGCACTTTCCAAAATATTATGCGGTCTCTTAAAAAAAATCTTATCAATAATTGGAGAGTTCTGATATAGATCGTAACAAAATATTTTAAACGGATTGCTATGATTGCTACTTTATTTGCTGTTTTAACTTCGTTAATCTTGATCTACAACCCGTCTTTAACTGAAAAGTATGCAAATTGGGATTTTCTGACTTACTTTTTTGCAGGGTTTTCTATTTTATTTCTTTTCTTGGAGATCATTGCTTTTTATTGTCTTTCAAGTTCTTTACAGCAAGGGACGCAAACAATAACTCCTCATCTTTTAAATCTTTTTAAAAAAGATCGTAAAATTTATTTTATAGGTGCCTGGTTTTTTGGCTTTGCGCTCGTCAGTCTATTTTTAGCAAGCTTTAATTACTTTAGTAAAAATACTTCGCTTGTCGTTTGGGTAATCCTTTTTGGCATTTCGTTTGATATTCTCAAATATGGATTCAATTCTATTTTGGATTATTTAAATCCTTTTGCGGTCCTCGATCTATTAAAAAGCCAAGGGGTTCGAGATATCCAAAATGAAAAAGAAATTGATTTATGCGACACATTTGATGGCCTTACGGAGGTATCCATCAAAGCAATCAACAACACGGATCCATCTTTAGCAAATTATTCTATAAACGCAATTCAAGATTTGTCTCGCAATTTTTTAGAAGCATCCAAAAGTTTAAGTCATCCAACAACAGATTCACAGTTACAAGCGCTCGGTATTCAAGATAAAGTCGCTTACACCCTAGCATACCTTTATCAGAAAATTGATTTTGTTTTTCATCAAGCGCTCAAACAAAAGCTCGAAACGGTTTTGAGTTATCTGATCACAAGCATCGGAAAAATTGCCATTCATTCAGCAAAATATGACATGACCCTGACAGTATATCCAATTAATCTTCTTGGCAAATTTGCTATTAAGTCGATAGAAAACAAATTTGCCGATATTGGGGTAAGATCTACTTTAACGCTTTTAGAAGTTGCTAAAACAATCCTATCAGACATTGATTTGACATACCTTGAAATTCAGCAAACATTTCTTTGTATCACAGGACAGCTTGAGAGCATTGCAAAAGAAACTTTTAAACAAGATAAAAATATTAAAATCCAGGTTTTGATGCAGCCCTTTATTGAACTAAAAGAACTGTTCAGTTCAGAAAAAATGATAGGGCATCAAGATACCGCAGTAATTACACAAGATTTAAATCGCATTATAGCAGAGTTTCAAATTTTAGAAACTGTCATGCGTACCATACCGCCCATTAATCCAACATTAGAGTCTAAATAAAAATTTTAAGGAGCTATAAACATGCAAGCAATTTATAACGGTGCTTATAATACTGCAGCAAGTATTCCAAATTTATTAGGGTTTGAAAGTAAGGCCTGTACCATTCATTTTAACGCGATTCATCCAGGCGACAAAGCCCCGCTTTATAATCAAAAAATCAAGGTCTTCTCACAAGGCATACTTTACAAACAAGAAATTGGCACTTTTGAAACGGACCAAAACGGAAGCATGACATTTAGTTATAATTGCATAAAACTTCCCTTTCAATCTACTCAAAGCTTACTTTTCCAAGTTTTCGAAGAAACGTTATCCACAAAATCTTTTGTAGATAGATCTGCAGAAGACCGTTTGGTTTTTGAATTAAGTCAAAATTTACCAATTGGCAATGCAACAATCAAAGATGTTGAAGTCGATCTCTATGAATTTGAGACAGATTTTCCACGGTTAAAAATTCCTTTAGACGCCTCCAAAAGAGCGCAACAGTGGGATTTGACAGACTATTACAGAATCGTAAAATCTGCCTTTGGCGGAAAAATCACCAATACATTCATCGATATTATTGAGAGGGTTTGGGGCCCGCTATCTATCGATACTATTAGGGAAATAACGGGCGTTACCAAATTGAATCTTAAAGTGACACCAGAAAATACAATTGACATCGTGTTAAACGGCATTTGCCCGAATTTAATAAGAAAAGGAAGTGATTTTGTTTCCAAAATCAAATGGCATGATTATGAAACTGTCGGTGAAAATGATTTACCGGACGCTTCCCTGCATGCCTTTAAGGACATAAATGGAAAATTAAAAATTCATCATATTAGCCTTAAATGCCGAAATAATTCAAAAGTTACCCACTATCCATCTGATACTAATTTTGAAGAAATTTTATTTAAATTTAATTCTCTTGCCCTCACGAAAGGCTCTTTAGCACATCATTTGGGAACACATTTGGAAGTTGGGCAATACGCAATAGCCGTAAAACGCCATTTAAATAAAAACCCTATCGGTAAACTTTTGGCGCCATTCTTAAGAGGAGTTTTGGAAATCAATCAAAAAGCACTCACTGTCATTGTCAATACACTAAAAGAATCCGGACTTACAGATAAAGGTGTTTGGGATAATTTACGAGAAGCAGTAGGGGGCAGATGCTGGTCTAATTATGTCAATAAAACCCCTCTTTCAGCACATCATAGGCTAGCAAAAGGCACACAGCTTTTTTCATATAAAGTGGATCCTAAAATTGACCAATTCTTTGAAGAAAATATGAATGATATCGTTAATTATTGGTATGAGATTCAGTATTTAAGCGATTGCCTTTTGAGAAATTCTCTATCTTATCAACCCTTTGATGACCGCGAAGATAATAACGGGGCCGAGGGTCGAGTGGCATTAAAAGATACTTTTAAAGCAATCAGACCTATCACAAATGGACTTAATTTTCCACTTGAAAATGAAGATGTAGATAAAGAATACGTCAATCCAAGCCCATTACAACCACCAACATCACTTGAACTTGAAAACTTAAAACAACTATGCAAATATCTTATCCCGCAGGCTAGCTGGAGTCATTGGACCCTTCATGTCAATGAAAAAATCGGGATTGATCCTAATTATGCACGTTTTGCACCAGAGAGAGTAACAGGAAATGATTTAAATCAATCTATCGAGACGCAAATTTCTCTTGGGAAAACATTGACTGATTATCATGATGGCTCGCTTATCGATAATCCAAATGGTGATATTTATCCGCCGATAATCGAAGTTTTAAGAGATCCCGAAACAAGAAAGGAATTTTTAGCAGAAGGGTATGATATCCACGAAACGTTCTACGGCACTATCATTTAAATTTTCCTGTACTTGTTAAATGAAAGTCGCTAAGAGCTAACAAGTTTTGTAGCTTAAGGCTTTACCTTAAGAAGGTCCGGGGTCCTAGCTTGACAGTATGACAGTATGACAGTTTTTTTAACCCTAAATACTTATACCGTAAGGGTTAAAAAAAACCTGTCATACTGTCAAGCCTGACCCCTATATTTATTAGCTTGATGCGTATGCGAGAGCGGCGACAGACATTCTAATTTGAAATAAAGTGAGATATCAATTGCAATGCTTTCAATGATTCTCTTTCGCCGCATTCGCGGCATGGAATTATGCGAAAAATCTTTTAAAATGTTTTTTTTAATGGATTTATTGCCTTAGAAGCGACGTTTAAAATTTGGTATGGGCTACAAAACTTGAAGTTAAAGCTTTAGCATCCAAGATGATTTCTCATATTAAATAACGGCCCTGACTTATAACTTCTGTAGTTATCCGGAAACTGCCATCTACCGCTTTTTTTTCCGCTTGGAAACCATGAATCCTGATCTAGAAACTCAATTTCTTCAAGATCTGGTTTATAACAACATAGCTCGATTTTTGCAGTTCCAGGATTGACCATAAAGCCTGCCCTATAATCATAAATCCCATCTTTCCAGTTCGGATCATAAGTTATGATCATGGATTTAAGTAAAATACGACGCTCATTTTCAGGTAAAATCCGAAATAAAAGTTCATCCACTTGCACCTTAAGTATACTCATAAATTTACTATTTTTAAGATGCGTGTCTGACTCATGAGCCAAATTTGCTGCTTTTAAAATCAAAACGCGAAAGTCTTTTATAGAAAGCCCAAAAGGCATTTTTTTAGCCTCATCAAGAAAAACTCTTTTTGCCTTCTCTGATAAGGCCATAGTATCTTCTTGATCTCTTGCAAATGAAATCAAGTTTTTTGCGATGTCTTGAGGAATTGTCTCGTTCCACTTATTTTCAGGGACAAGTTTTCTTAAAAGACGATTCATGGCAAGTTCGAGCTGCTTTTCCCAAATGTGATTGCGCGATCCGATAAGGGGATCTAAAGATCTTGCTTGAATGGCAAGCCAGTAAAGTTCATTTTTAAAATCAATAGTGCTTAATTTGTATAAATTGGCATGTTTGCGGATAAATCCATCTAAAACTTTTTTAGAGAAATCTGTTAGCTTCTGTCTTTCAAAATCATCTTTTTCAGATTGTCTGCTCATCCATTTATTTTCCGCTATAAAATCAATCACTTGCTTGTAGGCTTTGATGCTTAATCTTGAATTTGCAATTTTAACACCTGGAGTCTCAACAAATGCTGCAATGTAATCATTTGTAAATTCTTCAGCATAAACTGCTTTTACAAAAGAAGACTCATCAGGCTTCATCAAAAATGCATGGACAGGCGATGTCATCAAAAGAAGACTTTCTGAACCTGTAAGCTCTTTTTTTATCTCTTCTGTCTGTTTTTTTATAAAATTGATAGTCTTTGCTAAAACTTCCCTTGGGGTGCCATTAAAAGGCTTCATCTGAGAGGGCTCTTTAGTAAATCCAAAATATGTTTGCATGACGGCATCAAAATCTCCACCCCAACGAAAGGTCCAAGGCGTTGTGGCCATTTGATGCGGGTTTTTATTCCATTCATTTTTTTGATGCGTGGATTTTCCAAGCAATAGATGTACCATGCGTTTTCCAAATTCGGGGCATGCAATTTTTTTAAGAAAAAGTTCTTTTACATCATCCCAAGTTTTCTTCATTTCCCTATTCTCATGGAATTTTAAGTATTCTACGGTTTCGTTAACTATGTCCTGTATAAAGTCCTGAAATTTATCCTGATTGTTAATTACCTTCCATGTATGCTCTTGCGGATATTGTTTAAAGGGGTGCAATGCCATCGTGGATGTTCTTTGACAATATTGTTTATAAAGTGCTTGGGAGTAACTAAAATCTTTTGGCAGACCGCCGTCGCAAAGCTCATAGCCATAAAACGTATGCCCCTCCACCCCATAGTTACCATCATTAAAAAGTGTAAAGTTATCATCGATATGAGGATTATATCTAAAACGAATACGGGTTATCAGCGGAAGAAAAATTTCTCCTTGCAATTTTTTAAACATCATTTGAACTTTAGGAGCACATCCCTTATCTGTTTTATCAATAACTTCTGTAAGCGTCTCATGTATCCAAGCAGGTATGGCATACTGCGTTCCAAAGTATGAGACCATTGAGGCGCCAACCTGATCATAGGCTAAATGAAGGGGATGATTTGTTTGAATTCCAAAACCAAATTGGGCACGCATCAGAAATTCATCTTCAGTATAGTGTTCAAAGGATCTTAAATGATAACGGTTGGATTCTTGTAATTGGTAGGCCCTTGCACTTAATTTTTTCATAAGATCATTGATGCAAAATTTACTTTCAAGTGTCTGCAAGCATTCTAAAACAGCCTCTTTAACATTTGAGATATTCATGGCAATACATGCTTGAATGATTCCTGGCGCCTCATAAAGATAAGCATTTTCAGGTGTTGATTTTTTATTTTTTTTGTAGGAATAGGTATTTAAAAGATAGCCTGAGCTATCAACTTCAACAAGTTTGTTTAAAAACTCCCTACTCACCCTTGTAAAATATGGAAAATGACGCACTTCCCCATGAGTAATTCTAGACGCTCTTCCCTCTTCTGTCAGCTGTTTTAGATCTTGGAGAAATAATTCAGGATAATAATGCAATGCCTTGATCAACCAAGCTGTAGCAAAACAGGAGCCAACAGATGCCTGCCTATAATGGCCCAAAAATGCACTTAATACAAATATTTGCGCATGGCGCTTTAAAATGGGCTTTTGGGGAGGAATTTTCAAAAAACTCCTTATCGCAAATGTCGAAGGATTTTTTTCATTTTGAGGAAGATCTACAGAAGCTATAAGTTGCCATAGATGTGATGAGGAACTAAGATTTGCCATGATTTTATTTAAGGTTTCTACAGCAATTAAATTTTGAAAATTTTCAGGTATTAAGTTTTCGGATAAAGTTTCCATCAAGCCAAAATTAATACTTCCTGTTGGAAGAAGCAGAAGATCTGCCATTTCAATGGACATTTGTTGAAATAAGGCTTCGTTTGGACATTGAATTGTTGTTTTAGAATGAGCGGACTTATTTTTTTCCATTTCTTTTTTGGATAAGCGCATCGTTTCAAAAACATTTTCTTTTAAAAGCTCAATCCCGTCTTCAAAATTTTCTAATAAAGCGCATTCTATTGCTGACTCCTCGTCTTTACATAAAATTAGCAAAAGATAAGAAAGCTCTACAATTGCCTCATAAGTAGCTTCTTTTATTTCAGTATCTTGTTGTTCATTTTCAGCGCATTCCATACCGGCCTGCAAATTTCTTGCCAGTTTTAATTTGTCGCTTTCAGATAGCTGAATTGGCATTTGGCTTAAAAAAGTATTTGCCATTTCAAGATATTCTTCATCAATTGACTCTTCCATATCATCTGATAAGTCAGGTACTTTTTCAATGATTTGAAATGCAAACTTTAGCACAGCTTCCCCAAGATTTGTGGTAAGAAGATGTTTTTTCATAAGAACTTGATAAAGCTCAAAGAACTGGCAGCTTAATTTTAAACCTTTTTTCTCTTGTATTTCAGCAATGGTCTTCTCATCCATCTTTCTTAAAGGGACAACATCACAGGATTTTTTTTCTACAACATCTTCTTCAATTTCCATTTCCATTTCATTTTGCATTTTACGGTAATGTTTGTTCTTTTCCTGCAATCCCATGAAAAATGCTTCATCGCGTAAAAATTCATGAATAGCTCCAGTATTCAGATCGTCATGAATGCGTCTTTTTTTTTTGGGAATATTTTCCAAAGTTTCAATGCAGGAAGCTTTACGCTTGATAGTGTTGTCCAGTTCTGAAATTTCGCTTGAGGAATCTTCTACAGCATTGTTTTCTATCATATTACTATATTTACTTAAAATTATATTCATGTATATAGCTCCTTTTAAAATTTGTTTTAAGTTTGAGATATAAATTTTAGACACATAAATTAAAATAAAAATTTACATAATATCATCATTTAAGATATTTCTTCCTAATAACTTTTAGCAAATCAACTAAAACTAAAAAGTAGTGATTACTACTAGTAAAAAAGGGGGTATGGATGGATAATATTAGTGCATTCTTCAATGCAGGCATAGAAATTGAATCTGATGCCAATATGGAGGTTGAGGAAACAGGGCTTCAACAAAAATATTCTCTAAGGCCAAGCACCATCCAAAAAAGTAAACAAGAATTTCCGAAAAGGTCTCAAAAATTAAAATTTACTTCCTTTTTTTATCCAATCGAGTCTCAAAACAGCGAAGTCATCGGACGTGTCAATGAATCAAAGGAAATCGTTTCCATGCTTGAACCGCCTCTTGGTGGGATGAGACCGCTTTTAATAGGGCCTTTGGGTATCGGAAAAAATTCTGTGATCATAAAAGTTATGGAGTTATACATAACTTTAAATAAAGTAGCAAATATTGCAAAAAAGCATTTTTATTGCATCAACTGCCGCAAACTTATGTCCGAATACCCTTATGAAAACCCGGCAGAAGATCTTGTGGAATATATGAGAGATCTGATGGATGAACTTAATAAATTACATAAAAATGAAGCGGTTCTTTATTTTAGGGATATCGATACATTGATGATGCTTCCTCAAGTTTCAAGCTACTTGCAGACCCTTTTTGAAGAAAAAAACTCGATTATTGCCTCGATTGCAGAAGAAATTGAAGATGAAAAAATCCAACCGATCCTCAAAATCTTATACCGTCACAATTTTTCAAAGCTTGAAATCAAAGAAAGTCCCATGAAAGACATTTATCAAATTGTAGAAAACCACCTGGAACACCATGGTAAATCTCATAACTTTCTCCAAACAGAAGATGGTATAAGGCTAGCTGTAAAACTTTCTGCAAAACATTTGACAGCAATGCCCTTGCCAATAAGAGCAACAAACGCAATCTATCAATGCAGCAGTAGAATCATTATCGAAAATGCACTTCAGGGTCATAATAAAAAAATGACAGTTAAAGAAGTGGCGATTTTTTTCTCCCATAAAACGGGAATACCGGAAGAGGATTTACTCGATGATTCAATCTTCAATGAAAAGAGATTTGCAGCTAAACTAATGGAAAATATTGTAGGTCAAGATTATGCGATCCGGGAATTGGCATCGCACGCGGCTTCTTTCAAACTCGGGATATTAAATCCTAAAAAACCCTGGGGTGTTTTTCTTTTTGTCGGACCAACTGGTGTTGGAAAAACAGAACTTGCAAAACAGCTTGCAAAAAATCTTTTTAAAACAAATTCGGAAATGATCACTCTGGATGGTTCTGAATACAAGGAAAGCCATTCAGCCTCAAACCTGATTGGCGCTCCAAGAGGTTATGAGGGTCATGATTTAGGGGGGATGTTGACAGCCCCCTTGCTTGAAAATCCGCATCGGATCGTTCTTTTTGATGAGTTTGAAAAGGCGCACGATGAGGTAAGAAAAATTTTCCTCCAAGTATTTGACCAGGGTGTTTTAACGGACAGGAGAGGGAAAAAAGTAGACTGCAGTCAAGCTCTTTTTCTTTTGACTTCAAATTTAGGCTCATCTGATCTTTTTAATCAAAGAGACTTAAAAAAACTTGAACATGAACGGCTGATAGAGGCCCTAAAACCTATTTTAGTTGAACATTTAAGCGCAGAAATGTGCGGCAGGTTTACCAAAATTATTCCCTTCATGCCAATTGGTAGGGAGCATTTAAGTGAACTTGCTGTAGTTGAATTAAAACGCATCAGAGAAAATTTGAGCTTGCAAACATCCATTGATTTGCACTGGACAGAAAGCCTTATTCAATATCTTTCTGATATCGATGTCGATCTACGCTTTGGCGGCAGGCTTTATTGTCATTCTGTATACAATTTAATAACAAATGCCATCAAACAAAAAATTAATCTTTCAGGGCATCACTTAAAAGGAAAAACTACTCTGGATATTAATACAAAAAATGAAATTATCGTAAAAAATTAAAAAATTATTTATTGACTAAAATTACAAAGGTCATGATTTTGAAATTTCAATCTAAATTCTTTAATAGAGGTTATTCCTATGACTAATCTGATTCCTAAATATTATTTTCTTGATTTGGAAGTAGATAGCGTTCCAAAAAACTTACATGATCCTTCACCTAGCATCAAACAGATCGCAATTTTGGACCCTTCCCGCGAAAAGGGCAAAAGAATTTTTAATGCTTATATCACGCCCCACGTGGAACTTATGCAAAAGCCGGAAGAAATAAACTTTGATGAAAATAATAACGAGCCTAGACGTTATTTTTTCAAGCAAGCCTGGCCAAATGCTGTCAAATGGGTTAATCAAGGGCTTGATGGGAATCGCAAAGCAATCATCATCATGCACAATGGATTTAAGCATGACTGGCCGATTCTACAAACTGAGGTCGCAAGGGTGCTCTCTGAAACCAACCTAGCCATTCCAAAATTTTGGAAACCTTTTGACACTTTGTATTTAAAAACCACATTGCAGATACCGGGAGATTCTTCCCTGTCTGGAATATGCCATACGCTTCGTGTAAATTTAAGAGAAGCCCATAATGCTATAAATGATGTAAAAATGACAAAAGGGATTTTTAAGCGCATGATAGGTAATGCTCCCCTTGACAAAGTCTTACTCGCCGCTCTAAAAGAACGTCCTATCGTTGAAACTGCCAATTTGATTAAGTCCTTTGCAGGAACTGACATTATTGTTTTTGACTTTGAGGCAACTTCCCTTTTTCCAAAAGAAGGTGAAAAAGGATTAAATCCAAGAGCTGTACAGCTTGCAGGCTATATTCCATCCTGCAACAAAATTTTTAACGAACTAATTAATCCCAATATGTCGATTCCAAGAGAGTCTTCTGCATTCCATGGGATCTATGATGCGGATGTGCAAGGTAGGCATTCTTTTAAAGCTGTCTGGATGCAATTTGAAGAATTCATTCATTCCAATATCGGTAATACCGCAAATGCAATCCATATTCTTGTCGGACATAACATCTGGGGATATGATTTGAGACTTTATAGAACTGAATGCGAAAGGGTGGGTCTTCCAAAAAAAGATTGGAAAACATTCGATACGCTTTTCCTTGCAAGAAACCAATTTAAAGGCATTAAAGAAATCCCAAAAGCTGGATTCTTCAAACAAGAATACTTATGTCCCCTTCTTGGAATTAATATCGAAAAAGCACATGATGCTCAAGATGATGTTCTAGCAAGCTTTGGGCTTTTTAAAGCAATGACAGAGGGAGTTGATGCAACCGAAGTCAGTAAAGCAATGCTTTCAGACCACCCGGTATTATGTCTTGGCCAGCTTTGCCATGATAAAGGAACTTTTGATGGTAAATTCTACTTTGAGCTTTATAAGAAGGCGTGCGGACTTACAATTGATTTTGCAAAACAAATATTTGACAGTATTGAAAATGAACAATTTTTTGGCCCTAAAAATCTTGGCTCTCTTCTTGATGTTAATATAGCCTCTACTGATTCAGAAATTTATATTTTATGGAGAATTTTTCTTACATTAACTAAAGGTATGGATAGAAAAACTGTCAACAAAGCAATACAAAGTGAAAATCCCTTAAAGGAATTAAAACAGCTCTACGAAACAAGCGGCTCTTTTAAAAGCATCGAAACTTTGAAATCAAATAAAAAAGCTTGTGAATCCACATTTGATTTAGCGCGCGCGCTTTTTTCATTTATTGAAAATGAACAATTTTTTGAACCGGAAAAATTTGCAAAACTTGTCGGCGTCGAATTAGCTAATAAAAAGCCTAATCTATTTGAAATGAAGCGCATTTTCTTACATTTAACTGCGGGCGTACCGAAAAAGGAACTTGAAAAAGCGCTGTTTTCAGAATTTTTCATTAAAGAAATTGCAGACCTCATTCTTCAAAAAGGATCCTTCAATCCGGAAAGCTTCTTTAAGAAACCGGCCGTAGCAATAAGCGCAAAGCCAAAAAGCAACGAATTAAATGATTTTTTTGCAGAAACTTCGATGGAAGAAGAAGTCAAAGTAAATCCATTAAAACGCAGAGGCACAGAACTTATAGATATTGTAACCTCTGACGATGAAAGCTTGCCTGAAACCAAAAAAAGAAAAATATAACAATAAAAAAAGGTTTTATTGAACTTCTTGCGTTATTAAATTTTCCTGTATAATAAGCCTTCTCTTAGTGATGAGAACGACCGTAGAAAAAATATCCAGAGCTAGAATAATTGAGGTTTAATGATTAACTAAAAGAGGTGGTGAGGCGGGGAGACAGAGAGATAATCGAATAATTTCCTCTGCGCCTCTCCGGCTCTTGAGTTAACTTCAAAATTATGAATTCCTGCAATCAGATTGAAGCGTAAACCAAATCGTTTTCTCCTATTCCTGTATCTATCGCTTATAA
The DNA here is from genome assembly GCA_041691015.1 of Parachlamydiaceae bacterium. Taxonomy (GTDB): domain Bacteria; phylum Chlamydiota; class Chlamydiia; order Chlamydiales; family Parachlamydiaceae; genus JBBSJT01. The sequence goes on along the minus strand of JBEPVN010000001.1, from coordinate 73,324 downwards.
TTTTGAATCTCTTTAAACTTCCTATCACATTCTCCTTGTAAAGTAATGGAAAATATCAAAAAATTAATTATGCAAGAAGTCTATTATTAAATATCGGGGTCAGGCTTGACAGTATGACAGTAGGGGCAGTTTTTTTAACCCTGAATTTTGGAGTATGATAGGATTAAAAAACTGCCCTACTGTCATACTGTCAAGCCTGACCCCGAGCTAAAATATTACTTGTTATTTTTTACTTGAAAAGCGGTTATCCTTATTAAAGGAATTGCACTCGGGGCATTTGGTTACTTTTTTAGATCTGTCTGAAAGATAAGCAAAGTGGCAAAATTCACATTTAAAAAGCTCATCTTTTGCAACGACAACTTTTTTGCTGCGCAACTTAAAATGTTGAAAACTCCATAGAACAAGAATGACTGCAAGAGTTAGGATAAGGTAGAGCATGACGGCAGTTGTTGTGCTGATGACAATCATTTAATTTCGATCTCCCCCGATGTCAAAAAGCCATGATCGATTTTTTCAAAACGAATTTCTTTTAAAAATTTTTTGATCGCTTCATTTTGCTTTTCATCTAAAAAAGCAGTCATCGGTTCGATCCAAAAAATGCGCCCCGTTTTATTTTCAACTTTGACCTTATATAAACCATAAATTTTTTTGAAAGAATCAAGACAGCTTAAATCTCCTTCATATTTTTTATTGGCTAAATCTCCGGATAAAACAACTTTTATGGGTTTGTTTTTATTTTTTTTTGAAAAAAAATGAGCATGCTGCAAATCGTTTTCCATATTTAAAAATGGATTATCTAAAAAATTGATCTCTTGAGATAATACCATAAAATCTGTCAAATTTAAATCCGGCATTGCGGGAAATTCAGGACCTTTAAGAGTTGGCGCAAAAGGAAACCTTGAAAGTCTCTTTTCAGGGTCAATTTTTGCAATCGTGCTTGCTTCTTCAAAAATGTCTGTCTCTACAAGCGCCGGTGGCAAAATTTGGCTATTCATAATTTTGAACGGCCCTATATGAAAAATCAAAAAACCGGCAAGATGCAAAATAACGGCAAGAAAACACGCCTCGAGCAAAGCTTTATTAAAAAAGCTATTTTTTTTTTTGAACCCGATGGTTATTTGTTGATTTCTGCTGATTTTTTCAATTTTAAGCATATTAAAACTCTAAAACATCTTCTTCTATAGGCTTATAAACCAATCTGACTTTTGAACAGCATTCCTGCACGATCGAAAAAAGCTTTAGAAATGAGCCATATTCCACATGCCTGTCAACGCTAACAACTACGGACGGGTCGAGATTGCCATATTGCTTTTTGATGCTGCTTATTTCCTCTTCAATATGTTGCTTTAAAGAGCCCAAGTCGACGATTGCTTTTTTAGAACCCACATAAATCACATCTTGAGCATCCATGACAACAAGTAATTTTGTTGTAAGCGGAGTTGAAGCTTTTGCAAGAGTCGGGTTTTCTATGTTTAAAGATTTTAAAGGCAAAATATCTGATGTGATGATAAAAAAAATCAACATCAAAAAAATTACGTCAACAAGAGGAGTCAAGTCGATCAAATTGCTTGATGATTTTAAATTTGTCTTAAAATGCATGCGTCCTTTTTTCAATATTTAAAATCCTCCTCGCGATGCACAAGAATATCGACAATTTCTGATGATGTTGTCTGAATTTCTAAAATAAAACCTTCAATGCGATTTACAATATAATTATAGGCTAAAACAGAAGGGATTGCGACCACAAGGCCGGCAGCAGTTGTCACCAAGGCATATTCCATCGCCTCTCCGATCCTCGTTGCGGAAATATCTACAAGACCGCTCATCCGCATTTCAGAAAAGGCTTGGATAAAGCCAAGTACAGTTCCCAAAAGGCCGATCAAGGGAGCGATGTGTGCAATGATCGAAAGTATTTTTGCATTTTTTTCAAGGTGTGCCACTTCAATCAGTCCAGAAATTTCCATCGCATTTTCGATTTGCTCCTGACTCCTATTATGTTTGATCAAACCTGCTTTTACAATATTTGAAATGGTCCCTGGAGTCTTTTCACAAAAAGTAATCGCCTCAATCATGTTTCCTTCATTGATCATTTCCCTAAGTTGAATGATGAATGCATTGGTATCAATTTCTGATTTTCTTAAATGAAAAAGTCTTTCAATAAAAATGGTAAAGTTAATTAATGAGCATCCCGCGATGACAATTAAAATAATGTTCCAATTAGAGCTTGTTTCAATCATAAGACGTATAACCTATTTATTAATAATTCAAATTTTCAAGCTTGGACTTTGCTTTTAAAGCCCACTCCCCACCCTTTTTCGAGGTAGCTTCAAGCTGTTTTCTGCTAAGCTCAAAGCGGCCTTGATTTTCATACATTTCTGCGCGCAAGTACATCGCTTTTAACCTTTGCATTGAAATAGCATCATCATTGACCACTTTTGATAACACTAATATAGCTTGGTCAAATTGCTTCAATCCTTGATAACATAAACTCTGTTGGATCCAAAGGTCCAGCTTTTGCTCGCTATTTAAAATTTTACCCTTGGATGCATCTTCTGCTTTTAAAAGACAGCTTAAGGCCAAAGTAAAATCTTCATCACGCATGCTCATAATTCCAAGTTCATACCAGGCTCTCGATAAGAAAAAACCTTTGGTAATCGCATAAGTTCGATAGGTCTCGATCATTTCATAAAATGTCTTTTTAGCAGCCGTTAGATTATTGGATTTTACATAGGTGAGCCCAAGAAAATAGCTGCTTTCTTCTAGGAATTTTGGAATTGGCTCTTGATCCATCAACCATTTAGCCAAAGAATTTTCCGGATTCTTGAAGTCCTCGATAATTTCCAAATTTAAGTTTTTAGCATATTCCAGGTAAATCTGGGCTTTTACTTTTTGAGAATCTTCTGCGATTTTTAAATTCGTGATCGCCTTTTCAGTTAAGCTTAAATAACGTATCGTTACATAAAATGAAAGTTCCTCATTTAAAAGGCCTGCCTTATAAAGAATATCAAAATGCGATTCCACAGATTGAAAATAATCGATCGCCATGGTTAAATTTTTCTTTCTTATCCATTTGCCCTCAGGAGTTTTCCTGTCGCGTTTGTGGTCCATTCCCAAAAGATAATAGCTATTCAAAAGTAAGGGGCTTTTTGGAAAATGCTCTGCAAAACATTGAAGATGCTTAATTGCAGCGCGATCGCCTTCTATATAATCCTGGTAAGTATAATAAAAAAAATAACTTTCATCGGCATGTTTGGAATTTGGATATTTTGTATAAACCAAGTTTTTTAAAGCTTTTACCTCAGCTCTGTCTTTGTTCTGCAATTCTTTTGACAAGGCAGCATAAAATAATGCATCGCCGACAAATGGTGATTTTGGATAATCTGAAGAGAGCAATAGATAAGCTTTTTCGCTGAGATCATATTTTTTTTCTTTGTAATAAAAACAACCGAGCAAATTCAAATTTGAATCAGCAAATTTTCCATATTTGTACAATGAAAGACTTTGATTCAGTAAAGTTTCTAGTTTTAAGGCATATTCCTCTTGATTCTCTTCATCAATATTTTTAAGCTTAAAGAGAACAATTGCTTTCAAAAAAGGAATTTCGTCAGGATCCATTAATAAATTTAAAATTTCATTTTCACTTGAAATTTCATCTAAAACTAAAATGCTTTTTAAAAGAGACGCTTTGGTATTTTGTTCACTTAAAGCCTCAGCTTCTGCCCTAAGGCTAAATAATGCTAATTTTTTATCGCTCTTTTTTAAAAGCTCTGCTGCTGTTTCAAATAATTGTGACGCTCTATTAAGTCCAAGGAGAGCTTTTTCATTTTCATGAAGGACGTATAATTCCCTTCCTTTTTTTAACTCATCCAATCCTTTAAAATACAAATTTTTGGCGTAATGGGGATTTGGTTGGTCTTGGGTTTCAAATATTTTTTTTGGATGACGTGGCTCTGCTGTCCTTGCATAACTCCATCCGAGATAATTTAAAACTTGCTGCTGCCAAGCATGAACAAATGTATCCTGGCTTGGCATAATGCTTTCAAAAGCATGGATAGCCATTTTATATTCATGCTTTTTAAAAAAAATCTGTCCTTCAAGAAATTTTACTTCATCCTGCATGGTATGATCTTTTGGCAAGATACTCTGAAGCTCGCTTAAACTTCTTAAAGCTTTATCTATGTTTAAACGACACAAATCAATTCGTATCAAATAAATTTTAGACAAATAGATGAATTTTTTTACGTCAGAATGAGTTAAAAGTGTAAATAAAAGTTCAGCCTCATCCAATTCGTTTAAGTAAAATTTTGAAAAACCGAGCTCATAAATCAGCATATCATCTTCTGTCGATTTGAAGGGCAAAAGACAGGAAACAGCTTGTTTATATTTTTTTAACTGGTTGAATGCCATTGCGGCAAGGAGCTTAGACTCCTTATCACATTGATTATCAATTACTTCGATTACTTTATCGTAATTTTCATTTTGAAAATAAGCTTCTGCCAGTGCTTTTTGGATAATTTCCTTTTCAGAGCTCCCATCTTTTGAAGATATAAGCATTTCTTTAAAAACCTCGATAGAGGCATCAAAAAGCTTCGCCTTGCAGAAATCAGCACCAACCTTTAGTTTTTCCTCAAAAGTCTCAAAACTAAACACAGGGGCCGAATAAAAGGCAAAAAAAACTATAACAATTAAATATTTTTTCATAATTCAACTTGAGTAAAGTAAAATTTAACAGAAAAAACCAAATAGAACAAGGGGGATTTTAGGCAGCAAGGAGCAATCTTAAAGAGCTAAAAAGACCTTGTATGCAGTATTTGGATTTAGCAAATAAAGTCCATTTTCTAACATCCAGTCCCTTTTACCCCTTAAATTTTGTGTTGTTTTAGCAGGAACTTCAATTCGTTTTACAAACCATGAACCAAAAATGCCCCTCTTACAATGCTTTTTTAGAAGATGAACGCCCTTTTGCCAATTTTCAGCCTTTCTAAAACGCCTAAAAACAGGTCCATTGCTTAATTTTTTTTTATTTATTTTTTTTAAGCCTTTTTTCGCTTTTTTAAAAACCATTTATTAAGGTTTTAAACTATGCATCAACCCATTTTTGTTCATATTAAAAACAAAAAAATAGTCTAAATTTTTTTAAGAAAAATCTAAAAAAAATTGACTTTTAAAAGAAAATTGTTGCACAATATATCCAAAGTTAATATTCAGTAAATTGTCATGAATCTCTAAAAATAGGAGGGTAAACCCCATGGCATTAAATGATACAATCAAACATGTAAGAAATCTTCTTGCTGGAATCACGCAAGATCTTGAAAAAGCTGACAATGGAAACAAAGCAGCTTCACAAAGAGTTCGTACTGGAACAGTTAAGCTTGAGAAAATAGCTAAACTTTACCGTAAAGAATCTATCAAGAATGAAAAAACTGGCGGGAAAAAATCGAGCAAAAAAGCTGCTCCTAAAGCTAAAAAAGCTGCAGCTAAAAAAGCTCCTGCTAAACATGCAGCGCCTAAAAAAGCTCATGCTAAAAAAGCTCCTGCTAAAAAAGCTCCTGCAAAACATGCAGCTAAAAAAGCTGTTGTTAAGGCAAAACCAAAAGCTAAAGCTCATCGTGCAAAAGGACGTGCTTTATCTTTTAAAAAGAAAGCAACAGCAAAACTTCCTACTAGAAGAGCTGGCGCAAGATAATTTACCTTACGCTTTAGAGCTGTTTACAAAAAGTAGGGAGGCAAATCTTTCGCCTCCCTTTTTTATTTACCCTAAATGTTATAACCGTAAAACTTTAAGTTTGAACGGTTTTTCTTTTTTCTCCCCTTGATTTTTATTCATTTTTTAGATAATTTACTAACTTCTATCTAAACATTTAAGGCGCATTCAATGAGAAAAAAACAAAACATTTCTGTCGATTTGGAAATTACTGAAATCTCAAAAAAAGGAAACGGGATTGGGTATGTAACAAGAGAAAATGGTTTTGTCTGGAAAGTAGAAGTCCCTTTTACCATGAACCAAGATTTTGTCAGAGCATCCCTTCGAGGCAAAAAAAACGGAATTCATGTTGGAAAACTCGAAGAAATCATCAAACCAGCGCACTTTCGCACACCTGCAAAATGCATCCACTTTGGCATTTGCGGTGGCTGCAGATTGCAGCATGTTCCATACGATCTTCAGACAAAAAATAAAGAAATAACAGTACTAAAACTTTTTGAAAGTCTTATTAATCAAGATGTTACAGTTTATCCGCTTTTAAAAGCCGACACTCCATGGAACTACCGCAATAAAATGGAATTTTCCTTTTCGTCCGACAGCTTCAAAAATAAGTATTTGGGGCTTATCATGGATGCAAGCCGTGGTAAAGTCATAAATCTTACCGAATGTCATCTGACAAACCCGTGGTTTATAGATGCCCTTAAAGCTGTGAGGATATGGTGGGAAGATTCGGATTTGCTTGCCTATCACCCCTCCCACAATAGCGGATCCCTTCGTAACCTGACTGTACGCGAGGCAAAAACTACAGGGGATCGTCTTGTGATGCTGACAGTTTCTGGAAATCCTGAATTTGCCCTGTCCAAAGATCATTTAGAAAGCTTTGTAAAAGCTTTAAAAAATGCCGTTTCTCCACTATCTTCTGAATCTACTTTAAGTATTTTTGTAAGAATTCAACAGATTGCAAAAGGCATGGAAACAGAATTTTATGAAATCCATTTGTCCGGAAAAGACCATATCACCGAAGTTTTGAACATCAAGTTGCATGAAAACGATTCTGCAGTAGCCCTTAAATTTATTGTAAGCCCTACAGCATTTTTCCAGCCAAATACCGCCCAGGCTGAAAAGCTATATTCAAAAGCTTTAGAGCTTGCAGATTTATCTGAAAATGATGTCGTGTATGATCTCTACTGCGGGACAGGAACGCTTGGCATATGCATGGCAAAGCATGTTAAAGCAGTAATCGGTGTTGAAATTTCTGCAGAATCATCCCTTGATGCAAGGACAAATGCCACAAAAAATGGCCTTGAAAATTTTGTAGTCCATACAGGAGACGTTGGCAAAATCTTGAAAGAAAACAAATTTCCAAAACCGGATGTCATCATGCTCGATCCGCCAAGGGCAGGTCTTGATGATAGGGCAATTGAAGAAGTTTTGAGTTTGAATGCTCCAAAAATTGTCTATATTTCCTGTAATCTGGAAACACAAAGCCAAAATATAATTAAACTTGTTCAAGCAGGCTACAAATTGATTTGTATTCAGCCGATCGATCAGTTCCCTCAAACAGTCCATATCGAAAATATCGCTTTATTAACGAGATAAGAAGATGAAATTTACACTTGAGAAAATAGATTCCCATTCAAAAGCGCGTATAGGCAAAATCGAAACCGCTCATAGCGTCATTGAAACGCCCGTATTCATGCCGGTTGGAACGCGCGGGTCTGTTAAAACTTTGACAAATCAGCAGCTTTATGACATTCACGCAAAAATTATTCTTGGAAATACCTATCACCTGATGCTAAAGCCCGGGATGGAGATTATCGAAAAAGCAGGAGGCCTTCATGCCTTTATGAATTGGGATAATTCGATTTTAACAGATTCCGGAGGGTTCCAAGTTTTTTCACTTTCAAGTTTGAATAAAACAACGGATAAAGGCGTTTTTTTTAGATCCCATATCGATGGCTCAAAGCATTTTTTGGGACCGGATGAAAGCATGCAAATTCAAAAGACTTTGGGGTCTGATATTGTCATGGCATTTGATGAATGCTCACCCTACCCTTGCGAAAGAAACCGCCTTGAGACAGCATTAGAAAGAACACATGTTTGGGCAAAGCGCTGCCGCGATTTTGAACTTCAACCTCATCAAAATCTTTTTGGAATTGTTCAGGGCGGAGTTCATGCCGATTTAAGAGAGCAGTCTGCAAAAGCTTTAAGCGCCTTAAATTTTGAGGGTCTTGCAATAGGCGGACTTTCTGTTGGAGAGCCTGCAGAAATTATGAATAGCATGCTCGATGCGACAGTCCCATTTCTGCCGGAAGATAAACCGCGCTATCTCATGGGTGTTGGAACGCCCCGTAACTTAATTGAGGCCGTAATGCGCGGCATTGATATGTTTGACTGCGTGATGCCAACAAGGAATGCAAGAAATGGCACAGCATTTACATGGCAGGGAAAGATCAATATTAAAGCAGGAAGCTATAAAGACGACTTTTCGCCGCTAGATAGCGAACTTGACTGTTACACATCCAAATTCTCAAAAGCCTATATCCGCCATTTGCTAAATGTGGATGAAGTAACGGGACTTACTTTGGTGACGTTACAAAATCTAGCATTTTATATTGATTTCATGCAAAAATTAAGAAATGCTATAAAGACAGAAAAGCTTGCAGAATTTTATAAAAAAATCTGCGCGATTTACCCGATTTAAATAAACACTATAGGTTCATATCATGAAAAAAATCATTTATTTAGCTACCACACTACACATTTTTTTGATTAGCAATGGTTTGTTTGCTCAAGAAGATACTTCCGATTTGCCGCCAGCTCGCGATGCCGGTCTTACCCAAACTCTGACAATGATGGCAATTGCCCTGTTATTCTTTTATTTTATCCTCTGGAGACCGGAACAAAAACGCCGTAAGGAAATGGACCTGCAAAGATCTCAGATGAAGCCTGGCGACCGCGTTACAGCAGTTGGCATTGTCGGTACTGTTGTGCGTATTCAGGAACATACTGTGATCTTAAAAATGTATGACGGCTCCAAAATCGAAGTTGTAAAAGGCGCTATCACAGACATTCAAGCAAATGGCAGTGACACACCCTCAAATGACAAATCAGAAAAGATCGAGCATCTCGACCAAAGATAAAAAGAGTCGATTAAAAGACCGATCCAAACGGTGCAAGCTTTTTGGAACGGTCTTTTAGAGCCAAGTCTTTTTAGTTTTAATTTGCGCTTTCGACAAGGTCGTTTTCTTCCCTAACCATTCCAAACATCGAAATAAAATCTTTACCAAGCTTATAGATAAGCGCTAAATAGGTTGCACTACTGATCGGATGATCCACAAATGGCAATCCATCAAAAAGACTTCCTAAAAAAATCACGCCGCTTGCTTGATCCAGATGTCCTCTGAAATAACCAAAAGGGTCTAAAATAGAGACACCATCTCTCATACTGACAAAATTGACCACACTATGCAAGCCATCTTTATGAATCATAAAAGGCGATCCTATGGTGATGACGCGGATCAAATTTTTCTCTTCCGGAGTAAGTAAAGTCCGCGCATTCCAAGTATCAGAGGCACCAATGCTGTGGGCATAATGAATAATGACCCCGCCTGATTGAACGCCTCCCATTTCAGCAATCAGTTCTTTCCACTTATTCGCAAGCAACGTAGCTTGAGGCGTCAAATAGCCAAATCTTACAGAAACTGCCTGCATAAGATCATTTGCCCAGCCAGTTGTCGGTCTATAAATGTAATGGACGTTTGTGCCCCCGTGGGTTCTTGAGATTAACCTTGCCGTTTCCATGCAATCTGAATTGCGATTTAAAATACCATTTATAAAGCTGACACGTACTTTTTTGCTTGCTTCCCCGTACCCAAAAACTCCTGATTCCAGAGGATGGTTATAATAGCCGGCTGTCAACAGATACAAGGGTCCAAGATATGTCTCTGCAATCTCCTGAACGGTTGTGAGATTTTCTGCTTTTAGAAGTTCATTTAAATACTGAAATGTCGCATTTGCCGGCAAAATCTCATTTTCTATATTTTCTGAAAGCTCTTCAATGCTTGAATACGTTTCGCTTTTGATCAATATACCCTCAGAATCATAAAAATACCTCTCACAAATCAATGTATTGCCCATTCCATCTTCAAAAGTTTTACCGATAAGTTTTGAATTATCCACAATAAATCGTTCTACCAAATAGGGATCACCGTTGGAATCGCATCTTTCAATAGTCAGACGGTTATCATCGAGATCTTTTCTATAAATGGTCTTGTTATCGAAAACATCATGAACGATCGTTTCATTGCCTTCATAAAAATAACGGTTCAGAAGGACAGGCTCTCCATCTTCTGCGATCTGAAATTCATGTTTTATGAGTCCTGTAGACTCTCCTGAATCGTAATATTCCTTAATTAAGAAATTGGAATTTGCAAGCGCCTTTTCCCTTTCATCTTTTTCAGATGCAGAAATATTTGAACGCGTAAGGAGAAATAGAAAATTAAAAAAAATGGCAATAAAAAATGTATTCATATATTCACAAGCCCTATCCTTTTTAGCTGCATTTTAAATGGAAGCTCCATTTCCTATCATAAGTCAAAGAAGAGTAAAACATCACTCAATTTAGTTGCAACTTCCCATTCCAATATCTTTTGATTTTTTCATAGGAACTTGATACAATTACAAAAAAAAGAATTTAGGATTTATATGAATATTAAAACAAATGATTATAAGCGCTTTCTTTAACATGTCGACATGCCTTACAGATTTATGCCTTTGATCGGACCGGTAATAGATTTAGCGTTATTTTTTGAAAAGCAACTTTTATTACAAAAAATTGATGTGTCAGATATTAATTTAAATTGTAAAGCAAAACACTACTACGTATATTTAGAATTTATTGATATTAAGGTTATTAAATCTGTTGCTTTGCTTGTCGTCACTGTTGCCTTAACTATATTTTTTAATATGCCCCTCGGATGTGTTCTTATTCCCGCTACCTTTTTTCCTTTAGTAGAATTATCGGATAGCCAATATATTTCTTTTAATAAAGAAAAACTTTTGGAAAATTACAAAGCAATTAAAAATAAAAATTTAGTAAAAAATCACCCTGAGCTAAAAACTATTGAATCGCAAATAGTTACAGCTCTTACAACAAGCTATAAACTCTGTGACGACAAGGAGTTTATGCTCGAATTGGTTAAATTAAAACCAGATTTTCTTTTTTATGGAAGTGACAGTGTGAGGAATGATTTTGAAATCGTAAAATTGAGTGGATATTTCCAGCTTGCAGGCATTAAACTTAAAAAAAACAAATATCAAATTCTCCAATTAGCAAAACTAGCAGATTTCTATTTTAATGAAATTCCGGATGTCATTAAGTATGACCGCCCATTCTTAGCAGCTTTTCTTTCTTTAAAAGGGTCTTTTATTTTTGAGATAGGGATGGAAAATGATCCTTTCCTCAGAAAATGCGCTCTACAATCTACTACACTTACAAATGAGGAAGGCATTAAGTTAGGAATATTGGAGTTAAAGCATAAAGGTAAAAATCCCATAATGTCAATGATAGATGACTTATTCTAGATAAACTGTGGCTTTTCTGTGCGCGGTTTTTAGTATATCTTCGATATCTGAGAGTGTTATTTCTTGGATTTTAAATTGTTGATGCAGCGAATGCTCAATTTTTTCTTTTAAAGCATCCTTTGAATCAAAGTGAGCCTTTAATTTGCATAAAAAATCGCTATGCGGGCGATTTTTTCTGTAACTTGGAACTTTTTCAGGAAGATTTAAGTAATCCATTTGATCTGTATGATAATCAAAAAGAAACGAGGTGTGATGCAGCCAACGATTTTTTCGTAAATATTGGGCGTTTCCCCCAAATTTTTTGTTGTCGATCACATAATCATTTTCTTGAAGCTTGAAATTTAACCCCTTAAAGACAGGCTCATAGACGGTTGTACTCCACTTAAAGATGTTTTGAGGATAACAAGGAACCTTTAAATCCTCGCTGTTGCATATAAACGTAGTAAAATAAGTTTCCTCATTAACAAAAACAGTCCCCCCTCCACTGAACCTGCGAATTACAGGAACGGGATTTTTATCGAGGAGATCTTTATTGATCAGTTTTTCAACATTACCGGAGATTCCCATAACGATGGCTTTAGTTGAGCCTGTATTTAACAAACAATAATTGCGCTCATCAGTCCGAAGCAAAGCCTCTTCGATTTGGAGCTGCGTAAATATGGGAGTATTTGCAAGTTTGAGTAAGTAAAGCGTTGGTTTTGTCATAAATGCCCTCTGTCTTTTAGCTTTAGGCTATCTAAAGCTAAAACTCATAAAGATACTTTAGTGTAACGCATAAGGGCAATCATTAAAATAGAGATATCTGCAGGGGATACGCCAGAAATACGTGAAGCTTGGCCTAAATTAATCGGCATTACCTGCAATAATTTTTGCCGAGCTTCGTTTCTTAAACCGTTTACAGAGGCAAAATCAAATCCTACAGGCACAAGAATTTTTTCCACATGGGACAATCTCGTCACTTCTGTTTTTTGCCTATTGATGTAACCCTCATACTTACTGTTTAATTCGATCTGGAAATTAATTTCTTCGCCGTGGTCTGCAAGTGCTTCCGGATATTCTTTAAGAAGGTTTTTATAAGTATTTTCTGGTCGGCATAGAAGTTGGAGCAAAGTTACGCCTTTTCCATTTACCTGTTTATAAATTTTAGAAAGTCTTTCGTGTTCAGCTAAAATAATCGTTTCTTTTTCTTCGAATTTTGCAAAACGTTTGGCATCGATTAATCCAAGTTCATATCCATAACGTCTCAAGCGTAAGTCCGCATTATCCTGCCTTAAAAGCAATCTATGTTCGGCCCTGCTTGTAAACATGCGGTAGGGTTCATCCAATGTTTTTGTAATCAAATCATCAATCATGACGCCAATATAGCTTTCAGAGCGCGTCATAACAAATGGAGGTTTTTTTAAAACGCGATTTGCAGCATTTATGCCGGCAACAAGCCCCTGAGCTGCTGCCTCTTCATAGCCGGATGTTCCATTGATTTGCCCTGCTAAAAATAGTCCTTCGACAGTTTTGCATTGCAGCGAGGCATCGACTTGACCGCTTATCACATAATCATATTCGATTGCATAAGCAGGCCGCATGATTTCAGCGTTTCTTAAAGCAGGAATGCTATGGATAAAGGCATATTGAACATCAAATGGAAGAGAGGACGACACGCCGTTGACATAAACTTCCTCTGTTGTTAAGCCTTCCGGCTCCAAAAATATCTGATGGCGCTCTTTATCGCTAAAACGCACAACCTTATCTTCAATCGATGGGCAATATCTTGGGCCTATTCCTTGGATTTTACCAGAATACATAGGGGATCTATGGATATTTGCCTGAATAATGTCTTTTGTTTCTTGAGTCGTATAAGTTATGTGGCAGCTGACTTGAGGCAGACGCGGTATGCCTTCATCGTCAAAAGAAAATTTGACACTATCGTCTCCTGGCTGCTCTTCTGTAAAAGAGTAATCGATTGATCTTTTATTGATTCTTGGGGGAGTGCCTGTTTTTAAACGACCAAGTGTCAGTCCAAGCCTCTCAAGGGATGCTGAAATACCGACCGCCGGCTGATCGCCTGCTCTTCCGCCTGCATAATTGGTTTCTCCAATATGCAAAAGTCCACGCATAAAAGTGCCTGAGGATAGCACGACGTTATCGCCAAAATAAGTGATTCCCTCTTTTGTGATGACGCCTTTGATGCAACCTGATTCGACAATTAAATCTTCTGCTGTTCCCTGTTGGATGTCGAGATTAGCCGTTTTTTCCAAACGATGCTTCATTGAGATTTGATAAAGAGCTTTATCAGCCTGGGCGCGAGGCGCCCATACGGCAGGACCTTTTGTGCTATTTAGCATTCTAAATTGAATACCTGTCGCATCGATGGCTTTACCCATCTCTCCGCCAAGAGCATCGATCTCGCGAACAATATGCCCTTTTGCAACCCCGCCGACAGCTGGATTGCAGCTCATTTTAGCGATGGTATCGAGATTCATTGACAATAGAAGGGTACGAGCACCCATGCGGGCGGCAGCTAAAGCCGCTTCACAGCCTGCATGCCCGCCTCCAAGTACAATGACATCGTATGAGACAGGATATTTCCACATGATATTATGCTTTTTTAAACACTATTTAGTTTTATGGCGATTCAATCTGCTTCTTTTTTTACGTTTGTGCTTTGCAATCTTATATTTTCTTTTTTTCTTTACAGATGACATGACTTCTCCGTGTAATTTTTTGTAAACTTTAGCACTGATCTTAAAATATTGGGGATAAATTGTAAAGCTTAAATACGGCTATAAAAAAAGAGCCCTTTTTTTATGCCGAAGTAAACTCAAAATTTTAAGGCGCGAAATGGCTAAATTCCTTTTCTGCCTGGGCATCAAAATTTGCAGAACCTGAATTATCGTAGCGTATCGGGGTATAATTTACAAACTGCGCAATTTCTTTTCGGAATGTTAAATTCACGCTGCCAACGCCGCCATGGCGGTTTTTTGCAATAATCAACTCTGCCATACCGGGCTTATCCATTGGGTCGTAGTATTCGCGTCTTAAAAGGAACATCACCAAGTCTGAATCCTGCTCAATACTTCCGCTCTCCCTCAAGTCGCTCATCATAGGTCTATGCCCCTGCCGCTCTTCCACTTTACGGGAAAGCTGGGATAAACATAAAATAGGGATATTTAACTCTCTTGCAAGGTTTTTTAGCATTCTTGAAATTTCCGAGATCTCGCTTTGCCTGTTCTCCTGATTACGGAATGATCCAGAACCAGAAATCAATTGCAAATAATCGATAACCAAAAATTTTATACCATAAACTTCCTTCATTCTGCGAGCTCTAGCTCTCAAATCAGTGACTTTCAAGCCAGCCTGATCGTCAATTACCATCACGTGATTTTGCATTTGACTAACAGCTGAAACTATGCGCTGATATTCGATACCGTTTAAATTACCCGTTTTGATCTTATCGGACTCAACTTCTGCCTGCGAGCAAATAATACGATGCACAAGTTGCTCTGCGCTCATTTCGAGCGAAAAAATCCCGACCGGAACATTGCCTTTAAAACAGACATTTTCAGCAATATTCATTGCAAAAGCAGTTTTACCCATGGCAGGGCGTGCTGCAAGGATCATTAAGTTTGAATTATTCAAGCCATTGACCATTTTATCAAAATCAGAAAAGCAAGTCGGAGTACCGGTTATTCCTAAATCTTCTGGACCCTTTTCTAAAAATCTTTCCTGTCTTTCTTGCAATTCTTTTAAAAATGGAATTTTGGTATCTGCTTTTACACCAGAAAATATTTCACTGATCAAGACGCCGGTCGATTGGTTTGCCGATTGGCTGATCTGAAAAAACATCGCTTGAGCATCATCTAAAGAGTCCAAAACATTGGGCGGTTCTTCCAAAGCTCCTTTTTCAATTGTTTGGGCGGCACTGATCATGCGTCTTAAAATTGCTTTATTTCGGATGATTTCGCTATATTCTTCGATGTAGGCAGAAGTTCCTGCGTATTGGGCAAGTGTTGTGATGTAGGCAACGCCGCCTACAGCTTTTAATTTATCTTCCCTTTTTAAATCTTCGCAAATCAGATGAACATCAGCTGGTTTATCTGCCATATAAGCTGATTTTAAACTAAGAAATATGATTTTGTGTTCCGTATAATAAAAATCGGAATCGTTCAGACTATCTGCTGCAATATTTAGGGCATTGACACTTGTGAGCATGCAGCCCAAGACCATCATTTCTGATTCTTTTGAATTGGGAGCCACTCTTGCTTTCAGGTTGTTTTCAGACATGGATTTAAAACTTTTGATAGGTTTGAAAAAGCTTAAATGTACAGCTTTTTGATGCAAAAAGCTATAACAAAATGATTAAAAGGATATGGCACACACTAATTCCTCTAAATTAGAGCTTAAACATTTACATATATAATAATATAAATTAGTATTTACAATTTATTAATAATTTGATATGATTTAAAATTTAACTATATAATTATATATCATATTATGAAAACTTACTTTTATCAAAATTTTAATAATGACTTTCCAAATCAAATTAATTTGATCGCAAATAGCTATACAACGCATGGTATTAGGCTTTTAAAATGTGCTTTACCTTTTATTTCACTCTATAAGCCTCTCGAAAAAAATTTAAAAATAGCGACGAGTTTAATCAGATGCTACAGCCAACTTTCCAATCCTCGTAATCTTAATTCTGTGCCTCCTGCATTCAACACTGTGCTTACAATCTCTGCATGTGTTGCTAGTTTTTTTAACCATCGTTTAAGCCTTATTATCACGAATATGCATGATCTTTTATTAGCTATCTTTTCTCATGCTGATACAAAAACAGAAATATACAGATTGGATGAGCAAAACAAATCAAATCCAGAAGCTTATGCTATTTTTTTACAAAATAAAAACAAGGTATTGTATTTAAGCGCTATTAAATTAATACTCTCAATAGTGAATCATATTATATATGCACAAACGTTAATTAAATCCGATGAACAGGAATTTTTTCTTCATACTTCCTTATCCTTACAATTTTGTTATGAGCTTTTTCTTACGTTTTTACAATCTCAAAAAAGCAATTATCCTGAGACAGCCTCCCATTTATTGATGGCTATTATTCGGTATCATTCACACCCTAATATTATAAATAAAAAGGAAATCCAAGAGCTGGATATTTGTTATAAACAAATAGGATTGGATGCTATTGTTTTATCAAATAGAAAGCTTGATTGGTCAAGAGAAAAATATTTTCAAGAACCTGCAGGATTGATCCCCGAATTTAATACCGCATTTGACCTTGAAGAAGAAGTTAACGGCGAAGTTAACGGCCTAACAGTTTATGAAAAGATTTTTCAGCATGCAAATATTTAAATGAATTTAGACTGAAATCGGTTTTTTTCGTATGCGATTTGATTAATGGAATTCCTAAAATCTTGTATTTCACCAGGTTTCAGGGTTTCAAGATAAAGCTCGCCCATCGTTTGATTCGAAACAATTTTTAAAAAAAGATAATTGCAGATAAAAACAGCGCAGCTATGTGAATCATATTGATGCATATAGGGGTTTTCCACAATTTTGCCTTCCCTTGTAAACTTTGTTAAACAATATTCAAGTACATCTTCTAATGTATGATTCGATTGTAAACTTCGCTTGCTGCTTATAATTCCTTTTGAATCGTAATAATCGACAACTCCATCTTTGATCAGGATGATGGCGATATGATTTCGCTCTAACAACCCCTGACTTCCAAAATTAACCGGGATGCAAATAGGTATATCCAAATGAAAATCTTTTGCTTCTTGATCTATTGTTTCTTTAATTTGATCAAATGTTAAATAATTGACAGCAATACCTGCTTGAAAATAAAACTCGTTAATGTGGTAGACGGGATTGTTTCTTGAAATTTCATTAATGAATTCATACACATCATTACTTCCAAGTTGAACTCCGCGACCCAAAACTCTTTTTTGCATTTTATGAATCGCCGGATCCTCGCTTGGATTATATGCCGGATAATCGTAAAAAAAACTTAAAGCAAGCTCCTTGCAAGTCATGGCCCCGCTATAAACTCTTCCTGCAACTGTGGGCCCAAAACCACTTGTAGAAAGCCATCCTTGATACTCGGGCTGATTTTCAGTTCTTTCATTTATCATATTTTTTTCCAAAATAAAAAATGGTTCTTGCAAAAAAGCCGCTTTTTCGGTTAAGCTATCTTTTTTAATCAATTCTTGGAAAGATGGCTGAGTGGCCGATAGCACGTCCCTGCTAAGGACGCATACTCGTAAGGGTATCGAGGGTTCAAATCCCTCTCTTTCCGTATTTTATCCCCGTCTTAGCCTACAGATTTCGTGGGCAAAAGTAACGCAACGACATAACTTAAACCGGCAACCAAAGCAATCGTCGCTCCTCCCGGCCAGTCAAAATGATAAGCTGCCATCATCCCAACAACGCAAAAGATAGAACTCAACAAGATTCCAAATGCCATGACAGAAGAGAGTTTGTAGGTATAAAGATTAGCAATTGCAGCAGGAATTGTCAACATAGTCATCACAAGTATAATTCCGACAACTTGAATCAGTAACACAATCGAAACTGCCGTAAGAACTAACAAAAGCAAGTATAAGGCGTTAACCGGGAGACCTTGGAGGCGCGCTTGCTCTTCATCAAAGCAGATCGCTAAAAATTTCTTATGCAAGCAGGCAACTATCGCTAAAACTATAATATCCAAAGCAAACAAGACATACAAATCTGTTTTTGAGACCCACAAAATGTTACCGATCAGGAAATTAGTCAATTCAACGTTAAACCCCGGCGTTTGTGAAATAAACAAGACGCCAGTTGCCATGCCGATGGACCACAAAGCTGCAATGACAGAATCCTCTCTTTGTTTATAGTATAGACGAATCCAACCGATCAGCAGCGCAGAAAATACCGCCGAGACCAAAGCTCCAAGAAGAGGAGATGCCCAAGTTACTCCTTGCGACCTCTCAAGCCATAAGCAAAAACCGATGCCGCCAAGAACAGAATGCGCAATGCTTCCGCTAATAAATACAATCCGTTTCACAACAACATAAGCGCCAATAATCCCGCTCACAAAAGAAGCTGCAAGACCTGCAAGGAGCGCAGACAATAGTAAAGGATTTGTTCTTAACGCCTCAAAAAATGAAAACATGATTTATTTCCCTTGAATTTTTATTAACGGCGCATGGTAGAGTCCTATCGCAAAATGTTCGCATACTTCTTCCGGATTTAGTGTAAGGGCATTTCCTTGTATCAAAATAACGCGATCAACTTTGCTTACAACAGTGCCCAAATCATGCGTCACCATCATCATGGTCATCTGCCCTTTTAAGCTTTCTAAAATCCGGTAAATATCTTCTTCTGCCTGCACATCGACACTTGCTGTCGGCTCATCTAACAACAAAAGCTTCGGCTCTGAAACAAGCGCCCTTGCAATTAATACCCTTTGAGCCTGTCCTCCAGAAAGTGTTCCAAAAGCATTGTACTGCAAATCAACAAGACCTACTTTTTCCAAAGCATGAAGCGCTTTTTCCTTATCAATTTTGGAATATTGTCCATGCCAGGCAAGCTTTGAGAGCCTTCCTGATAAAACAAGCTCCATGACAGAAATGGGAAATTGCCTGTCAAATCGCACGGTTTGCGGAACATAGGCAATAAGTTCTAAGGAATTTTGAGGACATTTTCCAAAAATTTTAATTTTTCCGGCATTCGGCTTTAAAAATCCCATCATCAATTTTAAGAGAGTGGTTTTGCCGCCTCCGTTTGGGCCTATGATTCCTATGAATTCGCCATTTTTTACTTCAAAGGAAACATCTTTTAGGACGAATGCGTCTTGATAGGCAAAGGAAACATGTTCAAAATTAACAACAGATTCTTTCATATAATTTTTTTTTAGTTCGCTCTATTGGTCTCTGATGTGTTTAGCAATCGAAATCAACGATTCAAAGTAATCTTCCGAGTATGGGTTTAAACTCACAATTTCAGCACCTATTTCATGAGCAATTAAAATGGCGCCTTTGTTGCTGTATTGAGGCTGCGTAAAAATTGTTTTGATATTTTTATCATGAGCTTCTTTTAAGATTTTAGTCAAAAGCTTTGGTGTTGGATCCTTACCTTCAAATTCAATAGAAAATTGATTTAGGTTATAATCTCTTGCAAAATAGCCATATGCCGGATGCGATATCATGATTGTGCGGTTTTTTAAGTCTTTTAAGATATCGACTATTTTTACGTCAATAGCGTCAAGTTCCTGTTTGAAAACTTTTAGGTTTTTGACATAAATATCTTTATTTTCAGGGTATGTTTCAATCAGGGCTTTTGCAATGGTATCTGCTTGAATTTTCGCAAGTCTTGGACTTAGCCAAAAATGAAGATCGACACAACCTTTATGATGCATGCAAATATGTGTCGGATCAGAAATTAAATCAAGGTTGTCCCTTAAATCTACAATCTTTAGATCAATGCTATGGCTTTTTAGGGCATTTATGGCTTTATCTTCAAAACTCTCTCCAATGCGAAACCAAATGTCTGCTTTTGCAGCAGCCAAGGTTTCTTTTGGAGTCGGTTCATACGTATGCGCGCTAGCTCCTGCCGGAACCATAAGTCCGATCTTGATCGTATCTCCTGCAATTTTTTCTACAAAAAAGCGATGCGGTGCGACACTGACAAGTACATATTTTGATTTTGTGTTATCGTTTGGGCTTTCAGCATATAACGTTATTGATAAAAAGCTGAAAAAAACTATAAATAGTTGATAAAGATTTGGCATTTTTAAATCCCTTATTAAGTACAGATATCATGCAACTATGGAGTTATTTTTGCAATAGCAAAGGACTGCTCTAAAATAGCATAAGCTTAAAACACAAACTCCAGTTTCGCAAAAACAGTATATGCCTTTATTTTAAACATAAAATGAATAACTTTTTATTTTGCATTTAGAGTCTAAGAGGACGACTAATATTAACCGTTTTTAGAGCAGTCACTAAAAGAAAAGGCTTCTAAAAGCAAATTTTTAAGTTCTTTTTTTGCGGATGTAAAGCTTGCTTTACATGCGTTTTCCCCCAGCAAAAGACAGCTATTTTTTTTCATGCAATCCAAAATCGTCTCTGATTTTAAAATTTCTTTTAGATAATCATCTTGCGGTAAAGTTAATGCAATCGTTCCCTGATGCAACAATCCAAATTTCGTCAGCCGTTCAGCTCCGCCGCCAATTTTTAAGCCCCCTAGCAAAATATCATACTTTGTAGGCTTTGCCATACAAAAATTTTTGGCATCGCTTGTTTTTTCAGAATGATCCACATGAAGAAGATCCACTTTGGAAGATGTGCCGGAAAATTTTAGAATAGCTTCTTTGATTAGACCATTGATACAGCTATAATTTTCCATCGGATTCAAAGAAAAATTCGGATGAGTACTTGGAAGAAGTATTGAAAAAGCAAAATCCGTTAAGTGAAAAACAATTCCACCGCCTGTCGGCCTTTTTGCAAGCTCAAGGCGATGTTTCTTAACAGCGTCCATATTTAAATACTTTTGCGGATCTACAAAATACCCATAAGTTGCCGTATCTTGCATCCAATCATAAAAATGCAAAATAGGAGTCTTACTATTTTGTAAGTTATTTAAAAGTTCATGATCAAAGCTCATGTGAAGATGTGCATATTTTACTCCACTATCTATGACTTCAAGATTTTTCATTTTAACGAAAGATGATTGGGTTATTCTTATCGCCTAAACGGTCTCCAAAAACATAGCCAAGCGATTTAAAATGATGCGTCTCTGGATCGTTTTCTTCAAAATAATAAATTGCTGTTGGATGGGTGTAAACAATCATCAAATAGCGATGGGTTTCGCTTGAAACAAGATCATTAAAATCAAAAACAGCTTCAGGACTAAAAAAGACAGCATTGCCTGGAGTTTTGGAAAAAATCGAGGCAGTTTGCTCTTCGATTATTTCTTGATTTCCAGATAAACAAATCATCAAACCACACAAAATTCCTTGAATACAAGTAATTTCTTTAAGGGATCTTGGTTGAAGCATCAGATTTTTATAAGGATTGAGATCAGGTTTTTCTTGCAAGGAAGGTGTAATAGTTGTGTAAAGCTGATCAAATCCAAATCTAAGAGGACGATATTCAACAAGATCGGATGCAATTTCTGCAAACTGGGTATTCAAGATGATTTTTTTTAGATAAGCATTAGATCTTGATAAATCACGACTTGAAGAAAAAATTTCGTTTGGCAAGGGCGTTGTTTTGACAGGTCCTGTTTTTAACCTGATTTCCATTGTTTTATCAAGCTGAAGGTTTAACTCCTTAAGCTGTGACTCTTTTAACAAATTTTGGACTTCTAACGCATGATGTTGTCTAAAATAATGGCGCTGGGTGCCTTCGATAGCAAATTTCATAATATTTTTATAGTCCCTGAACCTTTTATAAGTTCTTGTTTTGAAAAAGGTTTAACGCATTTTTTTTAATTCATCATATGATTTATAAACAGACGATGATTATAAGATATTCTGTAATAAAAAGCAATCAGCCGCCACTCCTTTTTTTGATTTGTCTAAAATGTAACCATGAGCTAAGATTCGAGAGATGAACCCAATAATACAACTTATAAAAGACGCCCCCCTCATCGAAGCAAAAATCGGATATAATTTTATCAACCGCGATTTATTAGCGCTCGCCTTTATTCACCGCTCCTTTGTAAACGAAAACCGCGACATCAACGCGCACAATGAACGCCTTGAGTTCTTGGGCGATTCTGTGCTTGGTCTTATCACTTCTGAATATTTATATCTCAAACTGCCAAACAATCCAGAAGGTGACTTATCTTATTTAAGATCAAGGCTTGTTGAAGCCTCCTCCTGTTTTGCTTACGTTCAAAAATTGGATATTGAAAAATTTCTCGCTCTTGGAAAAGGAGAGCGCATAAATTCAGGAAGAGGACGGGAATCTATTTTAGCAGATCTTTTTGAAGCTTTAATCGGGGCAATTTACCTAGATTCCGGGTTACAGTCCGTAAAAAATTTTATTTTCAGTAATTTTAATGACGAAATAGAAGCTATTTTAAAAACTCCTCTTTCAAATTGGAAAGCACTTTTACAAGATTTATGCCAAAAAAAATACCAAAAACCGCCTTCTTACCATGTCATCCATGAAGAGGGTCCAGATCACAGTAAAATTTTTAGAATCTCCGTTTTGATCGATACCTTGGAAATTGGCTGCGGGACCGGGCAATCCAAAAAGGAAGCTCAGCAAGCAGCAGCAAAAGATGCTTTGGAAAAATTTCAACTACAATTGGAAGGCTAAAAGATGGCTGTCAAACAAAAATCAGTCTGGTACTGCTCTGATTGCGGTCATAAGCAGTTCAAATGGGTAGGTCAATGCTCTCAGTGCAGCAATTGGAACACTTTTCAAGAAGAAATTGAAATAAAAAGTACCGAAAGGCGCTTTGAGGCTCAAGTCAAAACAAATAACAAACCGGTACGCTTAAAAGAAATCTGCCTCAAAAAGACACCAAGAATTCAAACATTCATCCATGAATATGACCGTTTGATAGGAGGAGGCCAAGTTCCAGGCTCATTAACGCTTGTCGGTGGAGATCCCGGGATTGGTAAATCCACTCTGATGCTCCAGTTATCTTCTGCGCTTGCATCCCAAGGCTTGATCGTTCTCTATGTATGCGGAGAAGAGTCTGTAGAACAAACCTCCATGCGTGCTGCAAGACTTGGAATTGATTCTGATAATCTCCTGCTCTTATCTGAAACGAATTTTACATTGATCAAAGCACAAATTGAACACGTCAAACCAGATATTTTAATCGTCGATTCGATCCAGATTGTATATAAAGGCGAAATCACATCAGCTCCAGGCTCCGTTTCACAAGTTCGTGAAACAGCAACCGAGTTCATGCATATAGCAAAAGGCCATGGCATTACGACTTTTTTGATCGGACATGTTACAAAATCGGGTGAAATCGCAGGTCCAAGAGTCTTAGAGCATTTAGTGGACACTGTTTTATACTTTGAGGGCGACAAACAGCAAAATTACCGAATGATCCGCGTTGTCAAAAATAGGTTTGGTCCGACAGATGAAATAGCCGTTTTCCAGATGCAGGCAAAAGGACTTGTCGAAGTGCCAAATCCCTCTCAAGTTTTTTTGGAGGAGAGAAGAAAAGAAAACGTAGGCTCTGTCATTATTCCAACAATCGAAGGCACAAGACCTATTTTAATTGAAGCACAAGCCCTTGTCACAGAAACGTTTTTTCCAACGCCTTCCAGAAGGTCTGCAGGTCTTGATCCAAATAGATTAGCGCTTCTTCTTGCAGTTTTAGAAAAGAGAATGGGCTTTCAAATGCATAAATGCGATGTTTTTGTTTCAATAGCAGGCGGCATGCGCATCATTGAGCCGGGTCTTGATTTAGGCATTCTTGTAGCAGTAGCCTCATCCATGCGCAACAAAAAAATCGACTCTGAAACAGTTGTGATCGGGGAAGTTGGTCTTGGGGGCGAAATAAGAAGCGTTACCCGAATGGAAAGCCGCTTAAAAGAGGCAATTCACATGGGATTTACAAGATGTATTATCCCAAAACGAAATGTCAAAGGCTTATCTGATGAAATCAAAAATAAAATCGCGATTATAGGTTTTGATGTCGTAGATGATGCTTTAAGAGCACTTCTTTAATAGCGCTTTTGGTAACACTTTTTTAGCAAAAACACTCAAGATAATTTTTCTGTAGCTACGATAAGGAGCTACAGAAAAATTGTAATTTAAGCAGCAATTTAGCTATTGCGATACCAGTGCTTTACTCTTTGGTAATAATGATGACGTAAAGCATGTCCAACAGGATCAAGGTTTTTTGAAGAAGCAAATTTTCTTCCAGCATTCATACCTTTTCCAAAAATTACAAGACCGATTGCTAAGACAACACCTGTTCTCATAGTATTGTAGGCAACTCTTCCTGGTTCAATTTGGTTTGCATCGCTTGCAAAACTGTTATACAGTTTTTGCAGGGCAAAAGTTGCAATAGAAGCTACCGCAATCAGTGCTAAAGGTCTTTTTGGCAACGCGAAACTGACATTGTATACATGTTTTAAATTGAAATTTAATCCTAGAGTGTTCATATTATCCTTTTTTTTTATTTTATATTTTGTTGAAGGGCTTGAATTTAAGGGTTACTATACGCGTACGTTTTTTATCTTTTGAAGGGCTTGTCTTGCAGACTCTATACGCATACTAATAAATGGAGTAATAAATTTGAAAAACAAATGCCCAACTGCCAAAGTAGACATGGAAGTCATAGCATAAATCGAGGTATTATTAATGGCATTGGTTTTGTTCTTTTCAGATTGAAAAGCATTATAGCTTTGAGATAAAATAGCAGTAGCAATACATGTCGCTACAAGAAATTTGTCACATTTATAAGGCAAAATATGAGTTGGCTTAGTAAAAAAGAAATATTTTAATTGAAACAAACTAATGTTAAAATTTCTAATTGATTCCATAAAAACCTACCTTTATTATTAAGTTAATACGAAATTTTAGCATAACAATCTAATTATTGTCAATTTAATAGTATGTTTTTTTAATTTACAATTGTTCTTTTTTAAGGCAAAATGCATTTTTTTGCTATTTCTAAGGATTCATAAATGAAAAAAATCATGGTCGCGGGGAGAAAATCCCCACTTTCACAAGCTCAAGTAGAAGAAGTCATTGTAGAAATCAGCAAGCATGTTCCAAATATTCATTTTGAAAAAATATTTCTTGAAACAAGAGGTGACAGAGATCTTAAAACTTCTTTAAGATCGCTTGGAAAAACAGATTTTTTTACCAAAGAAATCGATGAATTTCTTATTAAAAGAAATTGCAGGATCGCGGTGCACTCAGCAAAAGACCTACCGGAACCAATCGATTCAAATCTTAAAATTATTGCCCTAACAAAGGGCGTTGATTCATCTGACAGTCTTGTTTTAAGAGCGGGAATGAGCCTTGAATCACTAAAAAAAGGAGCCGTGATCGGTGTGTCATCTGAAAAACGAGAAGCAGCCCTTAAAAAATTAAATAAAGAGATGGTTTTTAAAGACATAAGAGGCACGATTCAAAGCAGATTGAATCAATTGGAGTCTCTATTATTCGATGGTGTAGTGATTGCAGAAGCTGCCTTAATCCGGCTAAAGTTGACGCATCTCAATCGTATTCGATTAGAGGGTGAGACGACAGAATTTCAAGGCCGACTTGCCATAATAGCTATGAAAGATGACGAAGAAATGAAAAACTTATTTTCCTGTATCGACGCAAAATGAAAAAAAAACTTTATGTAGGAATAGACTGTCCGGATTCAATAAATGAATATATGATTCATTATCCGGTAATCAAAATAATTCCAAGACCAAAAGAAAAATGTCTCCCATTTTTAAGCCGATTTTTAAGTTTTACCCACTTCATTTTCACAAGTAAATCTTCCGTTAGGATCTTTTTTGATTATTTACGAGATTTTTCTTATTCCAATGAAGAAATCAATCAAAAAATATTTGTTGCAGTCGGAAAAAAAACCGCACTCTCTTTGCAAAATTTTGGGGTTAAAATAGTCAAAACAGCAGATGATGAAACAGCAGAGGGAGTAATTGCCCTTTTAAAAAATATGGATTTGAAGACAAGCTTCATTTTTTGGCCACATTCAGCTCTTTCAAGACCTGTTTTAACGGACTTTTTTTTTAGAGAAAACTTAAAATTCGAAACTTGCATCTTTTACGATACAGTCCCTCACTTAAACAAACCATTACCGGAGCTTGAAACAATTGACGAAATTTTCTTTACAAGCCCATCGACTGTCGATGCTTTTTTCTTATTTTTTACAACATTTCCTAAAAATATCAAGCTAAATGCAATCGGACCTATCACTAAAGAGCATTTGCTAAGAAAAGGGTTTGGCATTAATTCAAAAGATGGCTTATCCTCTAGCTAAAAAACATCTTTAAAGGAGATTCTATTATGACAGAAAATTCATTGATACCGGCAAAACTTCCCGAATTACCTTACGCATTAAATGCACTAGAGCCTGTTATTAGCGAAGAGATCATGAACTTGCACTATAACAAGCATCATTTGACATATGTAAACAACTTAAATAAAGCAATCGAACAATATAAAGAAGCAGAGAGTAAAGGCGACTTAAATGCCCTTATTGCTTTGCAATCTGCAATCAAATTCAATGGCGGAGGCCACATTAACCACTCTATCTTCTGGACAAACTTGAGCCCTATCGATAAAGACGGCGGCAAGGCTCCTACAGGCTCACTTGCTGAAAGCATCGAAAAGCAATTTGGTTCGCTTGATAAATTTATCGAACAAATGAGTGCAAAAGCTGTCGCTATTCAAGGTTCTGGCTGGGCATGGCTTGGTTTCAACAAAGCTCTAAATCGTTTGGATATCCAAACATGCGATAATCAAGATCCGCTTGTCATCAAAGGATTTACTCCGCTTCTTGGAATTGATGTGTGGGAACATGCTTATTACTTGCAGTACAAAAATGTACGGGCTGATTATGTAAAAGCTATCTGGAAAATCGTTAACTGGAAAAATGTCGCCGAGCGTTACGAAAAAGCTATGAAGTAACAAAAGACAGCACATTTACTAAAAAAGTTTTATGGATATTGTCCATTTTGTCCATAAAACTTTTTAGTAAATGTTGTTTCCCATTATTTACTTGAAATAATTTTTGATATAGAATAGAATCAAAATACTTATTATAAAATATAAAGGTTGTTTATGAGATTGTTTTCCCGAAATAAACCTAAAATAAAAATACAAACGACAAAAAAAGATGGATTCAGCGGTTGGTTGAAATGCACCCATTGCAATGAACTGATCCATGCTAACGAACTTGAACAAAATAGTAATTGCTGTCCAAAATGCGACTATCATTATCGATTATCCGCAGATGAGAGAATTAAAAATCTCTCAGACCCAGATACATTCAAAGAACTTTATCAAGACATTGAATCCACTGATCCATTAAATTTTGTTGATACCGAAAGCTATGCGACAAGGCTCGTGAATGCCAAGGAAAAATCGGGCAGAAACGAGGGCGTAATTGTCGGTCATTGCAAAATACAAAACCAAAAAACCGCGCTTGCCGTTATGGATTTTAATTTCATGGCAGGTTCGATGGGCTCTGTTGTTGGCGAAAGACTTACGCTGATCATGGAATATGCTTTGGCTCACAAACTTCCGCTTGTCATTGTTTCGACATCTGGCGGCGCAAGAATGCAAGAATCGATCCTCTCTTTAATGCAAATGGCAAAAACTTCAGCTGCCCTTGCCAAATTGCACGAGGCTAAAATTCCCTATATCTCCATTTTAACCAATCCGACAACAGGTGGTGTCACAGCCTCTTTTGCATCTTTGGGAGATATCATCATCGCAGAACCTGGAGCCTTGATTTGTTTTGCAGGTCCACGGGTTATCGAACAAACCATAGGGCAACAACTACCGCCCGGTGCACAAAAATCAGAATTTTTGTTGCAACATGGAATGATAGATTGTATTGTTAATCGTCATGAGTTAAAAGCAAAGGTCGGGGAACTTATTTCCTTCCTTAACGGATCTCTTTAATATACTAAAAACATTAAATTAAAAAAGCATATGACAAAAAATCAAATCAACATTCCGATGTTTGCCAAAAATAAAAATCATCTTCCTAAGTATGCCTCAACGGAAGCTGCAGGCGCTGACGCTCATGCGCATATTAATGAGGAACTCATTATCAGCCCGGGAAGTTCAGCTCTTATTCCAACCGGATTAAAAGTCGCCATTCCGGCAGGTTATGAAATTCAAGTAAGACCAAGAAGCGGACTTGCCTTGAAAAACCAAATTACCGTTTTAAACACTCCTGGAACAATTGATGCCGACTACCGGGGTGAAATCGGAATTATTTTGATCAATCACGGCAAAGAAAATTTTCATGTGACACCTGGAATGCGGATAGCTCAGCTTATTGTTTCAGCAGTCATCCAAGGTAATTTTCTTTCTGTTGAAGAAGACGAATTAGATTCTACAGAACGAGGAACAAACGGCTTTGGCCATACCGGTATTCATTAATTTAAACATGCTAAAAATTTATAATTATTTAAATAAAGACCTTATTTTATTTTTAAATGCCGAAACACGCGATCAAGCGTTAAAAACCATGATCGAAAAAGTTCATGAAACCGGCAAATTAAAAAATGAACTTTCATTTTTTAATGCTCTTATCCAAAGAGAAAAAATCGTCTCCACAGGTATTGGAATGGGTGTTTCCATTCCTCATGCAAAACTGGATGGCTATGATGAATTTTTTATTGCTATCGGCGTTTTGCAAAAAGGTGTCGATTGGAATTCCTTAGATGGAGCTCCCGTAAAATTGATTTTTATGGTAGGGGGGCCAGATGATAAGCAAACAGAATATTTACAAATTCTATCAAGCTTGACAATGGCCATTAAAGATGAAGAGAGAAGAAAAAAAATATTAACTCGAAGTTCACCGGAAGATATTATAGAACTTTTTAAAGCATTCTAATCTTAAAGCTAGGACGTTAACTATGGACTTAAAACTTAAAGATGTTGCAGATCTCTTAAACGTATCGGAAATGACCGTGCGCAGATGGCTTGCCGATGGAAAAATACCGGCTTACCGCATCAACCATCAATACCGTTTCAGCCGTGTGGAAATAGAAAACTGGGTATTAAATCATAAGCTGCCTCTAAATCCCGATGAAAAAAATCAGAGCGAACTTAAGTTCATAGAAGAAGAAGAAATCGAGCTGCCCCCAACAAAAGGCGGCGTCAAGCAATTTAATTTGTTTCGCGCAATCCACAAAGGCGGCGTGATCAACAAGGCTCGCGGGAATACAAAAGAAGAGCTTATAAGAGCTGCGACCAAAACAATTGCAGAGAGCCTTGAGCTTGACTCAGAGGTCATTTCTGATCTGCTTTTAGACCGCGAAAATTTACAGCCGACAGCTTTAAATAATGGGATCGGAATTCCTCATCCAAGAGATTTTTTATTAAATACTACTCACGATGTCGTGACGGTCGTTTTTCCTGAAAATCCTGTGGAATATGGAGCTCTTGATGGCAAACCTGTCAATACGTTGTTTTTCCTTTTTGCCTGCCAGGATAAAAGCCATTTACATCTTCTTGCCAAAATCGCGCATTTTTGCAGCGACAAAAAAACAATTACTTTTTTAAATACGCATCCATCAAAAAAAGTCTTGCTCGATTACGTCAAAACTTGGGAAAGCCAAATCTCTTAAAAAGGGAATTTCTCTTGTGGGACTATATTTATTATAATTTCTGTCACTGCTACCGCAAGCCTCTTTTGTTCTCTCTCTTGCTCTATTGTAGTAATAAATAGTGCTTATTTCTACCACAGAGCAAGACAGAGAACAAAAGAGGCTTGCGGTAGCAGTGACAGAAATTAGCTTAATGCAATCACATAGGAATTGATTTCAACAATACAGCAATATCGTGATAGCCGCCTGCAATAGCTAAATCTGAGGCAGTTTTATGGTCATTTGACATTCTATTTATATGCAAACGATTCATGTATTTGCAAAAGATTTGACAAGCTCGATAATTTCCCCTTATAGCTGCCCAATGCAGCGCTGTTTGTCCATGCTGGTCTATCTTACAGACAAGAGGAGACTTACTCTTTGCCGTCATCAATTCGACTAAATCAACATTATTAGCTTGTACAGCTACATGGAGAGCTGTATATTGATTGGAAGTATTCTGAATGCACAGATCTTCGCATTCCATAATTTGCATTAAGCTTTTAGCTGATGCAAAATGTTCCGGATTTGATGAACACCAATGCAAGGCTGTTTGCCCATATCGGTCTACCTTGCAAGCAAGAGCCCTTTGCCCTCTTTCAAGAAGAAGGTTGATAATTTCGACTGACCCATTTTGGGCAGCCAAATGCAAAGCAGTATATTTATTATCAAAATTGGACAATGAGATTTCCTTAACACTCATTTTTTCCATAAGTTTTAAAGAACTATCCAAATCGTTATTTGCTACAGACCAATGAAGAAGAGTTTGTCCATTAGAATCCATGATGAGGGACATAAATTACCATTTGGTTATTAAATTTTTAAAAGAGTAGTTTTATCAAGAATATTATTAAATTGAAATATTAAATAAATTATTAGAATTGATCCTGCTAAAATAACTTAAAAGATTTTAGCAGGATCTTGGGCTTGGTTTGCTATTCTGCGCTGTTTATTTTCTCTTTTGCCTTGGAGCTAAGTTTTCGTTTGGGGCTCCTTTCTATAGGAAATACTTCCTCATCAATAAATTTTAGATGATCGCCTTCCACTGTAATAAGACAGCGTCTTCCCTCATTTGGATGTTCGAGCAAGAGTTCTGCAAGAGGACCTTCAACATAAAGCTCAATTGTACGCTTAAGCGGTCTTGCGCCCATTTCCGGCAAGTATCCTTTTTCGACAAGGAAATCTTTTGCTGCATCATCGAGTTTGATGTATACTTCCTTTTTCTGTAAGCGACCTTGGATTTTCTTAATCTCAAGTTCAATAATACTTAATATTGCCTCTTTATTTAAGATATGGAAGTAGACTTTATCATCAAGCCGGTTTAAAAATTCGGGTTTGAAATATTTTTTAGCTTCACCCTCGATCTTCTCTTTCATCCTTTCAAAGTCCAACGCTCCTTCAACTGCTCCAAAACCAAGTTCAGTCTGCCTGCGTATCAAATCGGCGCCAAGGTTTGATGTGAGAATAACAATCGTATTTCTAAAATCGATTTTTCTTCCAAAAGAATCCGTCAAGCGGCCTTCTTCTAAAATTTGCAATAGGATATTCATCACATCCGGATGTGCCTTTTCAATCTCATCAAAAAGAACAACCGAGTAGGGACGCTGACGCACTTGTTCTGTAAGCTGTCCGCCCTCTTCATGTCCGACGTAACCAGGAGGAGACCCCGTCATGCGGCTGACAGCAAATTTCTCCATGTATTCAGACATATCGACTTGTATCAGAGCGTCTTCACCGCCAAACATGTTGATTGCAAGAAGTCTTGCAAGCAATGTTTTTCCAACACCTGTCGGACCTAAAAATAAAAAGGCGCCGATCGGGCGGTTTGGATCTTTAATGTCAGCTCTGCTTCTTCTGATAGCGCGGCATACAGTTTTTAAAGCCTCATCCTGTCCGATGAAATTACGTCTTAGAATTTCTTCCAATTTTAGGATTTTTTCTGTTTCGCCTTCTGTTAAACGATGTATCGGAATACCGGTCTGTTTTGCGACGACATTTGCAACATCTTCATCTTCAACAATGACTTCATGCTCTTCTTTGTTAACAGCCCATTGTTCTAAAATTTGCTGAAGCTCTACTCTTAGAGTTCTTTCAGAATCGCGAAGTTTTGCAGCTTTTTCAAATTCCTGCTTATTGATAGCCTCTTCTTTTGCAAGACGCGCCTCTTCAATTTCGCCTTCATATTTACTTATATCCTGCGGTTGATTCATCTCGGCAATACGCATTTTTGCGCCGGCCTCATCAATTAGATCAATAGCCTTATCCGGTAGAAAACGACCCACGATATAGCGATCTGAAAGGACAGCTGCAGCAATTAGCGCCTCTTCAGTATAAATGCACTTATGATGTTCTTCATATTTGGCTTTTAAGCCGTTTAATATTTCTATAGTCTCTTCAACGCTTGGAGGAGGAACGACAATTTTTTGGAATCTTCGCTCTAAGGCAGCATCTTTTTCGATATGCTTTCTGTATTCATCAAGTGTAGTAGCACCGATGCACTGCATTTCGCCGCGGGACAATGCCGGCTTTAAAATATTGGAGGCATCGATAGCGCCCTCTGCAGCTCCTGCTCCCACAATTGTATGAAGTTCATCAATAAATAAAAGCACATTGCCATTTTTCTTGATTTCATCCATGACAGCTTTGATACGCTCTTCAAACTGACCACGGTATTTGGTTCCTGCAATCATCAAAGCAAGGTCCAAAGAAATGAGCTTTTTCTTTCTTAAATTATCTGGCACTTCCCCTTTTACAATCGCTTGTGCAAGACCCTCGACAATTGCCGTTTTACCAACGCCTGCTTCTCCAACTAAAACAGGATTATTCTTACGGCGTCTGCAAAGAATTAAGATAAGGCGTTCGACCTCTTCTTTTCTTCCGATCACAGGGTCCATTTTACCTTCACGGAACATCTCTGTTAAATCATGTCCGTACGCTTTTAAAGCAGGCATTTTTTCCTGACCGTTCGCTCCCGCTTTTTCATAGGGTTTATTTGGAATTCCGCTTGGGGTTTGACCGGTTTGGTTTTGAGGATTGCTGCCAAGGGGCGGTAGCTGAAGATTAAATGTTTCCAGTTCTTTTAAGACTTCCTTGCGAACTTCCTTCAAATTGACATTCAAATTCTCAAGCACTTGAGCTGCAACTCCATCAGTCTGTCTTAAGAGACCAAGAAGCAAATGTTCTGTTCCGACATAATTATGATTTAAATTAGCAGCCTCTTCGTTGGCATACTCAAAAACTTTCTTAACTTTTCCTGTAAGTGCCGGATCTCCATACACTTGGATTTCAGGACCATATCCCACAAGTTTTTCAACTTCGCTTCTAACTGTCTCAAAATCAATATTTAAACTGCGGAGTACATTGACAGCCACACCCTGACCTAATTTCAACAACCCAAGAAGAACATGTTCTGTTCCTAAGTAGTTGTGATTTAGACGTTGAGCTTCTTTTTTAGCAAGTTTGATGACTTGCTTTGCGCGGTTTGTAAACTTATCAAACATGGGATATACCTTTTCGTTTCACTCTATTTTTTAATTTTGTTCTTGTTGCCTTTTTTTTGCAAACGTTAAACTAAAAAAGCTGCTTAAAACGGGTGCAAGCTTTGGCTATCATACAAAGACTTGAAAAATTCATTTGCGGAGTGTTCGCTATTTGCGATGCAATCATTAACAGAAACCCCAAAGTAGCAAGAGCCCAAAACCTGAAAGTGCTCCGGACACGCTTTTTTTAGTTTCTGCAATCTTTCTCCATGCCCGACCAAGTACTGAGGAATTGCGTTTTTAGCAATGTAAACATGCGATACATCGGGCACATCTTTGATTCCTAAATGCTTGACAAGTGCATTTTTTGACATTTTCAAAAAATCATCTTCTGTTTTTCTTTCAAAATCCCTCATATGAGATCCTCCAAGCATCACAGTAAGTCTTGTTTCATCAGCTTTTCTATTTTGCTGATTAAAAACCGATGAATCAAAAACAACGCCTAAAATATCTTCCTTTTCTTTTGAGGGGATCAAATATCCAAATCCTTTGGTTTTTAAGACATCTTTTTTAAAACCCAAAGAAACAACAGCGACCGATGTTGAGTGAAACTCTGTTAAAATTTCTTTCATCTTACCCTCTGGAAGAAGGGTTTTTAGATCATGGGGAGAAAGGCTTGAAAAAACATAGTCTGCATGAATAACCTCTTTATTTTTTAAGAAAATTTTGGTGGAATCATTTAAAATTCGTAAGTTTTCAATCTCAGCTGAAAAAAGAATATGCCCCTTAAGCTCTTTAGATAACACATCTGTCAAGGTTTGCATGCCATTTTTTAAGGAAAAAATTTTATGTTTTTTTAAATTTTTAACAAAAGGACTGAAAATTTCATTTATTTTTTTCTTATTTAAAAACATACCCCAAATGAGCGATCCATGCGCATTTTCAAGCTCATGAAGATAAGGAAAACATGATTTGAAAGATAATTTGGAGATATTTCCTGCATAGATACCAGAAGTTAAAGGGTCGAATAAATTATCTGCGATCTCGGGGCTAAATTTTTTACTTGCATATTCATGGATGGATGGATCGTCATCTGATGATTTATATTTTCCAAATAAATCAAAAATCAAAGCCTTAAAAAGGCCTTTTGTCAAAGGTGATTTAAAAAGCGAAAAAAAACTTCCCGGGGCTTGTTCCATTCTTTGATCAAGATAAACATAACGTTTTTTTGCAAATGGACTTGCAACGACAACTTCTTTTGTTAAGTTTAAGTCTTCTATTAATTGTAATGTTTTGACGCCGTTTCCAGCTGTTCTACAGCTTCTTGGACCAAGCTCAAATAAAAAACCTGCCTTTTTAAGGCTTTTTATATAACCGCCTGAATAGGAATCTTTTTCGATAATTGTTAAATCAATTGATGATTTAAATTTTTTTTTTAAAAACCACGCAAGGGATAATCCGCTAATCCCGGCGCCAAATATAACAACTTTCATTTTTTTACCCATTATTTTTTTAAATTTAAAACTTAGATGATAGACAAAAAAATTATTTTTTTTATATGGTCAATTTTTAATATTACAAGGAAAAAAAAATGAACATTCGCATATTTCTTTTGTTATTTGTCATTTTATCCAATTGCGTACACGGTGAAATACAGGACTTTTTTAAACCATGCCCAAATAAAACGGCAAAGCATAAGATGAGAAGGGTTGATTTCATCTATATGATCAATCTTGACGGAAGACCTGAAAAATTTGCAAAAAGCGCTCAGCAATTAACCCCCTTTCAAATCCACCCCTATCGTTTTTCTGCAGTAAGTGGTTGGGAATTACCTTTAAATGCACTTAAAACCTTGAATATCAGATTTAAGGCAGGCATGAAAAAATCTATCATGGGAACGATGTACCTCGAACAAGACAATGGCAATCCGCGACATGAGATGATGCAAATCAATTCAAATTATTTTTCCCATTGTATGTCAAGGGGCTCTATCGGGATTGTTTTGAGCCATCTTTCTGTTTTACAAGACGCTTTAAATTCCGGCTACAATACAATATGGGTCATGGAAGATGACATTGAAGTCATTAAAAATCCCAACCTGATCTCGCGCTACATAAAAAAATTAGATGCCCTTGTCGGAAAAAACAACTGGGACATTTTATTTACAGATCCGGACACTAAAGCCCAGGATGGAAAGTATGTTCCCTGCTTAAGCTATGCGCCAAGACCTAATTTTACACCCGATAACCCAAAAAGATTTTCTCAAAGAGAGAAAATTTCCTCTCTTTTTACAAAAGTCGGTGCAAGATATGGCGCTTATTCCATGATTGTCAGAAAAAGCGGAATAAAAAAAATTCTTAATTTCATAAAGCACTACCGTATTTTCCTGCCTTATGACATGGAATTTTACCTTCCAAACGACATCAACATGTATAGTTTAAATTTTGATGTTGTTTCTACTTTGCCAAAAGCTCTTTCAGATAATGGAGCGCCAAATTATCAATCTAAATAAACAAAGCTAAAAGGAATTAAATATGGATGTCAATACAGATCTTGACCATAATATAGAGTCTCATTATGAATATACTGCCTCAAAATCACACAATCTGATGATTTTGAAAGCAAGAGTATTAAACAATATGCGTCAATTGGAAGGCTGGTGCTCAAATGAAAAAGCTTCTATTCTGATTGACATTATCGCCGAATTAAAACCAGAGACCATTGTCGAGATTGGCGTTTGGGGTGGAAAATCTTTAATACCTATGGCGTATGCCCTAAATTATAATGGCAAAGGTAAAATCTACGGGGTCGATCCTTGGAGCACACAAGAATCCGCAGAAGGGATGGATGGTGTTAATCATACTTGGTGGTCATCTGTAGACCATGTAAAAATATTAAAAGGCCTTCAAGTAAAAATTCAAGAATTTCATCTACAAGACCAAATTGTATTAATTAGAACAACGTCAGAACATTGCCCCGTCATTTCAGATATCGATATCTTGCATATCGATGGCAACCACTCTGACAAAGCCTCATTTTTGGATGTGATCAAATGGGTTCCACTTGTTAAAAGCGGCGGTCTTATTATTTTTGATGACGTCAACTGGGCAACAACTAATCGCGCGACAGCATGGCTAAATGAAAATTGCATTAAAATAGCAGAATATAAAGGCGACAATATTTGGGGAATTTGGGCTAAACCATGATTAGACACTTATTAATTAGCATATGCTTATTCTCCTTTTTTACATTGGAGTGTAAAGAAAGCAAAACAAATTTGCCTATCGTCACTTCCACAAAAAAAATAAATTTGGAAGGGTTTCCGCAAGCGTGGAACCCTTCCCTCATCAAAACAGAATATGGTTTTTTGATGACGTTCAGGCATTGCCTTGCACCTGTATATCCTTGGATTTCCTATATTGGAATTGTCATGCTGGACGAAAACTTTAATCCCATTTCCACTCCACAATTGTTAAACACAAGGGACCCGGGAGCTTTAACTCCATCACAAGCAGAAGACGCAAGGATATTTGAGCTTAATAATAAAATATACGTGATCTACAATGATAACCAAGACAATATCAATCCATCATCTGCTTTAAGACGCGATATGTTCATGGCAGAAGTTGTCAGACAAAACGATCAATTTGTTCTGTTAAAACCTTTAAAAATCATACATGAAAAGAAATATAGCAAAGTGAATTGGCAAAAAAATTGGGTTCCTTTTAACTTTAAAGGCAATCTTTTGATGGCTTATACGCTTAATTCCCATGAAATACTAGTCCCTGATTCAAATACCGGCTTATCAAAACAAATGCACCGCAGCGCAATTAAGAACAGATGGTCTTGGGGTACTTTAAGAGGAGGCACACCGGCTCTTCTTGTTGACGGTGAGTATATTGGTTTTTTTCATTCCTCAAAAGTTGCCTCCTCTAGCGCTTCCCGCAATACCCCTATGCATCATTATTATATGGGAGCCTATACCTTTTCATCAAAACCCCCCTTTAATATCAAAAAAATATCGCGCTCTCCAATAATTGGGGATAACTTTTACACCCAATCCTCTTATGATAAACGCGTGATTTTTCCAGGCGGTTTTGCTCTTGTCGACAATTATTTTTATGTAGCCTATGGAAAAGATGATTCAGAAATTTGGGTTGCCAAAATAAATAAAGAAAATTTACTTAAATCCCTTAAAACAACTAAGAGAAAATGAGGTATTTTTTTTTAATTTTTGTTCTAGCAATTGCTAAAACTTATTTAGCTTCTGATTGTGATAAACCTTTAAAAATTTATATATTTTGCGAATCTAACAATAAAGGTCTTGGAAAAGATCGGCACATCCTCATAGAATCTCTTCAAGCTTTAAATTGCGAAGTAGAAGCCTTCAGCGCAGCAGCTCAAGGGCCAACTTCTCTTGCCGACATCAATATTTTTGTTCAGCAAATAGAGACCAAATATCTAAACCTCGCAAAACTTAATTGGTTCATACCTAATCCTGAATGGTATTTAGACGATGTTCAGTTGCTAAAATGCCTGGACCTTGTTCTTTGTAGAACAAAAGAAGTGGAGCGCATCTTTCAAAACTTGAGAATTCCGACTTATTTTTTAAGTTTTACAAGCGAAGATCATTACCTGCAAAACATTGCAAAAAATCCGGACTACTTTCTTCATGTTGCAGGATCGAGTTCGCAAAAAGGAACAACCGCCATCAAAAAAACTTGGAGCTCGCACTCGAGTTTTCCACATCTTACTATTTTAAAGTATAAAGCAAAAAATTTGAGTACAAAAAATCTCAATATCATTAATTCCTACATTAATCACGAGGAGCTTTTACAATTACAAAATCAATCGATGGTTCATCTTTGCTTGAGCGAAACAGAAGGATTTGGTCATTCGATCATGGAAGCTATGTCAGTTGGCGCTGTTGTTATTACTACAAAAGCTCCACCCATGAATGAATTTATCCAGGATGAACGCTGCCTTGTTCCTTTTAAAATGTTTAGTATTCAACGGCTTGCTACTAATTATTATGTGGATAAAAAAGATATTGCAAAAACCGTTAAGTCAATTCAGAAACTATCTAAAAAAGAGCTTAAAGAGATCGGGAATTTGAATCGAAGAAGGTATCTCGAAATATGCCAACAGTTCAAAATTAATTTAAAAAATCTTATCGAAGATACAAAAGAAAAAACCCTCTCTTACGAATAAAAGAGGGTTTTTATGAATATTATAATTTGACATCAACTTTATTATTTACTTTAACAACACCAGAAGTGCTTTCGATGATACGTGTTACTTGAGCTTTTTCACTTTCATTTTTTACTACTCCATAAACAGTTACCACGCCATTTGATGATTCGATACGAAGATCTCTCAAATCATTAGCAAGCACTGAATCTGCAAAAAGAGATTTGCGGATATTTTGCGATAACGCTGTATCAACATTTCCATCAACCGGAGCTTTTGTGTAAAGCGTTTGGTTGCTTGAGCTTGGTGTGTAAGCATTGTCGTGTGCTACTGGAGTATTGTAATGTGTTCCTAAGTAGCCAAGTAAAAATAAGAAAGGAATACCTGCCGCTAAAAGCCATTTACCGACTGATGATGATTCTTCTTCTTCCGCTTTTCTACTTAAAACAACATCTCTTTCTCTATCAAATCTTACATTTGGAGCAAAGCTTCTGATTTGCTCTTCGATAATCTCTCTTGAGATACCGTATTTTTCCTGGATTTTTGAAATCAACAATTCATAACGACCGTTGATTTGTCTTAGATCTTCGTCTGTTAATTTATTCCATCTTTCTAAGATTGCAGATCTTAATTGAGGAAAATTGGCGTTAAATTGATCTTTATTCATAAAATACTCCTTTTGATTAAAAAGCGCTTTTTAATTAAAACTTCTCAAAAAATTAGCTGTTTTGGAACTTTTTAAACGACTTGTGAATCACGGTAGAATATAATGAGATTAAACTTACCTTCAAGAGGACAAAAACTATAGGATTATTGCTCTATTTCGTACATTAAAATGAAAAGCCGAAGAAGTCAAGTGTTTTCTAAGTCATTAAATTTTAAACACTTATTTGATCTTTTTTCACCGCAAAGGCTTTAGCCTTATGTTTTGTAGCGTAAGGCTTTAGCCTGCGTTCGTTTGCAAGGGCTAAAGCCTACGCTACAAAACATAAGGCTAAAGCCTACGCTACAAAACATAAGGCTAAAGCCTTACGCTACAAAACATAAGGCTAAAGCCTTACGCTACAAAACAAGAGCTAAAAAGCTTTCTATTCATAAGATTTGATGGTGTCGACTAAAACTCTGACTGAATCTTCTGACATATCTGGCTGCATGCCATGACCCAAATTGAATATAAACCCTTGATCGCCCTTCATGCTTTTTAATATCTTTGTCACCTCAGATTTAATTACAGCAGAAGATCCATACATGATATCCGGATCAAGATTGCCTTGAAGCGCGATACCTTCTGGAATAGATTTACGTATTGTTCTTAAATCTGCCTGCCAGTCAATGCTGATGCCGGCAGGTTTGATCGTGCTAAGCTGCTCTGCAAAAATGGAGGATCCTCTGCAAAAAAGAATGACAGGAAAATCTTTTTTTAATCCATTCAAGATTTTTTGCAAATATTTCAATGAAAATTCTTTAAAGTGATCATGAGATAAAAAGTAAGCCCAGGAATCAAAAATTTGCAAAGCGTGAACTCCTGCCTCAATTTGCATATTAAGATAATCTATTGTGCTCATCGCAATTTTATCTAAAAGCTTATGAAAACTGATCGGCTCTCTGATCATGAATTGTTTTGTTTTTTTGAGATCCTTGGAAGAGCCTCCCTCTATCATGTAACTTGCCACAGTAAAAGGAGCGCCTGAAAATCCGATCAAAGGAACTTTTAGATCCGGAAGAAGCGTTTTTATTCCGTCAGCGACATATTTCAGGGAAGATTTAATGTCCGGGTTTGGAAGCGCTTCAATATCTTGAAGCGTTGAAATAGGGCGATGGATAATAGGACCTTTTTTTTCCTCAAAGCTTAAGCCTACCTGAAAAGCTTCCGGGATCACTAAAATATCAGAAAATAAAATGGCAGCATCCATGCCAAACGCTTTTAGAGGAAGTGTTGTCACTTCTTGGATAAGGTCTGGATTATGGCACATTTCCAAAAATGAGTATTTTTCTCTTAACGCACGATATGCCGGCATATAGCGACCTGCCTGACGCATCAACCAGACAGGAGGCCTTGAATCATTTTTACAATGAAGTGCTTTTAGGAAGAGATCATTCATAATATGCGTTCTATAATCGAAACAACCGTAAAGCCAAATTCGTTTGCAAGGTCCCTATAAGGAGCAGACGCTCCAAAACTGTCCATGCAAATAGCAATACCATCTAAGCCGATATATTTATGCCAGCCAAGATCAACTCCTGCCTCAATACTCACGCGCTTACCAAGATCTCCGCCAAAAACGGATTGTTTATATTCAATATCTTGATGTTCAAAAATTTCCCAGCATGGCATCGAAACAACGCGCACTGATTTTCCAAGCTTTTCAAGCTCATTTGCAACATCCAAGGCTAAACTTACCTCAGAGCCTGTTGCAACAAGCATATAGTCTACTTTTTTATTTTGTTCTTTTTTTACAATATAGGCGCCGCGTCCCATGCCGTCTGAATACGGAACATGAGTTCCTAGTAATTCGGGTAAGTTTTGTCTTGATAAACTAAAAGCTGTAGGGCCCTTATATCTTAAAGCAGCAACCCAGGCCATCTTGACTTCGTTAGCGTCTGCCGGTCTTATAAATTGTAAATTCGGGATAGCTCTTAAAGCTGCATAATGCTCTACAGGTTGGTGCGTTGGACCATCCTCCCCTAAGAAAATTGAGTCATGCGTAAACTGATAAATCACATGCTCTTTCATCAATGAAGCTAACCTGATAGCATTTCGCATGTAATCTGAAAATGTCAAAAATGTTCCGATGACAGGCGTGATCATTTGTGTTTGGGCAAGACCTGTAGCTATCGTTCCCATCGCAAATTCGCGGACTCCATATTTGATGTTCCTTCCGGTAAAAAGAGAAGGCGCTACAATCCCAAATTTTTTCATCATCGTCAAGTCAGAGCCCGATAAATCCGCAGATCCACCATAAATTTGCGGCAACATATCTCCAAGTTTTACCAATACCTCTTGCGAGGCTTTTCTTCCTGCAATCGGAGATTTAATGGCGATCGCATCAATTTGCGCTTCCAAATCATCTGGTAAATACAAATGTTTCATCTTTTCAAATTCTGCAAAAAGATCAGGATTTAATTTTGCCCATTGATCAAAATTCTTCTGCCAATCGGATTCTTTTTCAAAATCGGACTTTAATTTATTTTTAAAAAAATCGGTCACTGTTTGAGGAACGTAAAAAGGCTCTGCCGGAATATCTAAAATTTTCTTTGTCGCTTCAATCTCTTCTGGTCCCAAAGGCGCTCCATGAGCATAATGAGTACCTGCTTTATTTGGAGAGCCTTTGCCGATCACTGTATGAGCAATAATAAGGCGCGGTTTTTCTTGATTTTCGCGCGCTTCTCTCATGCAGACATCGATTGCATCCAGATCGTGGCCGTCAACTTCAAAAACTTCCCATCCATATGCTTTGTAGCGCATTTTCACATCTTCTGAGAAAGACTCAACAAGAGGTCCATCCAATGTCACGTGATTTGCGTCATAGATCGCAATGATATTATTTATTTTTAAATGACCTGCAAAGGAAGAGGCTTCCGATGTGACCCCTTCCATGATGTCGCCATCGCCCATTAAAGTATAAACTTTATTATCAAAAATTTTATGCTTTTCAGTGTTAAATTTTGCGGCTAATAATTTTAAGCCCAAAGCTTGTCCAACAGCATTTCCAAATCCTTGTCCAAGAGGTCCGGTTGTTGTCTCAACTCCTTCTGTATCCAATGATTCCGGGTGGCCGGGAGTTTTTGAATGAAGCTGACGGAAATTTTTGATATCTTCTAAGCTTAAATTATATCCGCTTAAGTGAAGGCAAGAATAGAGCAGCATAGAGCCATGCCCTGCGGATAAAATAAAACGGTCGCGATTTAGCCATTTTGGATTTTTCGGATTGTAGTTTAAGGCTACTGAATAAAGATAGCTCCCAAGTTCTGCGCACCCCATCGGCAATCCCGGATGCCCTGAATCTGCTTTTTGGACAGCGTCCATAGTAAGTCCGCGGATTGTATTGGCGGTCTTGACAAGAATTTTTTTTAGTTCTTCGTCTAAGCCCTTAAGATGAGCGCGTTTTTTAAAGTTCTTTTCATGTGTCAAGGAATCGGTCATAACATGAGCCTTATATTTAGCTTTTCCATTTTTGATTTTTGATTCGATTCTAACTCTTTTAGAAAAAATCTATCAAGGAAAACTTGGAACAAGATTAAAAAGCTAAATCTCACTTGCTGCAAGACGAGTTAATTCAAAGCGTTTTAAATATATAGGGGTCATAAATATATTGGGGTCAGGCTTGACAGTATGACAGTTTTTTTTACCCTTAATACTTATACCGTAAGGGTTAAAAAAAACTGTCATACTGTCAAGCCTGACCCCAATATTGAATAGAATAATTATGACAAAAATGATACCATTCGTTACAATTTTCCTATATTACTACAGATAAAAGGACTTTTTTTTATGAAAACCGAAGACATCCGCCGTCAATTTATTAATTATTTTAAAAAACAAGGGCATACCCACGTACCATCATCTCCGGTTATTCCTCACGACGATCCGACGATCCTTTTTACTAATGCCGGTATGAATCAGTTTAAAGATGTTTTTTTGGGCGAAACAACGCGCGATTATACACGAGCGACAACAAGCCAAAAATGCGTGCGCGTCGGTGGAAAGCATAATGACTTAGAAAACGTAGGTCATACAAGCAGACATTTAACTTTCTTTGAAATGCTCGGCAATTTTTCTTTCGGCGATTATTTTAAAGAGCAAGCAATCAAATTCGCCTGGGAAGTTGCAACAGAGGTTTTTGGTTTTGATAAGACACGCATTTGGCCAACTGTTTATAAAGATGACAACGAAGCATTCGAGCTTTGGAAAAAATATGTCCCGGAAGAGCGTATCACAAGATTTGGCGAAAAAGAAAATTTTTGGGCGATGGGAGACACAGGCCCTTGCGGACCTTGCTCTGAGCTTCTTTATGATCGCGGTGACAAATATGGATCAGCCAAAAATCCATCTGAAGATCCAGAAGGCGAGCGTTTCTTAGAGTTTTGGAACTTAGTGTTCATGCAATATAATAGAAATCCGGACGGTTCCATGGTGCCCCTTCCAAAACCCTCCATAGATACAGGGGCTGGTTTAGAGCGCATTGCTGTCTTAAAACTTAATGTGGACAACGTTTTTGAAACGGATGTCTTGGCTGGCTTGATTTCCAAAGTAGAAGAAGTATCGAATGTCAAGTATGACAAAAAAGACTTAAAATTAGCGCCGGCATTTCACGTCATTGCAGACCACTTGCGCTGTTTGAGCTTTGCAATTGGTGATGGCGTCACGCCAAGCAACGTAGACCGCGGTTATGTATTAAGAAAAATTTTAAGACGCGCTGTCCGTTATGGTCGCATGCTAGGCATGAATGAGCCATTTCTTGCAAAAGTGTTTCCAAAGCTTGTAGAGCTTATGGGTGAAGATTATCCGGAGCTTACAAAATCATCTACGCGTATTAAAGAAATTTTAACTGTTGAAGAAGAATCCTTTATCAAGACATTGCAGCGCGGCGGCAATATGTTAAACCAGATCATTGAATCTGCCGGCAAACATCATAACAAAATCTCTGGAGACGACGCATTTAAATTAAAAGATACCTATGGCTTTCCTTTGGAAGAAATTCAGCTAATAGCTAAGGATTCTAATCTGGAAGTGGATATGAACAGGTTTTTAGAGCTTGAACTAGAAGCCAAACGTAAATCCAAATCCTCTTCAAAAAATGTGCAACAACTAGCAAGTCAAAACCTATTTGAAAA
Organism: Parachlamydiaceae bacterium; assembly: GCA_041691015.1. Taxonomy (GTDB): domain Bacteria; phylum Chlamydiota; class Chlamydiia; order Chlamydiales; family Parachlamydiaceae; genus JBBSJT01. Next base: position 29,202 of record JBEPVN010000001.1, on the reverse strand, counting down.
TTTTGTTAAAGAAAATGGCGAAACTGCTTTTGTTGGATTTGATGAGACTAAAATTAATGCAAAAGTATTAGCTATTGTCAAAGATGGCGAATTTGTCAACTCAACTGATGCTGGCTCTCAAGCAATGATTATTTTGGATAAAACGTGCTTTTATGCAGAAATGGGCGGACAAGTTGGGGATATTGGGCACTTAACCAAAAATTCCGTTTCTTTTGATGTTACAGATTGCAAGGCTCCGTATAAAGGTGTGATTGCGCATATTGGCAAGCTTGAAACAGGCAGCATTAAAGTCGGGGATGAGCTTTTAGCAACAATCAATGTAAAAAGACGGCAAAAAATTGAAAACAATCATACAGCAACGCATCTGCTTCATTTTGCACTGCACAAGATTTTGGGCGAGCATATTAAGCAGGCAGGCTCTGTAGTTGATGAGGAGCGTCTTCGTTTTGACTTTAACCATCATAAAGCGCTCACGAAACAAGAAATTGAACAGATCGAAGATCTGGTCAACAACAAAATCAGAGAAAACAATCCTGTAAATTGGTATGAGATCTCTTTTGAGGAAGCACAAAAAAAAGCAGAGATCAAACAATTTTTCGGTGAAAAATATGGCAATAAAGTGCGCGTTGTTGACATTGAATTCTCAAAAGAGCTCTGTGGCGGCACACACGTTAAAGCAACCGGGAATATCGGCTATTTTAGGATAGCCAAAGAAAGCAGCATTGCAGCTGGGGTAAGACGGATAGAGGCGGTTTCTGCAGATGCGGCAGAACTCATTGCAAGACAGGATGACCATTTGATACATGCTGTTGCAAACAATCTAAAAACAGTTCCCTCCAAGCTGCAAGAAAGGATCGAAAAGCTATTAGAGGAAAACAAACAGCTAGGTCTAGAATTAAAAAATGCTAAAACAAAAGAATTAAAAGTTATAGTTGATGCGCTTTTATCTGAAGCTCAAAAAATCAATGATATTCCTGTTATTTTAAATAGCAGTAAATCATCTCCTGATGATCTGCGTCAAATTGCAGATGAGGCAATGCCAAGGTTTAAGTCAGGCATTTTAGTTTTAAGCTCTCTCTATTTGGACAAATGTCATTTTGTAATACGTGTCACTGACGATATGGTAGCAAAAGGCAAAAACGCGAATGAATTTGTCAAGGCAATTTCAGCGCTTATTGAAGGAAGCGGCGGAGGCCGGCCATCACAGGCACAAGCTACAGGAAAAGCAGTCCACAAATTAAAAGAAGCTGAAAACACCCTAAAAGAGCTGATCAGTCAATAAATGGATTTTGAAAGCGAAAAAATCAAAGCTTTGGAAGAGGCCTTAAAAAATGGCGATTCGATTTTGATCGAAGAGCTATGGAATGCCCCAAAAGCTTTGATTGCGGCAATAAGTCAACAATCAACTCAAAAAAATATTTTGATTTTGACCGGCGGCAGTCAGGAAGAGGTACGCCTTTTTGAAGATATTTCTTATTTTTCAGATAATAAGATTGTTGATTATCCGGCTTGGGAGACGCTGCCTACAGAAAATATTGCCCCAAGTCCAGATATTGTCGGTGATAGATATCAAGCTCTAAATCAGATCAGATCTCAAAATGAGCCGCTTATTATCATAAGCAGTCTCCAAGCTGTCCTACAAAAAATCATTCCAAAGGAAAAATTTAAAAGCCTATATCTCGAGTTAAAAAGCGGACAAGCCCAATCTTTTGAAACCTTAAAAGAAAAACTTCAGGAGATGGGCTATCAACGTCAAAACATTGCCTCTGATAAAGGACAATTTGCGGTAAGAGGGGGGATCATCGATGTTTTTCCGGTAACATCGCCAGACCCTTTTAGGATAGAATTTTTTGGCGATGAAATTGAATCGATCCGTATCTTTGATCCCATCGGTCAAAAATCAATAAAACTTGTCAATTCCTTTAGTGTCACGCCAGCGCAAGAACTTGAAATGCTTTCAAAGGAAGATAATTTAAGCACCATCTTAGAATATTTGGGAAAAGAGACCCTTGTCATATTTGATGATTTATTGGCTTTGGAAGACCGCTATGCGACACTTACTACGATGTTTAGTAAAACAACAAAAGCATTTTGCAGCATCGATCAATTTTTGAGGGATGTGGAACCTCTTCAAAAAATATTTTGGAGCCAAAATCCGATAGATGAGTTAAGCGAAGTCCATGTCGAAAATGCTACTCAATATTATTCAGCAAATGCCCCGATGCACAAACTAAACTTTCAGATGTTTGGAAAAAACTTCCACGCATTGAGATTCCAACATGGATTTTACGAAATTTCAGAATATCTTCTGCCAGAACTAGAAGATGTCAAGGCAACAGGAGATGAGATCTTTTATTCTCTTAGTAAATTGCCGGCAGATACAAAACTTACAATACTTTCTCCAAATGAACTTGAAGAAAAAAACTTTCAAAAACGTGTTAAAGATGCCAATCTTATTTTGCCCAAAAAAACACAATATAAAATGGGTTATTTGTCTACAGGGCTTGTTCAAAACGATACAAAAACCGTTATTTTCCCGCTGACCGAAATTACTCAGCGCTATAAGATAAGGCGTCAAAAGCAGCGCAGCACTTATCATACAACCCCATCAGAAAACTTTGACCTCTCAAAAGGCGAAATTATTGTTCATTTAAATCATGGCATCGGTAAATTTTTGGGACTTGAAAAAAAGTTGAATCATCTTGGAGTGATGAGTGAATTTTTTCTCATCGAATATGGAGATAACGCAAAACTCTATGTCCCGATCAATCAAGCATATCTCATCACCAAATATATAGGTTCATCAGAAGAAATTCCAAGCTTGCACACAATTGGCGGAACGCGTTGGAAAAAAGCAAAGGAACAGACGCAAAAAGCAATTTTGGGGTATGCCAAGGATTTATTGGAACTTCAGGCAAAACGTGAGATCAAAGGTGGGTTTGTTTATCCAGACGACAGCGAAGACATCAAGCTTTTTGAAGAAATGTTCCCATTTACAGAGACAGAAGATCAGCTCGCTGCAATTCATGACTTTAAGCAAGATATGAAAAGCCACAAATCAATGGACAGGTTGGTCTGTGGAGATGTTGGATACGGAAAAACAGAAGTTGCCATAAGAGCTGCCTTTAAAGCTGTTGTCGACGGACAAAAACAAGTTGCCGTTTTAGTGCCGACAACTATTTTAGCGATGCAGCATTACGAAAATTTCATCGACCGCATGCGGGAATTTCCGATCAATATTTCTGTTGTTTCAAGATTTAGATCGGCAAAACAAATTCGGGAAGCAATTGAGGGCGCAGCTAAAGGAACTATTGACATTTTGATCGGAACACACCGCCTGACAAGCGAGGATATTCAATTTAAAAATTTAGGGTTGATCATCATCGATGAAGAGCAACGCTTTGGGGTAAAGACCAAAGAGCATTTAAAAAAATTAAAGACCGATGTCGATTGTCTCACCCTATCTGCAACCCCCATCCCCCGCACGCTATACATGTCTTTAATTGGCGCCCGCGATATGTCCGTTGTGAGTACGCCCCCGCAAGACCGCTTGCCGATTACGACATTGATTACAGAAGGCAAGGACGAAGTCATCAAAAACGCGATTTTAAGGGAACTTAGCCGAGATGGACAGGTTTTTATCATCCATAATCGCGTAGAAACTATTTTTGAGATGGCAGAACGCATAAAGAAGCTTGTTCCCCAAGCTAAAATTGTGGTCGGTCATGGACAAATGCATTCAGATGAAATTGACAATGTGTTTCACGCCTTTAAATCAGGTGCGGCAGATATTTTAATATCGACTACCATTATTGAAAACGGAATTGATATCCCAAATGCCAATACTATTTTGATCGATCGTGCAGATAGGTTCGGCATGGCGGATTTGTACCAGATGCGAGGCCGCGTCGGTAGATGGAATAGACGCGCTTACGCCTATTTTTTAGTTCCGAATACAAAATCCTTATCGGAAATGTCTCGTAAACGCTTAGCAGCACTTGCTGAATCATCCGGATATGGCGGAGGCATGAAAATTGCGATGCGTGATCTGGAACTTCGGGGAGCTGGCGATATTTTAGGTCTGGAACAGTCCGGGTATGTCTCCTCCATCGGTTTTCATCTTTATTGCAAACTTTTAAAACGCACTATTTTAGCGCTCCAAAGAAAAATGCCGGTAAATCTTGTCGAAACAAAAATGGAATTTACTTTGGATGCCAGAGTGCGAGAAGAGTACATTGAGGCGGCATCTTTACGGATGGAAATTTATCATCGATTGGGTGAAGCCTTTTCAACAGAGGATGTCGACTCCATATTTTCAGAAATGAAAGACCGTTTTGGAAAGCCTCCTGAATCCGTTGTCAACCTCTATCACTTATCGCGCATTCGCGTTTTTGCATCACGGCATGGAATTTCTCAACTAAAAATCGAGAAATTGAGCGTGACAGTTGAGTTTAGTACCGGTAAAGCTCTCACGCAAAAAAAATATCTTATAGGCCAATATAAAAATGGCCAAGAGTTGGAAAACAAATTATTACCCATCATAAAAAAAGATTTTAAATAACAAAAATTTTATTAAGGAGTTCCTCATGAGTATCACAACAAACCCAGATTACGTAGAAGCTATTTGGTATGTGGCTAAGCCTCCTCATTTAAGTTTTGATTATTCCCGTAATGAATTTAAACAAATATACATTCCTTCAATGAAATTAGCAATAAATGATGACGGATCTCTTAGTAACACACGAGTTGGATCAAAACTTGCCCATGACGCCATGAAGGAATATAACGACGACATGAAAAAAAAAAATATAGCTACATCTCCTAAAGACGTCTTTTTAGTCTTCCTTGATATTATGGAGAAAAAAGATAAAGAAGCCGAAAAACAAGTTTTAGTCTTAAAAGATCCTGCAGAAAAAATCAAGGCACTTAGTCATGAATATCTTTTTAATGCATCGATAGATATAAGAGAAGAAGCTAAAGCTAAGCTTGCCCCATTAATCCAGAAGCTATTTGAAAACATAAAACCATTAATTTAAAGATATTTAAAAGCAGAACGTTTTGCTGGATTATTACAGAGCTTTCTATTATTGTTAAGAAATTGTTTGAAAGTATAAAAACACAATTTCTCTCTTGGAAATTATTAACAATTAGATTAATATTTAAGAAATTAAAATTTAATCTAAAGGTAATAATAGAATGAGCATGACAACTAATACAGTTTACGTCGAAGGATTTTGCTACAAAGCAAGTCATCTTTCCCCATCTGGACCATCAACCCTACCAGATTTTTGGTGTGTGATTATTGAATCTATGAAATTAGACTTACATGATACTGGTACAGCTGACCATATTAGCCGCTTCCACCACTATCCGTTAAAATCTAAAAATACTCAATCTGAAGAAGAGAAAAAGCCAATACAAATAAGTAGGGAAAAAGCTTTTGGGATCAAAGAACTTGTAGATATAAAACTTAAAGATCCGATAAAAAAAAGAGAAATTAATGAAAAGCTTTCTAATATGGTTATGGAGTTGTTTGTAGATATAAAAAAACAACTCTAGTTTAAGCAATTTTCAACTTAAAAGCGAGAATCCAGAGCGAAGCTTCGAAGAGATGGAATCGGAATCAGACAGGGTCCGGAGTCAGGCTTGACAGTATGACAGTTTTTTTTACCCTCAATACTTATACCGTAAGGGTTTAAAAAAACTGTCATACTGTCAAGCCTGACTCCTTAAATTATTAGTTTTTATTGAAGAGCCTGGAAAATTTTCCAAATAAATTGCGCAGGAAGCCGGGCTTTTTTTTCTTATGCCTATGGTAGGACAAGCCCCAACCATTAAATTCATGCATCTCACAACCGGTAATACCTTTTTGAGGTTCCACCTGATACTTAATTAGATCTTGATCTTTTGGGTAATCTTTATAAGATTTTGGCCACATAATTTAAATCCATTTGTTTACTTTTAAGTGTTTCTTGTAAAAATATTTATATTTTCATTTTCTCTTACAAAACCGGCCTCTGCAAAAACGTTTTCGCAATCTTCGTAACTAAAACCATAGAAACCAAACCCCTCTTTTTTATAGCATGATAAAGGGTATGAGAAATCAATTGTTTTAACAGATTCAAATGAAACATAATACTGCAAATTTTTAAAAAAGCCAGGATCAATTATTATAGTATAAATAATTACTTTTTTTACTTTCCAAAAATCATTAGAATTTGTCAGTAAACTAGAAGACGCATATATTGCAAGACTTTCTATCTCTATTTTGTCTTGAAGCAGAGGAAAATAATCTTTTGTAAATGTTCTTGAATCCATATGGGTAAGATAAATCTTATCTTGAATTTGATCAATAAGTTGTAACACATTTTCACTTGTTCGATTAGAACAAAAAAAACTGATTAAATGAGATAAAATTTTTTGCAGTCCTAATTTTTGGCTAAACCTCAATAACAACTCAACCATTTCTATATTTTCAGTTGAAAGCTGGATATTCTCGATTAATAGTTCTTCAAAAAAAGATAGCAAAGAAAGAGCTCCGATTTCATGGACGTATTCGATATTTTCTATGACATAATCAATACCGGTTTGAATAATTTTTTTGTCCATATGTTTTAATGCTACAAAATCGCAAGTCAAATTTCTTTCGCATCGTACGACATTTTTTAAGAAGAATTTATTATTGCTGTCTAAAATGATGAAGAGATTCATATTATAGGTCAATAATTCTAATCTTGTCGGAGTTTCTGTATGGGTATTTTCCCAATCCAAGATTTTTTTAAAATAATCTAGTCTTTTAAGACTTTCATACTGCTTACTTGTAAATTCAATGCAAGAATCTTCGTTTAAAAATAATGATTCCAAACTCTCTTTTTCGACTTTTTTGCAGGTAAATGATATGGCAAATTCCTCAATTTCTACTAACTCTTGCTCTTCTTTAGTCCCATTTGTCAATGCGCTTTTAAGTCTTTCATTTTCAAATCTTAAAGCAAAAATCTGACTTGCCAGTATTTTTATATCGCAATCCAAAAGTTCTTTCTTGTTACGAATTTGGCGCCGATATGTTTTATGAGCTGATATTTTCCCCCGTAACATGCTGTTTTGCCATAAATAAATGTCGCTAATCTGTTTATCGATTTTTACAATATCATCGCTTATAACTTGATGCTTCGAAACTTTTTTGATCGTGTGAATGGCAAAACAGATAAATCCGGTAAGTAAACTTCCAGAGACTATTGGGACAATCCGGCTCAAATCTCTAAACCTACGAAAATAACCAACAAATCCCATAACACCCGTTAAATATGTGCTAACACAAGCTGCCCCTTTTAAAATACTCAAAGCAAAATCCATATTATTCTTACTTTGCTCATGCTTTTGTAATAAAATTTCTTTTTCTGCATTTAACTTAAGAAGTAATGGATTCATATGTTACCTATTATTAATTAAACTAATAATATATCATCAATTTTAAAAAAAACAAACTTTAAAATCTGCCTAGACAGTGAAAAATGAAGTATGCTATAGTGACAAATTTACAAAATTAACTTTTTAGGATTTTTTATGGCGCAAGTTAGCACAAATGAATTTAAATCGGGTCTCAAAATCGAAGTGGAAGGACAGCCCTACACTATTGTCACTAATGAATTTGTTAAACCGGGCAAAGGCCAGGCCTTTAATAGAGTGCGTATTAAACACCTAATTTCAGGACGTTCCATTGAGAAAACTTTTAAATCCGGCGATAAAGTGAATGTGGCAGATGTTGCCGAAGCTGAAATGCGCATGCTTTACAAAGAAGCTGACGGCGCAATTTTTATGGATGAAAAATCTTTTGAACAAGTCAAAATTCCTCTTGCAAATATTGGCGACAATGCACAATGGCTAATGGATGACCGCATGTATGACATCGTGTTTTATAATGGAGTTCCAGTTAGCGTTGAGCCGCCGACATTTATGGAAATGCGCATCACAGAAACAAATCCAGGCGCAAGAGGAGATACTGCTTCCGGACGTGTTTTAAAGCCTGCAACTGTTGAAAGCGGCGCTAAAATTCAGATCCCTATTTTCATTGACGAGGGCGAAATTGTTAAAGTGGACACAAGAACCGGTGAATATGTCTCACGCGTCTCCTCTTAAGTTAAATACTCTTCATGACCGGGCTTTAATGTTAAAAAAAGCCCGCGATTTCTTTTTTGAAAGAGCTGTGATGGAAGTCGACTGCCCTATCATCACAAAATATGCCTCCATAGATACTCATATAGACTTAATGTTAGCTCTCTACTTAAAAGAAGAAACACGCTACCTGCATTCATCTCCAGAATATGGCATGAAGAGGCTTTTGAGTTTGGGATCAAATGATATTTATCAGCTTTCTCATGTTTTTCGGGACGAGGATCTCGGAAATAAACATAATCCGGAATTCATGATGGCAGAATGGTATCGTTTAAATTTTACTCTTGATGAAATGATTGAAGAAACAAATGACTTTATCAAATTATTTATTGGAAATTTGAAGACATCCAGAATCACTTACAGAGAAGCTTTTTTAAAGTATGCGGAGATTGATTACTTGCGAATTACTAAAGAAAATCTTTTGAATTATTTAAGTGAAAACAAAATTCCTTTTTACCCCGATATTATTCATGAAGGAAAAGATGCGCTTCTCAATTTGATCATGGGGCTCAAAATTGAAAAGGAACTTGGGAAAGATGGGATTCAAACCCTATACCATTATCCTGCATCGCAAGCAGCCCTTGCTAAAACTTTGCAAATAAAAGGTGAAGTTGTCGCTGAGAGATTTGAAATTTATTATCGAGGGATTGAGCTTTGCAATGGCTATCATGAGCTTGTAGATGCAAAAGAACAAAGAAACCGATTTATTAAATCAAATGAAGAGCGAGCGCTTCTTAACAAAAATGAATTGCCGGTAGATGAATATTTTTTAAAGGCTTTGGAAGAGGGACTTCCGGATTGTTGCGGAGTTGCGGTCGGTTTTGACCGCTTAATGATGTTAAGACAAAAGGCGGATCATATTAAGGATGTGATTCCTTTTGGTTGGGATACTGCTTAGCACTCAAAACAGCAATCTGCTAAAAAATGCATGCTTCCTACTTGACAGATAACAGATCCTCAAATAAAATCAATGATTCACACACATTTTCAAGGAGTACACACTATGAAAAATATTAAACCGCTTGGCAATCGCGTCTTGATCCAAAGATCAAAAGCTAAAACGACAAAAGGTGGAATTCTTTTACCGGAAACAGCAAAAGAAAAACCAAAAGAAGGTGTGGTTTTAGCTGTAGGGAACGGAAAATTAAATGAAAATGGCACACGCGATGAAATGCATGTAAAACCAAACGACATCGTACTATTTAGCGCCTATTCCGGTACAGAAGTTAAAAATACAGAAAACAATGATGAAGAATATCTGATCATGTCAGAAGACGATATTCTTGGAATTTTATCAAATTAATATTTAAATCTTCATCTAAAGGAATCACACATGAGCAAAATCTTACAATTTAACGAAGAAGCTTTAAAATCTATCCATAAAGGTGTTAAGACCCTTGCAAAAGCAGTCAAAGTCACACTTGGACCAAAAGGCAGAAATGTCGTCATCAACAAAGGCTTTGGATCTCCGCTTTCAACAAAAGACGGCGTTACAGTAGCAAAAGAGATTGCCTTAAAAGACAAATTTGAAAACATGGGCGCGCAACTTGTAAAAGAAGTCGCCGCAAAGACATCTGATATCGCAGGAGATGGGACAACAACAGCTATTGTCTTAGCAGAAGAAATTGTTTCTTCAGGGATCAAAAACGTCATTGCGGGCGCAAACCCGATGAGCATTAAACGCGGGATTGACCAAGCAGTAGAAGTCATGTGCGAGGCTCTTACCAAATTAGCTTGTCCGATTAATACGGCAGAAGAAATCAAACAAATTGCAACCATTTCAGCAAATAACGATGTGGAAATTGGCGCGTTGATTGCAAAAGCTATGGAAAAGGTCGGCAAAGACGGCATCATCACTGTCACAGAAGCAAAAGGTATCGACACAACGCTCGATGTTGTTGAGGGTATGCAATTTGATAAGGGATATATTTCTCCCTATTTCATTACAAACCCGGAAAATATGACAGCTGAACTTCATAATCCGGCAATTTTAATTACGGATAAAAGACTCTCCTCCGTTAAAGATATCTTGCCGATTTTGGAAAAAGCAATGGAAACTGGACAAAGACCTTTTCTTATTATTGCAGATGATATCGATGGCGAAGCGCTTGCTATGCTTGTTGTCAATAAGCTACAAGCGGGTCTTCCTATTTGCGCAGTGAAAGCACCAGGTTTTGGGGACCGCCGTAAAGCAATGCTGCAAGATATGGCTGTTTTGACAGGGGCTACAGTAGTTTCTGAAGAAGTGGGTCTATCCTTAGATAGCGTTGGAGCAGAAGTTTTTGGAACTGCGAAGACAATAAAAGTCGGAAAAGACGAAACAACGATTGTAGATGGTGCTGGCGAGCAATCTGAAGTTTTAAAGCGTGTAGCTCAACTTAAAAATGAAATCAATAATTTAGCAACAACTGCTTATGACAAAGAAAAACTTGAAGAAAGATTAGCAAAACTTGTTGGCGGCGTCGCTGTCATCAATCTTGGAGCTGCAACAGAATCTGAGCTAAAAGAGAAAAAAGCGCGCGTTGAAGATGCTTTGCATGCAACAAGAGCTGCTGTCGCAGAAGGAATTGTTGCAGGAGGCGGGGTTGCTCTTCTTAGATGTGTCAGAAGTTTAGATAACCTTAAACTTCCACATGATCAGCAAATCGGCGTTGCCATTATCCGTTCTGCAGCATTTGCTCCTGCTATTGCGATTGCTAATAACTGCGGCAAGCAAGGTAATTTAATTGCTGAGAAAATTTATGAGGCAACAGGCGCTTTTGGATATAACGGACTGACAGATGAATTTACCGATCTTTTAAAAGCTGGGGTCATTGATCCTGTGCGCGTCACAAAAAGCGCTTTAAAAAATGCGGCATCCATCGGAGGACTGCTTTTAACAACAGCTGCCATGATTACAGATAAGCCTTTATCAAAATCAGAAGCTTCAGCTCAAGCCGGTATGGGTGGCATGGGCGGTATGGGTGGTATGGGCGGTATGGGCGGTATGATGTAGCCTTAAAAGACCTGTCTAAAAGCGGTGCAAGCTCTTTTAAGCCCTCTTCCACTCTGTGGTCTCTGTGGTAAGAAATAAACACTATTTGTTTCTTACAACAGAGACCACAGAGTGGAAGAGGGCTTAAAAGAGCTTGCGCCGTTTTTAGAGCAATCATATTAAATTATTTTAAAAGGTTAATAAAATGCCAACTTATGATTATACATGTAAAAATTGCGAAGCTAAAACAGAAGCGCTTCAAAAAATTACTGAAAAGCCTCTCAAAACATGCCACTATTGCGGAAAAGATAGCCTGGAACGAGGTTTTGGCGGTGGCATCGGCTTAAGCTTTAAAGGAACGGGCTTTTATATCACCGATTACGGACAAGCAAAACCGCATGACGGCTCTTTTTCCTGTTGCCCATGCGGCAAAGCAAAATGCTCCACTTAAAAAACTCATCTATCCTTGAACATAAACGCTTACTTCGATATGTTTGGATTTAATATACATAATTGAAAGGATGCAACAAAATGTCTTATATAAGATCCGTTAAAGCAATTGAAATTATAGATTCCCGCGGTAACCCGACAATCAAGGTCATGGTTACAACTGATTCCGGTATTACAGCAGAAGCATCAGTTCCCTCCGGAGCCTCGACAGGTGAGCATGAAGCCCATGAATTAAGAGATAACGATCCGTCAAGATATTTCAATAAAGGCGTAAAGCTTGCAGTATCACACGTCAATAGACAAATTGCAGAAATTCTTATCGGTGAACATGTTTTTGATCAAAAACGACTCGATATGATGCTGATTGCAAGCGATGGGACCGAGAACAAATCGCGTCTTGGCGCAAATGCAATCCTTGGAGCTTCTCTTGCTGTTGCAAGAGCTGGCGCACTTACAGCAAAACTTCCTCTCTATCGCTATATCGGTGGCTGCCATACATATATTTTACCATGCCCCATGATGAACATCATAAACGGGGGAGCCCACGCCGATAACTCTCTTGATTTTCAAGAATTTATGATTAGGCCAAAAGGCGCTCCAAGTTTTCATGAGGCCGTGCGTTATGGATGTGAGATTTTCCACACATTAAAAGGCATTTTAAAGGCAAAAGGCTATGCGACATCTGTTGGCGATGAAGGCGGCTTTGCTCCAAATTTAAAATCAGATGAAGAAGCAATCGAGCTTATTTTAGCAGCCATAGAAAAAGCTGGATATACTCCTGGAAAAGATATCACGATTGCTCTTGACTGCGCAGCATCTGAATTTTATGACAAATTAACAGGTAGATATATCGAAAAGAAAAAAATGCTGGATAATAAGCCTTATCAGGAAAGAACAGCCGTAGAACAAATCGCTTACTTAAAAAATCTCTGTGCTAAATATCCTATTGACTCGATCGAAGATGGTCTTTCTGAAAATGATTGGGTAGGTTGGAGACTTTTAACGTCCGAATTAAAAGGAAAAGCCCAAATCGTTGGAGACGATATTTTTGTCACAAACCCAAAATATTTGTTAAAAGGGATAAAAGAGCACGTTTCAGATGCCATTTTAATTAAGCTAAATCAGATCGGCACATTAACAGAGACTTTGGAAACGGTCAGGTTAGCCCAAACTCATGGCTTAGCAACCATTATTTCCCATAGATCTGGCGAAACAGAAGATACCATGATAGCAGATGTCGCAGTTGCAACCAATGCCGGTCAAATCAAAACAGGTTCTCTCTCAAGAACTGACAGGGTGGCAAAATACAACAGGCTACTTAGTATCGAAGCTGGGCTTGAAGGAACTGCCCAATATGGAGACAGCAATAAATCAGTGATATAAGATATTTTAAAATTTTGTAAAAAATGTTATAATATAGATAGTTACAGGAGACAAATTATGGAATCTTATACCATAGCCCTCTTTGGAGAAGCCGAAAAAGGACTCTACCGAACTCCTTATCTTTGTAAAACATTGCGCGATCTTTCCACCTATTTTGGAAATCCCCCCGATGAAAGCCGGGGTCTTTATTTTGCAATACAAGCCATACTTTACAAACGCAATTTGATTTTTTTACGTGTAGAAGAAGAAGGTTATAGCAGAGAAGATTATTTTGCCGGTGTGGATCTTTTGAAAGAGCAAAAACTTATTCCTGAAGTAACTGCTATTTGTATGCCAGGAGTTGGTGAAAATGGGATTTTAAACGCTATCAAGCCGCTTTGTGAAATTTATCAAAGCATTCTTATCACAAATGAAGCTGACTTTTATGATTACATGAATCAGCGCTAAAATTCCTTATCGAGTTTTCTCATTTGGGTCTCTAATTCCGCATATTTTACGAATGCTTTTTGATATTCCGGCTCATTTTTCTCATCGATTGCGTAATTCATTTCATTTCTTACTTGATCAAGTTCCGTTTTTAATTTTTCTAAAGAAGGCATGATCTGCACCCCGCCCACTTCAATTAATTCTGTAAGCTCATAAATATTTATTGCCTTTTGACTAGAGAGCGCTTTAACTTCCACCTTATTTGCACTATTTTTAGAGGCGATCGCTACATCTTTTAAAGTGTTATCATAATAAATGATGGCAGAGTAGGGTTCCAATTTCTTTAGTTTTTCACTCACTTCCTGTTTTGTCATTTTGCCGTGATAGAGGTAACTGTTCTCTACTATTCTCAAGTTTTTAGCGCTGATCCATTTGCTTACAGCGGCAGTTTTTGTTGGTATAAATTTATAACCACTTTCCTCAAATGCTATTTTTGAATCTTCAAAAGAATTCACGGCATCCATCGGAAAATGATGGATCATAGCTTTATCATCTGAAAGATAAGAAAAAACAACATTTTCTAAATCTGCATCATAATAGGTTAAGATAGATCCTAGTGGAAATTCCATAAGTTTATCTTCAACAGCGCTTAAGGTGAGTTCCCCATGATAAAAAACACTTCCTTCTACCAAAGTTTTATTTATAGATCCAAGTTCCCTGGAATTAATTTTATCTTGACGTTCTATCTCTAACTCATCTAATAATTGATCTTCTAATTCCATCTCATTTGTATCTCCCCCGGCCTCTGCATTTGAATTACCTACAAAAATATTAGCCACATGGGGCAATTTCTCATAGTCATCTTTTTTTGAGAGCTCATTTGAATTTTCTATATGGATAACATCGATATCTTTGTGATTAACTCTTGAATAGCCGGGGGGAAGCTCCAATATTTTGCGTTTCTCATCCCTCTCTGTAAGAGCTTTTTTATAAAGAATTTGATTATCCTCTAAAGGCGTGATATTTTTCTTAGTAAAAAGGTCAAGCCCTTCTTTTTCCATGAGCAATTCAGGTTCCATTAATAATTTTTCGGGATCAAAATCACGAGGATCCTTATTTTCTTGTGAAATCGATTTAATTACACTTGCAGGGGTAACTCCAGTTTTCTTTTGTTCTTCTGGTTTTGGATTAAGAGCGTCTCTTAATAATCTTAAACCCATGTAAACTATAGCTGTAAATCCAACCGTGCCTAAAGTAGCAAAAACAATAGTTCCAATCCTTGGTGCGCGGTTCATTCCCTTATGGATGATTGGCTGATGAGATACTTTTTTATGAATTTCTTTGACAGCTTTACCAAGAGTGTAACCAGCAGCTGATGCCAAAAGCCCCAAAGGAAAAAGCACGAGAGTTCCTGCAACACCCCCGATTACGAGAGCTGTCCCAAGAACTGTTTTTGCAGTTCTTTGCATAAATTCTGTTGTTTTTTCTTTGAATTGAGTAGGTTTTGCTTGAAGTTCTCTTTGAACGACTAGAGACCTTGGAAGTTTAGCGCTCGGAGTCATGTCTACATCTTTCTTTGTTACAAAAGAATGAATGACATTAAGAGCTTTATTTACTTCATCATTAGGATTTACCCGCATATAAATCTCCAAATAAACTAAATTATTATATAATAATTATACTTTATAATAAATTAATATAGCAACTGCTATTAAAAGGAGTTTAATATTATTAATTACCGAAGATTTGTTCTGCTTTAGAAAGCCAAGATTCTGAGCCTATGGTCGTTTTTTCCCCGTGTCCTGGGTAAACAACAGTATCTAAAGGGAGTTTTTCAAGCTTTTTCAAAGATGCCCACATGAGCTTTGGTCGTGCAGTTGGAAAAGAAATATTACCGATGGAGCCTTTGAATAAAGTATCTCCCGATATAAGTGTTCTTTCTCTTTCACTATATAAGCAAATACCACCCGGAGTGTGTCCTGGAGTGTGGATAACAGTAAAATTTAACTTGCCGATAGCAATGAGATCTCCCTCGCATAAAAGAATGTCTGGTTTGACGCCCTTAAAGGAAATCCAACAAGGTAGGCCATCGGATCCTGGAAATTCCAGATTTTGGAGATCTTCAGAATGGATCAGAACAGGGATATTATAACGCTCTATTAAAGGGGCAACATCTGCGATATGATCCCAATGAGAGTGGGTCAAAATGATTTTAACAGGCTTTAGGTCATTATCATTCAAATACTTAACGATTAAGGGATAAGATTCCGGTGCGGGATCGATAATAGCTGACTCTAAAGTCTCTTTGCAGGATATGATGTATGCGTTAGTTTCGAAGGGTCCAGAAGGTATGGCTTTAATGATCATTTTAAGCCTTGAAGATTAAAGAAAACTTGCACCGGAGAGGGATTGAACCTCTAACCTCTCGGTTCGTAGCCGAGTACTCTATCCAATTGAGCTACCGGTGCAAAGAATTCAAGATTATTGCTGATTATGAGTTTTTTATCAAGAACAAAAAATACGGTTATGATATTTTTATCTCACTATGGATCACAAAAATGAATTTTCAGCTTGCGATGAACTAAAAATAGCTTTTGAAAAAAAGAAACAGTTTATTAAAGCCTCCCTGATCACTTTGATAAAGCGCTTAAACAAAAGTTATGCAAAATCAGTAGAAAGCTTAAACGATTGCCTTAAATGGGAAAAATTCCATCATGAGGCTACTCTTTTGCAAGCTCATTTTTCTCTTTTAAAAAAAGGGATGGATCAAATCATAGTTTCAGACTGGGAATTGGACAACGAACAAATCTCCCTTGTTCTAGACCCTAAAAAAAGCCCTAAGGATCAGATTACAGCTTATTTTAAAAAAGCAAAAAAATTAAAAAACGGGATTGAACACCAAAGAAAACAGATTATACATACTGAAAACCGCCTTCAATCCGCACAAGAAGCCTTGAATAAGCTGGAACTTGTCAAGGATATAAAAGAACTTCGTTTGCTATTTCCCGAAAAAAAAGCTGTAAAGAAAAAAAACGCTCCCCCACTACCCTACAGAGAGTATCAATCAAAAGCCAGTTTTAAGATCCTTGTCGGCAAAAGCAGTAAAGCAAATGATGCTTTGACATTTCAATACGCAAAAGGATCTGATTTGTGGCTGCATGTGAAAGATTATCCAGGCTCCCATGTCGTCATTGTGCGGAAAAAAGGCTCTGAAGTGGATGCTGAAACCATTCTGGATGCTGCAGCGCTTGCTTGCTTTTATAGTAAGGCAAAAGATGAAACGTTTGCGGAGGTGTGTTTAACAGAGAAAAAATATGTTTCCAGATTCGGTAAAAAAAGAGACGGCAAAGTCCAAATATCAAAGCAAAAAATCATTTCCCTCCGCATCGATAAGGAGCGCATCAACTCTATCCGCAACTTAAAAGAAGAGTAGAACCTCGTGAATAATCCCCCAGCTTAAGCAGGGGGCTTCTGTTCAATCCAAAATGGTGCAAGCTTTTTTTAACAGAGACGGCTTTTTTGGTCTAGCTTTCTACGAAGCGGTAACCGACGCCGCGGACAGTCTTGATGGAATCGAAGTCTTTGCCGAGTTTTTTGCGTAAGGAAGCAATATGCACATCAATGTTGCGGTCAACCACGAAAGCATCGCTATTTTGAATGTCATCCAAGAGATGATTTCTGGTTAAAACTTTACCTTTATTTAAGAGAAGTCTTTTTAAGATCCCAAATTCAGACAGAGTAAGCGCAATGACACTATCTCCCCGTCTCACGATGTAATGGTCAGCTTCTAGGATAAACGGTCCGAATTCAATAAGTTTTGGAGCTTTTACTAAAGAGGACTCCTTCCGTCTAAGAATTGCCTTAACCCTCGAAAATAGCACTTTTGGAGAAAAAGGCTTAGTCACATAGTCATCACTCCCAAGCTCCAATCCTAAAATAATATCTATTTCATCTGTTTTATCGGATATCAGGATGATAGGAATATCTTTTAGCTCATCATCGCTCTTTAACTTACGGCAAATATCAAGACCGCTTAATCCCGGCAAAGAGACATCCAAAATGATAAGATCCGGTCTTTCTTTTTCAATTAATCCATATCCATTAAGACCATCTACCTCGACAATAATCTTATACCCTAAAATTTCAGCCTGCAGTTTAATTAAAATTGCAGTATCTTCTTCATCTTCTATTAATACGATTTTTGATTTTTGCATTGAGACACCACATTATTAGATTTAATAACTATAATACCTTAGTTTTATTATAACAATTTTATTAATTATTTAAGCTACTTTTTTATTGAATCTTAATAAAATTTAGAATATCATATTGACAAAAGGATTTTTTTTCATGACGTCTTATATAAAAGCTGCTATTTGCGCAGGCCTTATTTCTATATACGCTCTTACAGTCATTCTGCTTATTGGTTCTGATTCCACAAGCGGCGATGATAAGGCTTACCTTTTTTTTAAAGAATCCAACTATAAAATGGCATTTGCTTTTACCGAAGAACTAGAAAAAGATTCAAATTCTTATAAATACCCTCTTTTTCAAGGTTATATTTTAAGAGAAGACAAAAATATTGAAAAATCGACGTTTTTCTTCAAAAAAGCCCTAAAACCTCATAAAATTGGCAAAAATTTCAAAGAATTATTAGAAATTCACTTAAATTTAGCATTTAATGCTTATCTTCAAAATGACCTAAAAACTCTAAAAGATGAAATGCTTTGTTTAAAGCAGCTCCAAAATTCCAATAAAAATTTAGGAAAATCCAGCCAATATATAGACTTATTCAAAGGAATTGAGGCTCTCTTAGAGAAAGATCATGAAAAGGCGCTTGCCTTTTTCCAAAAGCATCAAACTTTTTTTTCATTATCCCCTTGGATGAAGTGCTCTTTTGAAAAACAATTTACCAAGATTTTTCTTGAATTTCAGATCATCCATTGCCTGATTGAAACTAACAGGTTTAACCTCGCTCATCAAATGTTGGACAATAATCAAAAAATTAAGCTAACGCATGAGGAATTAGATTCGATTTATTTTTTAAAGGCATATATCTACTTAAAAGAATATTGCAATACTCCTTTTAAAAACGAAACCAACTATTTGTTAGAATTAAAAAAAATTAAAAACAAAGAAATTATTGTTAATAAATTTAAAGCAAATCTTTTAGAATTAGAACAAGATTTTTTCAACTACGCAAAAACAAATGATTGGAACCGATTTTCCCATAACTTCGCCTTTCTTGATGAAATTTTTTGGATCGATAATGTGAACTCTTGCTCCTCTTGTCTATCCAAAGTAATCGATCAAAAATTGGCTCTTAAGACACCTGTTGAGGCCTTGAATCTCATAAATAAAACAGATGGAGATCTTCATGTCAAGCTGCTTTACAATGTCAGTGAAATGATGAAAAAAAAGCTTCGCGAAAAAGATTTTGAAAAGCTTGTCCAACATATCCATCTAAACAAAAGTTTAAATTCAGACTGCACCTTTACAAATGATGCGTTTGTTACAGAAATAGCAGATTTTAGTCTTGAAATGGTTTTAAGCAATAAAGACAAAATAGAAAGTATTTTAAGCTGCATCAACTTATGGAAGCCTCTTGAAAAGTCTCAAGCAAACAAAGTCCATTTCGCAAAAAAATTAGTAAACAGCGCCAAAGTATTATGGCTTGTTGAAAAAGAATATAACAAAGCCACAATGCTTTTTGAAGCAGCCTATGAAATTCCGGAGAACAAAACCGCTGTTTTAGAAGCTTTGGAGACCACGGTCTCTTTCATCCATAAAAAAGCCGTAAAGGAAGACCTCGTCCATGAGTACTTCCATATCCTGCACATCGTAAAAACCTTGAAATTGAAAGCTGTTAACATATATGATGAACAAGAAAAAAATCAGCTGCTTGATGATGCAAGCTACTTTTTTTCAAGGTCCCTTTACGATAAAGCTTATGAAAGAGCCTCTTTTGTTGTAGCAATAGATCCACACAACAAAGAAGCTTGTAAAATTGCCGGTTTAAGCGCTTTTGAACTTGGAAATTTTGCCATTGCCTTAAACAATTTAAAACTCATACAAAATCCGAGCCCGAGTATTTTAAAAATTTTAAAAATAATTGAACCAAAGCCTAACTAATGTTTTATGTGATCCTACTCTACGCTCTTTTCGCAAGTGTTTTTACAATCGCAAAAACAGGTCTTGAATATTCAGAACCTCTCTTCTTTGTTGGAACACGTATGATGCTTGCAGGTATTCTCATGCTTGCATTCCAATACATTTTTTACCGGGAATCTTTCACGTTCAAAAAAGAACATTTTTTCCGTATTTTCCGCTTAGCGCTTTTTAATATTTACCTGACTAACGTCTTTGAATTCTGGGGCTTAAAACATTTAACTTCATTTAAAACATGCTTTATTTATAGCCTCTCGCCTTTTGTATCTGCAATTCTCTCTTATGCCATTTTTTCTGAAAAACTCTCCTTAAAAAAGTGGGTTGGCCTCCTTATAGGATTTGCAGGCTTTATTCCTATCCTGTTAAGCCAGACTGCAGTGGAAGAACAAACAGGACATTTGCTTTACTTATCTTTTGCCGAGCTTTCAGTAATTGGCGCAGTGATCTCAAGTGTTTATGGCTGGATTTTACTTGGCCAACTTGTCAAAGAAAATGGCTACACTCCCTTTATGGCAAACGGTCTTAGCATGTTGATCGGCGGTGCAATGGCTCTTTTTCATTCAACACTTGCAGAAACATGGGATCCATTGCCCGTTTCTTCATGGATGCCATTTTTGATGTCCGCATTTGCACTCATCATCATATCAAATTTTATTTGCTATAATTTGTACGGCGAATTATTAAAAAAATATTCTGCCACATTCATGTCTGTTGCCGGTTTTACCACTTCGTTTTTTTCCGCATTTTTTGGGTGGCTCTACCTTGGAGAGGTTATTACATGGCCTTTTTATTTGTCCGCGATGATTGTTTTTACAGGCCTAATTATTTTCTATTTACAAGAAATTAAAGACTCCAAGAACAAAAACGTTGAGAAATTAGTCCTTATAGACCTATAAGCTTATATTATGAATGTTTCCAGTCTGGATTACGAAATTCCGCATTCTTATACAAAATGCGCGACCGATACTGAAATAAAAAAAGTGATAGAACCGCTTTTTCCAAAACTTGATCGTCTTTTAACATCTTACGTCAAATTTAATCTCTTTTTTCTTTTTTTGGGACTTGCTGAAATCATCACTCTTATTTTTTCATTTCGTTATTTAGCAGATTCAGCATTACTTGCCTTCAGTTTCGGTTTTATTTTCCTGACATTTTTTTCGTATTTTATTTTAAGGCTCTACTTCCAAACACAAAAACCAATCCAATTGGAAGAGCTCAAAAAAAGTTATGAAAAAAACTGTAAAGCGCTTTTTCATTACGAAGAGGGAAATCTTGAAAAATATGTCACTCTTGCAAACGCTTACTGCAAACTTGCCAATACTTTGCATAATAAAGAATCAAAAAGCTTTAAGCTTCCGAAATTTTTAGCAAATAATTCGAGTAGTTTAAACAATGCTTTAGAAAATTTCAGCTCTTGGTGGCTCTTTGAAGATGTTCATAAAATGAAAGAGCTTTTGCTGCTTGGAGCTGTCGATGAACATATCAAGATCGTCAAATGCGAACCTACAAGCCAAGCTGCCCATGCGGCCCTTGCCAATGCCTATGTCATGCTTTCTGGTCTTTATGCGTGTCTTGATAAAATCGAGCAGGGTAGGGATGAAAAACAAAAAAATCCTTTAAAAATATCAAGTGCTATGGAGCAAAAATTTAGATTAACGGCAGAGCGCGCCATTGAAGAGTTTAAAATCATCTGCGACTATGCGCCAAATGACCCATGGGTTCACAAACAACTCGCTTTCAGCTACCATGACCTTCAAATGCCCATTGAAGAGATAAATGAGTATGAGACAGTCTTAAAAATTAATCCAGACGATAAAGATACCCTCTACAAACTAGGCGTACTTTATTTTCAACAAGGCTTTAATGCAAAAGGTTTGAGGCTTTATGAAGAACTTAAAAAATTCAATCAAAAAAAAGCGGATCAGCTTATTAAATTTTACGCCGTTTATTCACCTTTTTAACTTGGTCTTATGCTCTATAATTTCTTTTTCAGCCTTTGCAGATAACGAGAAATTAAAGGATTTGGGTGAAAGATATTCGTTAATTCCGCCATCTCAAGATGAATATCTGCCGCTTTTACAAGCAATCGATAATGAGTTCGACGCTTTAAAAAGATTGGATTATGAAAAGGCTTACTTTATCTATACTTCCAAGCAATTTCAAAGAGTGACCCCTTTGCAAAACTTTAAGCTTTTTGTAAAGTCAAATTCTGTTCTTGGCAATCACAATACCCTGTCTGTTACTGAAGTGTATATCCAAAACAAGATCGGATATTACAAGGGCGTGATCACATCAAAAGAGGGCGATGTACGAAATATCAATATCCAGCTTGCCTTGGAAAATGAGACTTGGAAAATCCTCGGCATCCAGATAGAGCCCAAAAAGTAAGCTCCAGTGGCATCATAAAAGGTGCAAGCGTTTTTGAGAGACTAAAGAGGCTAAAGTATCACCACGTTGTGTTGATACTTTAGCCTCTTTAGTCTCTCTGTTAAAAAAAGCTTGCGCCTTTTATGATGCCACTGGAGCTTATTTTTTTAAGTTATTGCTGGATGATGTTCTCAACCATGGTGTAGGCATCATCGCAATCTTTTGTGGTCGGTGCGTGACGCGCAAATTTGACAAGGTCCGCTAATTTTAATAATTCAGACAATGCAAGCTCAGGAATTTTTTGAGAAAGCTCGAGATTTTTTAAGGAATTGATGAACTCTTCCCTAGTTTTTACAGGAGCATTGATCTGATAGCGCTCCTCCATATAAATTTTGAGGACATAAAGTATTTTTTCATAAAATTCAGATGGAGGAAGCTCCTCTAACGAAATAGCCTCTAATCTATTTTGAGCTTTATTACTTGCGCTTATATCTTCAATAGACAGTTTCTTTTCTCTTGGAAAGAGCCTTAAAGCAATAAAAGTTAAAATTGCGAGCGAAAGTAAAAAAAACTTATTCCATGGAAATGCCTTTTCCCTGCCTATTTTTAAGTTTCGCTCCGGCAGGCTAAAGAGATCCGCTTCCATTGTTTTTTCATTTAAATCATCCATCTCAACATGGGATATTTTGGATAAGTCAAGAAAGCCCTCCGGCTTACCCATAAACTCGTCAGAAGAGAGATTAAATGAGATCGCACAGAGTAATATTTTAAGGTAATGAGACATCATCTTCTTTTTTTCCCACGGATCTTAAAGAACTTTACGATCTCTAATAAATAAGGTTTGTCTGTTCTGATGTCGATAAAACCGGCATTTATTTTTGCCATTAAGGATTTGACAGCCTTAATTCTTTCATTTGCGTGTAGTTCATAACTTTGCTTTATTTCAGGACTTGAAAAATCAAACAGCTCCTCCGTTTGCTTTTCCAAGTCCTTTAGTGTTACCAAAGACAACGGCGGTAGTTTAATTTCTGCGAGGTCAGTAAGTCCAATTGCGATAAGGTCGCATTTTTTTGCAATTAATGCAGCTTCCATCGAAAAGTCCTTATCGATAAAATCAGAGATCAAAAAATAAACGCCAGATTTTCTCGTCACATTTCCGATAAAATTTAAGGCATTTGCAATGTCTGTCTTCAAATTTTTTGGCTTAAAAATCAAAAGCTCCATAATGATCGACAAAACATGCCTAACGCCCTTTTTTGGAGGAATATATTTTTCGATTTTGTCAGAAAATAAAATGAGTCCTACTTTGTCATTATTTTTTATGGCAGAAAATGCAATTAAAGCAGCAATTTCAGCAATCAAATCACTTTTAAGTCTTGTACCGCTTCCAAATAAAGAAGATGCAGAAACATCTACTGCAATCGTCACATTAATTTCCCGCTCTTCCCTAAAATTCTTGACGTAGGGCTGATTCATCCTCGCAGTGACTTTCCAGTCAATGTTTCGCACTTCATCTCCCGGCTCATAAATTCTGACATCTTCAAACTCCATGCCTTTACCTTTGAATGCACTAAGATAAGCGCCTGCAAGCAAATCTTTTGCAAGCCTTGTTGTCTGAATTTGGATTTTACGGATTTTTTTTAAAACTTGAATCGGAAGAGATGGCATTTTTAAGGGACCGCTAAAGTACTAAGAATTGTATCGATGATCTCATCTGAGGAGACATCATCAGCCTCTGCCTCATAGGAGCGTCTTAAACGATGCCTTAACACTTCATGTGCAAGCTGTTTGACGTCGTGCGGCGTAACAAACGCCCTTCCATTTAAAAAGGCGTGTGCTTTTGCGGCATTTTTTAGGGCAATGCTAGCTCTTGGAGAGGCCCCAAACATTAACAACCCTTCAATATCGACTTTGAATTTTTTAGGGTATCTCGTTGCGAAAATGATGTTTAAAATATATTCGATGATTTTATCATCAATGTACACTTCATTGACAAGTTTACGCATTTTCAAAAGCTCATCTCCTGTAATTACAGGATTGATCGTTGGCAAATCACTCATTGTTCCTATTTTGCTTAAAATAATTTTTTCTTCATCGCGGCTTGGATAATCAATGACTATTTTGAGCATGAATCTGTCGGTTTGCGCTTCTGGAAGAGGGTATGTTCCTTCCTGTTCGATCGGATTTTGCGTTGCAAGAACCAAAAAAGGATTCCCTGTTTTAAAAGTCTCTCCGCTTATCGTCACTTGATGCTCCTGCATTACTTCCAAAAGCGCAGACTGCACTTTTGCAGGAGCTCTATTGATTTCATCTGCAAGTAAGATATTTGTAAAAATAGGCCCCTTACTGATAGTAAAGACTCCGTCTTTTTGATTATAGATCGAAGTTCCAATCAAGTCCGCAGGGAGTAAGTCCGGTGTAAATTGGATGCGCTTAAAATCCGCAGAAATTACTTTTGCAAGAGTTGTTACGGTCATTGTTTTTGCAAGCCCTGGAAGTCCTTCCAGTAAAATATGACCGTCTGCGAGTAGAGCTACCAAAATCCTATCCACCATTTCTTTTTGCCCGACAATCACTTTCGCAATTTCGGATTTTATATTTTGAAAAATAGGAGCGGTTTTTTCTATTCTTCCTGTAAGCTCTGCTAAATCCTGATCGGGCATAATAAAAAACTTAAAGTTAAGGGTTAAAACTTGAATGTGACGTCTCACCTCTTTTTTTTAAAGCTTTTTTTACTGGCATGATATTACCTATAAAAAAAAGTGTACGGATGTTAACATGTAAAAAAATAAGGAATAGACTTCTCATGCAATACAGCGATGCCCTTAATAAACTTAAATCAGTAAGTCAGGAGCATCTTCTTAATTTTTTTAATGAACTAACCCCGCATGAAAAACAATCCCTCCTGAACCAAATCGAACAAATAGATCTTGCTACGTACCAAAAACAGCAGAAATTAATTCTTCAAGTTCCACCCACCCCAAAAAAATTCAATCCCTTAACTAAAGTCATTAAATCTGAAGATAATAAAGATGAAGTTGAAGCAAAAAAACTTCTTTCAGAAGGCAATTTTGGCTGTTTACTTGTAGCTGGTGGTCAAGGATCAAGACTTCAATTTGAAGGACCAAAAGGAATCTTTATAGTTTCTCCTGTAAAAAAAAAGAGTCTCTTTCAGATTTTTGCAGAAAAAGTGTTGGCTGCAAGTAAACTTGTGAGTAAGGCATTGCCTATTGCGATCATGACATCTGAGGCAAATGACCTTGAAACAAAAGATTTTTTTATAAAAAACAATTTTTTTGGGTTGAATGAAAGACAAGTCTCTTTTTTTTCTCAAAAAAACTTACCCCTACTGGATAAAAAAGGTGATCTTTTTCTTGAAACCCCATACAAAATAGCAGTGGGTCCAGACGGTAACGGAAGTAGCTTAAATGAGTTTGTAAAAAGCGGAATTTATGATGAGTGGCAAAAACAAGGGGTGCGATTTTTAAGCTATGTGCTAATAGATAACCCCCTTGCTGATCCTTTTGATATGAAGCTCTTAATGTTGCAATCCAAGCAAAATGCAGATGTCGTCATCAAATGCATAAAACGCGAAAATCCGGAAGAGGCGGTCGGAATCCTTGTAGAAAAAGATCGTTTCGTAGATGTTGTGGAATATTCTGAAATAAGCGATGAAGAGCGATTTAAAAAAGATGGCGGGGGGAAATTATATCACGGCTTTGCAAATATCAGTCTTTTTTCTTTTTCCATGGATTTTATCAAAAAAATCGGAAATCTCGAAAATGAAATTCCCTTGCACAAGGCTAAAAAAGCAGTCTCTTATTTGAGTAAAAGCGGAAAAACAGAAAAATCAGAAGTTCCAAACGGCTGGAAATTTGAAAAATTTATTTTTGATGTTTTGCCTTTTGCTAAAAATGTCCGGATTATGGAATATCCGCGCAAAAGCTGTTTTTCCCCTTTAAAAAATTTAACCGGGAACCAAAGCCTTGAGACTGTCCAAAAAGACATGCAAGAGCTTGATTATAAAACCATCACCGATATAACAGGCAAAAAAAATCCTGTTTTAAAGCCTTTTGAAATAGCTCAAGAGTTCTATTATCCAAATGATGCGCTTATTTCAAAATGGAAAGGAAAAGAAATTCCGAAGGAACATTACATTGAATCTTGAAGGAAATGTTTTATGAAAATCGCTGTTTTAGGAACAGGCAGTTGGGGCTTTTGTCTTGCCTCCTTACTTGCAGAAAAAGGCTATGAGGTTATCTCATGGACAACAAAGCTAAGTTTAAGAGATGACCTTGCAGCCTTTAAGGAACATCCTTTTTTACCGGGAGCTAAAGCTCATAAGAATATGAGCTTTACAACGGATCTAAGTGTTGCTTTGGACGGCATCGATATGCTGGTAGAATCTGTCACTTCAGCTGGTTTAAGACCCGTTTTTAGCCAGATTAAAGAAATTAAAACGATTGATTGCCCAATCATTTTAACATCAAAAGGAATCGAGCAAAACACAGGGCTCATTCTTCCAGAAGTTGCAATTGAAGTCTTGGGCGAAAAAATCCGCTCGCAAGTTGGATTTTTAAGCGGACCTAGCTACGCAGCAGAGGTTGTGCGCAGTCTTCCGACATCAGTTGTTGGTTCCGCATTTAATCCAGATACAATGAAGATCTTGTGCGAGACTTTTACGACTCCTTTTTTTAGGGTCTACCCAAATAGCGATATTTTAGGAGTCTCCTATGGGGGGGCTTTAAAAAATATCATTGCGATCGCCTGCGGAATATCAGAGGGCTTGGGAGCTGGTAACAGCGCAAAAGCTGCGTTAATGACTCGGGGGCTCCATGAAATTAAAAAATTAGCTGTTGCCAAGGGAGCCAAACAAGAGACCATTCATGGACTATCTGGCATGGGAGATTTATGCGTGACTTGCAGCTCTGTCATGAGTAGAAACTATCGTTTCGGCTATCTTTTAGCACAAGGATTAAGCCCAAAAGAAGCAAAAGAAAAAATTCAAATGGTTGTAGAGGGTGCGTACACCTGTATTTCAGCCTTGCAAACAGCAAAAAATTCCAATATTGCGATGCCGATTGCAGAAATGGTCTATAAAATCATCTATGAAGAGTTGCCGTTGCAGCAGGCTGTTTCTCAACTGATGCAGCGGGAAATTAAAGAAGAGCATTTATAAAAAGGTAAACAATATGAAAGTTGTCTCATCCAAGCAAATGGCCAAAATTGAATCGGAAGCTATCTTAAACGGTTCTATCGATGTGGAATTTATGGATGAGGCTGGCTTGCAAATTGCAAGGCTTGTGCACAGTTTTATCGAAAGAAATGACATTGTAAAACAAGTAGTTTTACTCTGCGGAAAAGGCAACAACGCAGGAGATGCCTATGTTGCAGGGATTCACCTCCTAAATATGGGCTACAGCGTGGATGCCCTTCAATTATTTACTTTCAAAAGCTGCTCTCCTCTTTGCCAATTCAACCAAACCAAATTTTTTAACGCTGGCGGACTTGTAAAGGAAGTTTTATCGCTTGATGATTTTGCTCTCCCTTTAAACGGACTTGTCATAGACGGCATTTTTGGAACGGGATTTTCCGGTGAAATTGAAGAGCCCTTAGCTTCCATCATCTTTAAAGTTAACGCATCCAACTGTCCCTTAATTGCAATAGACATCCCATCTGGCTTAAACGGCGACACAGGAGTTGCCTCCTATCAAACAATTGTTGCAGATGAAACGGCTTTTCTTGGTCTTCCAAAAGTCGGCTTTTTTTTGGAAGATGGTTGGAACCATGTCGGAAACTTAAAATACATTGATTTTGGGCTGCCTCATAAATTCATTGAACAAGCAAAAACAGACTATGTGATGCTGGATGCTTCCATGATGAGGCCTCTTATGCCACATATCGAAAGAAATCGCAATAAATATGAGGCGGGGTTTGTTGCAGGTTTTGCAGGCTCTAAAGGAATGCCTGGAGCTGCCCTTCTCTCTTCATGGTCAGCTTTAGGCTCAGGTAGCGGCATCGTCAAGCTATTATTTAGGGAAGAGATGCAAAATGAGCTTTTGAATGCACCCTACGAACTTATAAAAATTGCCTTCCAAGAAAAGGACCATAAGTTTGTTTTGGATCATTTAAATCAAGCAACAGCTGTCTTTGTAGGTCCAGGGATTGGAAAAGAAGCGCAAACTGTTAAACTCTTAAAAAAAATATTGCCCCATCTCACAAAACCTGCCGTCATTGATGCGGATGCCTTGAATATCTTATCGGAAAACAAAATTAATTTACCAGAGCATGTGATTTTAACGCCGCATAAAGGAGAGATGGAGAGACTTTTAGGGGTAAAGACAAAACAAAAGCTAGACCGAGCATTTTTAGGCGCTTGCCAGGCTTTTGCTGAAATTAATGAAGTAACCCTCGTTTTAAAAGGCGGTCCTACGTTTATCTTCCAAAAAAATCAACCGATCTACATCAATGTTACGGGTGATCCCGGAATGGCAACAGCTGGTAGCGGCGATGTCTTGACAGGTCTTATTGCATCACTTTTAGCGCAAGGACTTGAATGCCACGAAGCTGCATTGCTCGGAACTTTTTTGCATGGAATTTCTGGGGAAATTGCTGCACATGACAAAACATCCTATTGCATGATGGCATCAGACCTCATTCTTTACTTTCCAGATGCCTTTAGAGCCCTCATGTGATTTAAAGTAATTACTAAAATAAGTAATTACCTTAAAAAAAACTTTACTTTGATTTAAAATTCCATGATTTAAATTCTGCGTCGATATTTATCCTCAATTCATTGATTATGTCTTTTTCGCGTTTTGCACTTTCGTGCAAGGCTGATAGTTCTTTGTCCATTTCATCCCAATCTTCCCTCATTTTTTGTGAGTACTCCTCTGGAGTCGTAGTCGCGGAATTCGGAAAATGATCCTGTTTCATTTGTTCAATAATATTCCATTGAATTTGCTCTTTTTCACTTAATATTCCTGAACTGTATTTATAAAATAAATCGTTGTATGCCTGCATGAACATATTTTCTATTACATATTCTAATGTATTCTTAACTTGAATGAGGGGGCATTTATGACAGGTAAGGACCAAATGTATTTTATTTTCAGGACATGAGATTTCTGCAATATCTCTTTCTTTTTTTCCAAAGAAATTTTGGAGCTTCCATCCATCGGATACCAGAAAGACGAAAGATGGCGACGCCGCTCATAAAAATCTATAAAAATCTATACATACACGTTTAAGCGTATTATATA